>NZ_JBHSQS010000026.1:0-69593 GCF_042658605.1 Micromonospora vulcania | reverse complement strand
GCCGTGCGCTACGAAGCCACCCTCACCATCGCCGCCATCAACCAATGGCTTCGTGCCCTACGAAACACGGCCTAGGCTGCCCCGATGATCGACCGTGGACACCTCGACCGGGCCGGCCGCGCGGTCACCCTCCGCCCGGTGGACGACGACAACTGGCGGGCCGTGGCGGACGTCGCCCCGCGCGACGACCAGCGCCGCTTCGTGGCCGCACTGGCCGCCCGCTACCTGCTGCTCAGCACCCGCTCGGAGGTGTGGACCTCGCTCGCGGTGTACGCCGACGAGACCGTCGTCGGCCACGTCATGTGGGGCGTGGACGACGACGGGTCGCACTGGATCGGCGGAATGGTGATCGACGCCGCCGAGCAGAACCGGGGCGTCGGCCGGGCCACCGTGCAGACCCTGGCCACCTGGTTGGCGGCCCGGGACGGCAACCCCCCGGTGCGCCTCTCCTACCACCCCGACAACACCGCAGCGGCCACCCTGTACACGTCCCTGGGCTTCCACCCCACCGGAGCAACGGACGACGAAGAGCTGATAGCCGAACAAACCCTCACCTGATCAACCGGCGGGCGGTGAGTGGGATCAACCCTGTTCGAGGACGGACAGGATGTTGCCGGCCGGGTCGGTGAACCAGGCGATCGCCGGTCCCTGGCCACGCATGACCCCCCTGTCGTCCTGCGGCATCCCGTCGTAGCGGGCGAAGTGCACCCCGCGAGCGGTCAACTCGTCGACCGCCCCGTCGATGTCGTCGACCGGGAAGTTGAGCACGGTGTAGGTCGCCGGGGAGTGATCGGCCTTCGGATAGACCAGGACGGGCCGGTCCCCGGCGATGTGCAGGGTCAGCAACCCGCCCATCGCGTCGTCCCGGGTGACCCGCAGGCCGAGCGTCTCGCCGTAGAAGCGTTCGGCGCGGGCGGTGTCGTCCACCGAGAACCCGCTGAACGCCTTGGTGTCTGTGAACACGGTGCTCTCCTCGCTGTCGGCATACGAGGGGGGACGATGCCGACGGTAGGCCATCGCACCGACAGTCCGGGGCTCACTCGCCGGGGCGGTCCTCGGTCACCGGCTCGGTCGGGACCGCCACGTGCAGGCGCACCTGGGGCACCAGCATGTCGTCGACGTCCAGCGCGCGGGCCGCGCCGTCGGGCTCCCAGCCGGTGCTGGTGAGGAACTTGCGGGTCGCCTCGTCGCCGTCGAACGCCCAGGCCACCGCCCGGCTGAGGCCGTCCTCCCGCCACAGGTCGACGGTGGCGGCGAGCAGTCGACTGCCGTGCCCGCGCCGACCCCAGCGCGGCTCGACCAGCAGATCGGTCACCGCGGCCACGTCCGGTCCGAGCGCGTCGGCCGGCTCGCCCGGAGCCAGCGCCTCGGCGTCGGCCGGACCGGAGGCCGCGAACCCCACCAGATACGATTGCTCGGCCTGTTCGACGGCGACCAGCACCCGGTGCGCGCCCGAGGGCGGCTCCTGCACCGCGGCGCTCCACCGCCGGGCGAGGAACGCCTCGTCCAGGTTGTCGAGCACGTGCCGAGGCAGGATCCGGCGGTACGCGACCCGCCAGGTCGCGAGCTGGATGCGTGCGATCTCGCCGGCGTCCTCGGGACGCGCCGGGCGGACGTACCCGAGAGCCATGGGACGGAAGCCTACGCAGGGCGAGGGAGGCGACGGTGGCGCAGGGTGCCAACAGGACGGCCGTGCAGGTCGTGGGGGTGGTGGTGCTCGCCGCGGCGGTCACCGCGTTCCTCGCCGTGGCGGCCGTACGCCACGGCTTCTTCGATCTGAAGGTCTACTACGGCGCGTTGACCTGGTGGGTGCACGACGGCGGGGAGATCTACGACTACCTCAAACCGGGCACCCAGTACGGTTTCACCTATCCACCGTTCGCCGCGCTGGTCATGCTGCCGATGGCGTACCTGCCGTGGACGGCCGCGATCGTGGTGAGCGTCCTCGCCAGCGTGGTCACCACCACGGTGCTGATCTGGTGGCTGGTCGACCCGATCGCCCGCCGGGCCGGCTGGACCCGCTGGTTCGCCCTCGCCGTGGCGCTCTGCCTGGCCGCCGCGTTCGAGCCGATGCGCGAGACGATCAACTTCGGCCAGGTCAACATGCTGCTGCTCTTCCTGGTGGCGGTGGACCTGCTGCGGCTGCTGCCGGCCGGCAACCGGTGGGCCGGGGTGGGCATCGGGCTGGCCACTGCGATCAAGCTGACCCCGGGCGTCTTCATCGTCTATCTGCTGGTCACCGGGCGGTGGCGTGCGGCGCTCACCGCGAGCGGCACGGCGGCCGGGGTGTCACTGCTGGCCGGCGCGCTCTTCCCAGATGCTTCCCGGGAATTCTGGACCGAGGCGTTGTGGAACACCGGGCGGGTGGGCGAGTTGGCGTTCGTCTCCAACCAGTCGCTGCGCGGGGTGGCCGCCCGGCTCGACCCGGAGCACCCGAGCAGCCTGCTCTGGCTGCTGCTGGTGCTCGGCACCCTGGCGCTCTGGGCCTGGCGGTCCCGGGCCGCCGTGGCAGCCGGTGACGAGGCGACCGGTCTGGCGCTGACCGGTGCGGTGATGTGCCTGGTCAGCCCGGTCACCTGGGTACATCACCTGGTCTGGCTGCTGCCCGCGCTGATCCTGCTGGTCGACAACGCGATGGCCGCGCCGGCCGGCCGCCGCCGGTGGGTCCTGCTGGCCGCGGCGACCATCGGGTACGCGCTGCTGATCAGCCGTACCGTGTGGTTCTGGGAGAAGGACTTCAGCGGCGTCGACGGCTTCCTGGGCAGCAACGCCTACGTCTGGATCAGTCTCGCGCTGCTGGCCTTCCTGCCGGTGCGCCGGTGGCTGGCCCCGGGCGGGTCAGTCGCCGAGGCGTCCGGCATACCGCAGCTCGACCAGCCCGACCGGCTCGGCACCGCCGGCGAGCGGCACCTGATAGGTCGACTGCTCACCGTCCGGTGACAGCCCGGCCCGCTCGCAGAACCGGCGGGCCCGTCGGTTGTCCGCCAGCACCCACGCCCGGTACGCGGTCCAGCCCCGCTCGGTGAGCCCGGTCCGCGCGGCGGCGAGCAGCGCGTCGGCGGTCCCGTCACCCCAGTACGCCGGCTCAACGTAGAGCGCCAGGATCTCGCCGACGGCCGGGTCCAGGTCGTCGCGGTCCTGGTTGCGGCGGTACGGCCCGAAGGTGGTGAAGCCGACCACCAGCCCGTCCACCTCGCCGAGCAGGGTGGTGAACGGGTGCTCCGGGTCGGCCGTGCCGATGTCCCGGCGGCGCTGTGCCCACGCGGCCACGTTGAGCCGCCCGAGCATCTCGTCCGGCATGAAGCCGGCGTAGCCGGTCTGCCAACCGTGCACGTGCACCCGGGCGATCGCGTCGGCGTCGTCCGGCTCCTCTCGGCGGATGGTCAGCATTGCACCGTTCTATGCTCCGATGGCCGTCGCGTCCAGCTTCCCGCACCGACGTCGTACCGATGAATTAGGGTCGCCGACGATGGCCGCACCGGAATCACTCTCGCTCGCCCAGGCCCGGCGGGTGGCGCTCGCCGCCCAGGGCTTCGCCGACCCGGCGCCCGTCGGCGTGCCCACCCGCCGGCACCTGCGTCGGGTGCTCGACCGGGTCGGGCTGATCCAGATGGACTCGGTCAACGTGCTGCAACGCGCGCACTACCTGCCGCTCTACAGCCGGCTCGGGCCCTACCCGACCACGCTGCTCGACCAGGCCGCCTACCGTCGCCCGCGCGAGCTGTTCGAATACTGGGGCCACGAGGCGTCGCTGGTTCCGGTCGGTCTGCATCCGACGCTGCGGTGGCGGATGGCCCGGGCGCGCAGTGACTCCTGGGGTGGCATGCAACGGATCGCCCAGGAGCAGCCCGAGTTGGTCGCCTGGGTGCGCGACGAGGTGGCGGCCCGGGGTCCGCTCACGGCCGCCGAGATCGAGCACGACGCGCCCCGCGAGACCGGCAACTGGGGGTGGAACTGGTCGGCGGTGAAGCGCGCGCTGGAGTTCCTGTTCTGGGCCGGCGAGGTGGTCGCGGCGGAGCGTAGCACCTCCTTCGCCCGCCGCTACGACCTGCCCGAGCGGGTGCTGCCGCCGGCCGTGCTGGCCGCGCCCACCCCGACCGACGCCGAGGCATACCGCACTTTGGTGGCCCTCGCCGCGCGGTCGCTCGGGGTGGCCGCCGAGCCGGAGTTGCGCGACTACTTCCGGCTGCCGCTGGCCGGTGCCCGGCAGGCCGTCGCGGAGCTGGCCGAGGCCGGTGAGCTGGTGCCGGTCACCGTGCCGGGCTGGCGTCAGCCGGCCTGGCTGCACGCGTCCGCCCGGTTGCCGCGTTGGGTCCGGGGCAACACCCTGGTCAGCCCGTTCGACCCGCTGATCTGGGAGCGTGCCCGCACCGAGCGGCTCTTCGATTTCAGCTACCGGATCGAGATCTACGTCCCGGCGCCGCAGCGGGTGTACGGCTACTACGTGCTGCCCTTCCTCCAGGGCGACCGGTTCACCGCCCGGGTCGATCTGAAGGCCGACCGCAAGGCCGGGGTGCTGCTGGTGCCGGCCGCCTGGCTCGAGCCCGGCGCCGACCCGGGGGAGACCGCGGTGGCGCTCGCCGCCGAGTTGTACCGGCTCGCCGGATGGCTCGGGCTCAGCGCGGTGGCGCCGCCCGTCGCGGGGGATCTCGCCGGCCCACTTGCCGCCGCGTTGGCCGGCGTGTCCGGTGTACCGTGAGCGCGTGACGAGCGCTCCCGGACCGGTCGACCAGCCGCAGCCCGCGCCCGAGGCGGGGGGCGACGCGTGGCCGGCCGGCCAGCCGATCCCGGCACCGGCGGTCACGGCCGAGCCGCCCGCCGGTCACCCGGCCGGTGCTACCGCCGGCTATCCGGCCGGCCCCGCCGTTGGTCAATCAGCTGGCCCGGCGGCCGGTCATCCGGCTGGCCCGGCTGCGGGTTATCCGGCTGGCCCGGCCGAGGGTCATCCGGGCGGCGCTCCCGGTTGGCCGACGGGGCCGCAGGGCGGTTACGCGGCCGTCGAACCAGACCGCCTCACCCGATTCGTGATGCGCCTCTACGACCGCGCGCCGCGCTGGGCGGTGCCGCTGGCGGCGGTCGGCTGCGTCGCCGCCGGCATGGGGTACGCGCTGCTCAGCGACCCGACCCACGCCGACCCGGACGCCGCACCGACCTGCTTGCTCAAGCTCACCACCGGGCTGGACTGTCCGGGCTGCGGGGGCACCCGCGCACTCTGGTACGTGCTGCACGCCGACCTCCCGGCCGCCGCCCGGCACCACTTCCTTTTCGTCTTCGCGCTGCCGTTCCTGGCGTACCTCTTCGTGGCCTGGGCGGGCAACCAGGCGTTCGGCTGGCGACTGCCCGAGCTGCGGATCAGCTCCAAGGTCATCGGCGGCTTCCTGGCCGCCTGGCTCGCCTTCTCGGTGCTGCGCAACCTGCCCTGGGCGCCGTTCACCTCGCTCTACGTCTGAGCGCGGCCTCGTCTTCCCGCGACCGCCGAACTACTTCTCGTAGTGGTATCGGCAGCTGATGATCGTCACCACGTCCTCATCGTCCTTGCCGACGGAGGTCACATAGACCAGGCGGTGCTCCTCGGTGACACGCCGGGACCAGGCGCCAGCGAGGTGGTACCTCAGTGGTTCGGGTTTGCCGATCCCCTGATGAGGATCTTCCTGGCTGATGTCCTCGATCAGGCGGTTGATCTTCTTGACGACCGTGCGGTCGGTGTTCTGCCAGAAGATGTAGTCCCGCCAGCCCGTGCTGACAAACATGATCTTCACGACAGGTCGAGCTCCCGCTCGACAGCCTCGCCGTCGTGTAGCTCCGCCATGCCCTGCGCCAACCAGGCTGCGTTGGCAGGTGAGCGCAGGAGGTAGGCCGTCTCGGTCAAGGAGTCCCAGTCTTCCTTGGACACCAGCATTGCGTTGCCGTGCTTGGAGACGATCTCGATCGGGGTGTGGTCGTCGTTGACCTGCTCGATCAGCGGAAAGAGGCGCTTGCGTGCCTCGGATGCGGAGATGGCTGACATCGAGTGGCCTCCGGCGGCTAGGCAAGTGGTACGGGAAACGGTACCACTTGCGCCGCCGGTCGACGCCACGCCGTGGTGTTGGGCGTCCGACCTTCGGGTGGCCGGTGATCGAGATTGCACCAGGCGCGCCTGGCTTGGGCGCGGGGCCGCCACGCCACTACAGTCCCAGGAATGCCGGAGATGGTGCAGCCCCAGGTCAAGTTGATCGCGTGGACCCAGTTCGCGGCCCCGGCCGACGTGCCGTGGTCGACCGACGCGGAGGGTGGCCAGGCGCTCGCCGAGTTCGCCGGCCGGGCCTGCTACCAGTCGTGGAAGAAGCCGAACCCGGCGACCGCGACCAACGCCGGCTACCTCGCGCACATCCTGGAGGTCGGGCACCTCTCGGTGCTGGAGCACGGCTCGGTCACCTTCTACTTCACCGGGGTGTCCCGTTCCTTCACCCATGAGCTGATTCGGCACCGGCACTTCTCGTACTCCCAGCTCTCCCAGCGGTACGTCCCGGAGCGGGACGCGGCCATGGTCGAGCCGGCGGTGATCGCCGACGACCCGGAGCTGCACAAGCGCTTCGTGGAGGCGGCCGAGGCGAGCGTACGGGCGTACACCGAGCTGCTGGAGGGCCTGGAGCAGCGGTTCTCCGACGAGCCGAACCCGACGCTGCGCCGAAAGCAGGCCCGGCAGGCGGCCCGCGCGGTGCTGCCCAACGCCACCGAGACCCGGATCGTGGTCACCGGCAACTACCGGGCCTGGCGGCACTTCATCGCGATGCGGGCCACCGAGCACGCCGACGTGGAGATCCGTGAGCTGGCCGTCGAGTGCCTGCGTCAGCTGCAGAGCGTCGCCCCGAACGTCTTCGCCGACTTCGTGATCTCGACCCTGCCGGACGGCACCGAGGTGGCCGCCAGCCCGCACGAGGCGTCCTGAGCCCTTCCCCGGCAGGCCCCGGCTGGTCGTCCGCTAGGTTGGAGGGCATGACGTACGACCACCCTGACGCCGCCGCCCGGTCGGCGTCCCGCCCCTTCGGGCGGCTGCTCACGGCCATGGTGAGCCCGTTCACCTCCGATGGCTCGCTCGATCTCGACGGTGCCGCCCGGCTGGCGAGTTACCTGGTCGACGAGCAGGGCAACGACGCTCTGGTGGTCAACGGCACCACCGGTGAGTCGCCGACCACCACCGACGCGGAGAAGGAACGCCTCATCCGGGCCGTGGTGGAGGCCGTCGGTGACCGTGCCAAGGTGGTCGCCGGTGTCGGCACCAACGACACCCGGCACACCATCGAGCTGGCTGCCGCCGCCGAGAAGGCCGGCGCACACGGCCTGCTGGTGGTGACGCCGTACTACAACAAGCCGCCGCAGGCGGGGCTGGTGCGGCACTTCACCGCCGTCGCCGACGCCAGCGGGCTGCCGGTGATGCTGTACGACATCCCGCACCGCGCCGGGGTGCCGATCGACACCGAGACGTTGGTCCGGCTCGCCGAGCACGGCCGGATCGTCGCGGTCAAGGACGCCAAGGGTGACCTGACCGCCACCAGCTGGGTGACCAGCCGCACCTCCCTCGCCTTCTACTGCGGCGAGGATGCGCTCACCCTGCCGGCGCTGGCCGTCGGCAGCGTGGGCCTGGTCGGCACCTCGACGCACTTCACCGGGGCGCTGACCGCACAGATGATCGACGCGTACGACGCGGGCGACATGCCGACCGCGCTGGCGCTGCACCGGCGGCTGCTGCCGCTGTTCACCGGCGTCTTCCGTACCCAGGGCACCATTCTGGTGAAGGCGGGCCTGGCTGCGCTGGGCCTGCCCGCCGGCCCGGTGCGCCCCCCGCTGGTGGACGCCACCGACGACGAGATCGCCCAGCTGCGCGTGGACTGCGCCGCAGCGGGCCTGGAGCTGCCCGAATGATCGAACGACACGATGGGCGCCGGGTTACGGCGTCGCAGAATGAGGTGGACGCGTGACCGAGGCGCACATCGACGCGGAGCTACCCCCGCCGCTGCCCGAGGGTGGGCTGCGGATCATCCCGCTCGGCGGGCTCGGCGCCATCGGTCGGAACATGACCGTCTTCGAGTACGACGGCAAGCTGCTGATCGTCGACTGCGGGGTGCTCTTTCCCGACGTCGAGCAGCCCGGCGTGGACCTGATCCTGCCCGACTTCGGCCCGATCCTGGACCGGCTGGCCGACGTCCAGGCGATCGTGCTGACGCACGGCCATGAGGACCACATCGGCGCCGTGCCCTACCTGCTCGCCCACAAGCCGGACATCCCGCTGGTCGGCTCGCAGTTCACCCTCGCCCTGGTCGAGGCGAAGCTGGCCGAGCGACGGATCCAGCCGTACACGCTGACCGTGCGGGAGGGCGGCCGGGAGCGGCTCGGCCCGTTCGAGTGCGAGTTCTTCGCGGTCAACCACTCGATCCCGGACGCCCTCGCCGTGGCCATCCGCACCCCGGCCGGCCTGGTGCTGCACACCGGCGACTTCAAGATGGACCAGCTCCCCCTGGACGGTCGGATCACCGACCTGGCCGGCTTCGCCCGGCTCGGCGCCGAGGGCGTCGACCTGCTGCTGTCCGACTCCACCAACGCGGAGATCCCCGGCTTCGTCACCCCGGAGCGGGAGATCGGGCCGGTCCTCGACTCGATCTTCGCGAAGGCGAAGGGTCGGATTATCGTGGCGTCGTTCGCCTCGCACGTGCACCGCGTGCAGCAGGTGTTCGACTCGGCCGCCGAGCACGGCCGCAAGGTCGCGCTGATCGGCCGGTCCATGGTCCGCAACATGGGCATCGCCCGGGACCTCGGCCTGCTGAACATCCCGGCCGGGCTGGTCATCGGGATCGAAGAGGCGACCACGCTGCCGCCGGAGCAGATCGTGCTGATGTCCACCGGCTCGCAGGGCGAGCCGATGAGCGCGTTGGGCCGGATGGCCAGCGGCGACCACCGGCACATCACCATCGCCCCCGGCGACACCGTCGTGCTGGCCAGCTCGCTGGTGCCGGGCAACGAGACCTCGGTCTACCGGGTGATCAACCGGCTGGCCCGGGCCGGCGCGGTGGTCGTGCACAAGGACGTGGCCAAGGTGCACGTCTCCGGGCACGCCCCCGCCGGGGAGCTGCTCTACCTGCTCAACGTGGTCCGGCCCAGCAACCTGATGCCGGTGCACGGCGAGTGGCGGCACCTGCGCGCGCACGCCCGTCTCGGCATCGAGTCCGGCGTTGCCGCGGACCGGGTGGTGCTCTGCGAGGACGGCGACGTGGTCGACCTGGTGGAGGGCCGGGCCAGCCTGGTCGGGCACGTGAAGAGCCGGTACGTCTACGTCGACGGCCTCGCGGTCGGCGACGTCAGCGAGTCCCTGCTCACCGAGCGGCGGATCCTCGGCGACGGCGGCTTCATCGCCACCACCGTGGTCGTCGACTCGGTCACCGGCAAGGTGGTCGCCGGCCCGACCCTGTCCGCGAAGGGCTTCTCCGAGGACCCGGAGGCCTTCAATCCGGTGATCCCGCTGGTCACCGAGGCGCTCAACCGGGCCGCCGCGGACGGCATCACCGACCCGCACCAGCTTCAGCAGATCGTCCGGCGGACCGTGGGGCGGTGGGTCAACGACGCGTACCGGCGGCGGCCGATGATCGTGCCCACCGTCGTCGAGGTCTGAACAACCGCGCTGTGCTCGGGCCGGTCGCCGACATCCCCCGTGGCTGTCGGTGACCGGCCCGAACGCGCTAATGACGGCGGTCGACCGCCCTAGTTCTCGTACGGGTTGGTCGGGCCGAGCCAGTTCTCGTACGGGTTGGTCGGGCCGAGCCAGAGTCCGACGTTCTTCGCGCCCGCGCGAAACGCCGCCAGCATGCCGACGCTCTCGCCGAGCACGGTGATCGTCGGCGCTGGGACGGTCAACGTCGGCGCGGGCGCGGCGACCGCCGGGACGGCGAGGGCGGGCAGGCAGAGGATGGCCGTGGCGAGGAGGCCGGACCGGAACAGACGCTGCATGTCGACTCCATCGGTAGCAGTGGGCGATGACGGACCCACGTCTGCCCGGCGTCCCCGGTTGCGCCCTGTCGGATGACGAACAGTGCCGCCGCGACCGCGACCACTGCCCCCGCTCGGCGATCACGGCAGCGCGCGCCACCCGATCAGGGCAGCGCGGCCACCGCCTCGGCGTACGCGACGCCGGTGGCGATCGCCGCGTCCACCAGCACCAGCAGCTGCGCCGGGGCGACCCCGTGCGTCAGGTCGGTGGCCACGTCCCCGGCCAGCACCAGCTCGTCGTCCAGGTCGTGCGCGTACGCCTTGGGCAGCAGCCGGTCGTGGTTCCACGCGTTGCAGAAGGCGTACGCCTCGGCGCGGCGGGCGGCCGGCAGCCGGCGTACCGCCATCGCCCGGGCGTGCAGCACCTCGCCGCGCTCGCCGGCCCGACGGAACTGGATCACCGCGGCGCCCCACCGGCCGACCACCGTGCCGCCCTCGTCCAGTAGGTAACGGTCGCCGCGCTGGTCCAGCGCGGCGGTGATCAGATCGAGGGTCAGCGCCACCAGCTCACGCTCGCCGAGCCGATCGTCGTCGGGCTCTTCGTCGTCGGGCTCGTCCGCCGCGTCGGGGACGGGCAGCGGGACCGATGTCGCGAGCGGGCGCTCGGCCAGCCAGGCGGCCATCCGCCCGGAGTGGTGGCCGGTGCCGTTGCGCGCGTCGAAGCTGCCAGCCAATTCGCTGGCCACCCCGAGCAGCAGGGTTCCCAGCGTGGCCACGTCCAGCTCGGTGGCCGGTCGGGCGTCGTACGCCGGGCGGTGCATCGGCCGCTCGCCCAGCCCGGCGTCCACGGCCAGCCCGCAGAGCAGGGCACCGGCGGCGGCGAACTCCATGGCGGCGAGGTCGTCGGTGGGCCGGTCCAGTCGGGGTAGTTGCTCGGCCAGGATGGCCAGGCCCCGTTCCAGGTGGCCGCCCAGCGCACAGAACCGAAGATGCGTGGCGAGGTGCCCGAACGCCGCCCGCTCGCTCCGGTGTCGCCGGTACGCCCGCACGTGCGCCGACCCGGCCCGCTCCGGCTCGCCGGTCCGCAGCCCGGGCAGCAGCCCGGCGACCAGCGACCGCTCGGGCTGGTCGGTGCAGGCCGGATCACCGTCGGCGGATTCGCGTAGCTCGCCGAGCGCGGCGTGCCACTCACCCCAGCCGGCGAGCACCTCCGCGCGTCGGGCCGGGGCACAGCCCGGGCAGGAGCCGACCGGCCCGGGCAGGGCCTTGGCCCAGCGCTGGTACCAGTGGCGGGCGGTGGGCTCGTCACCGAGGTGGTCCGCGATCCGGCAGCGCAGCTCCGCCACGGTCGAGGCGTCCGGGCCGTCCGCCCGGATCCGGTGGTCCAGATCGTCCAGCAGGGAGCGGGTCTGGTCCAGCCCGACCCGGGGAGTGCCGAGCAGCGACTCCACCGCGTACCGCTGATAGCGCAGCAGCAGTCCGGCCTCGGCGTCGGTGAGCAGCTCGGGCCGGTGGTCGGCGGCGGCCCGGCAGCGCCGTACCGGCTCCACCAGCCGCCACCGCTCCCCGTCCAGCAGGTACGCCTCGATCAGCGCGAAACGGGCGTCCACCGCGGACCGGACGTCGTCGGCCGCGTCGGCCCGCTCGGCGAGCCGTTCCAGAGCCACCAGTCGACCCGGCCCGTCCGGCAGGTCCCGGGCGTCGGCGAGCGCCGCCACCAGCGCCGGAACGCGCCTGCCGGCGACCCGGTCGCCGGGTCCTGCGGCGGTCCGCGCCTCGGTCCCGCCCGGCCGGTCGGTCCGGCTGCCCGTGGACTCCTCGCGGCTGGTCACGCCGGCACCGCGCCGGGCAGCCGACCCACCGCCACGGCGAGCTGGCAGCCGGCCGAGATGCCACAGTCGAGCAACTGGTCGAGCTGGTGCGAGGTCACCCCGCGTTCCAGGTCGGTGATCACCTCGCCGTAGACCCGGGCCCGGCCGTCGTCGTCGACGTGTACGAACGCCTTCGGCCAGAGCCGGTCGTGGTTCCAGGAGTTGCAGAAGGCGTACAGCGTGGGCACCTGCTCGATCCCGAAGGTGGGCGTCACCATGGTGCGGATCTGCAGCAGCTCGCCGTCCCCGCCGAGGCAGAGAAACCAGATCAGGTTGTCGTCGAAGCGGCCCACCAGGTCGCCGGCCACGGACCGGGCGACCGGGCGGCCACGGGCGGCGAGCACCGCGGCGACCAGTTCGCCGGTCAGCGGACGCAGTTCGCCCGGGTGCCCGGCCAGGGGATCGGCCGGACCGTCCTCGATTCCCGGCGACGCCATCGGGCATCCCTTCTGAGGCGGATATCACGACCGGCGGCAGGGTCCGTGCTGCGACGCGCGGACACGACCCGGAAAAGCGGCGATCTGCCGGGCCCCACCGTTACCGTGACTCTATGGCGGGCCGTACCTCTCAGGCGAGCCGGCGACGCGGCGCGTCGCCGCGCGGTGGCACCAACAGCCGTGCCCGTCAACCTGCGAAGAAGACCCGGGCACCGGTACGGCGTCGCACCACACCCGCCCGACCGGGCCCGGCCGTCTACGTCGGCCGCGCGGTCGGTGCACTGTGGATGGGTGTGGCGCACGGGATGGGCTGGGCGGTACGGGCCGCCGGGCGGCAGGCCGCCTCGGCCCGCGACCTCGACCCCGAGCACCGCCGCGACGGCGGCGGGCTGCTGATGTTCGGGCTCGCCCTGCTCAGCGCGGTGGCCCTCTGGTTCTCCGGAGCGGGCCCGGTGGGCGCGCGACTGGCCGACACCGTCCGGCTGTTCCTCGGCGCGATCTCCGTGGTCGTGCCGGTGCTGCTCATGATCGGTGCCTGGCGGCTGATGCGCCAGCCGGTCGATCCGGCCCACCGGGGCCGGGGGTTGATCGGCTGGGGTTCGCTGCTGGTGTCCACCGCGGCGCTGCTCCAGATCGGCCAGGATCCGGCCGACCCGGAGCAGCGCGACTTCGCCGGCGGCCTGGTCGGTGCCGGCGTCGGCGGCCTGCTGGAGCGGGCGGTCACCGCCTGGGTCGCGGTGCCGCTGCTGATCCTGCTGCTGCTCTTCGGCCTGCTCGTGGTGACCGCGACGCCGATCAACAAGATCCCGGAGCGGCTGGGCCTGCTCGCCGGCGGGCTGGTCGCCGCGCCGGAGGCCGAGCAGGAGGAGGAGCCGGCCGCCCGGCCGGCGCGCAAGCGACCGGCCAAGCGGATGCCGCCGCCACTGGACCCGGACGACTTCGAGGACCTGGATGGCGTCGACCTCCAGGAGACGCTGGTGCTGCCGCGTAAGGCGCCGGCGAGGGTGCCGGGGAGCCGCAAGCCGGCCGAGCCGCCGGAGCACTCGCCCGCGCCGACCCGGGCCGAGCAGCTCGCGTTGACCGGGCTGGCCGGCGACTACACGCTGCCGCCGGCCAACATGCTCAGCGCCGGTGCCGCCGCGAAGACCCGCAGCAAGGCCAACGACGAGGTGATCGCCGCACTGACCGGTGTGTTCGACCAGTTCGACGTGGACGCCGCGGTCACCGGCTTCACCCGGGGGCCGACGGTCACCCGTTACGAGGTGGAGCTGGGGCACGGGGTCAAGGTCGAACGCATCACCCAGCTCTCCCGCAACATCGCGTACGCCGTGAAGTCGCCCGACGTACGGATCCTCAGCCCGATCCCGGGCAAGAGCGCGGTCGGCGTGGAGATCCCCAACACCGACCCGGAGAACGTCGCGCTCGGCGACGTGCTGCGCTCGCGGGCCGCGACCAGCGACCACCACCCGATGGTGGTGGCGCTCGGCAAGGACATCGAGGGCGGCTACGTGGTGGCCAACCTCGCCAAGATGCCGCACATCCTCATCGCCGGTGCCACTGGTGCCGGCAAGGCGCTGGCCCTGGACACACCAATCCCGACGCCTGACGGATGGTCCACCATGGGTGCCCTACAGGTCGGCGGAAGAGTGTTCGATGAGCATGGCCGCAGTTGCACGATCGTCGCTGCCACCCCGGTGATGTTCGACCGCCCCTGCTACGAGGTGGAGTTCTCGGACGGCACCGTGATCGTCGCCGACGCGCAGCACCAGTGGCAGACGACGACGAGGGCTGGCCGGACCCAGCGAACCCACCGCTGGAAGGATGGCTCGTACTGGTCCGTGGATGATGTGCAGCGAGTGGTGGAACGGGCAGACGAGGTGCTGGCGGAGCCGGATCGCCCGGTGTCCACTGATGAGGTCATCGCCGATGCGGGACAGCAGTTCCGGAACGTGCTGTACAAGGTCGTGCGTGAGTTGTCCAAGGAGCCAGAGACTGCCCGGACCAGCTATCTGCGGGGTGGCCGCGAGGTGACCCGCCGGGTCCCTACCTATTCCCGTCACCAGGTCTACGTGGCGTTGCGCGAACTTGTCGCGGATCCGGGCCGGTCAGGTCGGAGGCTGCGCTTTGACGACTCACCAGTCACAACGGCAGAGATCGCAGCATCGCTACGGGTGGCGGGGCGTAGTGGATCCTGGGCCAACCACGCAGTGGCGGTGTGTGGTCCCCTCGATTTTCCAGAGCAGGATCTTCCGATCGCTCCGTACACCCTGGGCTGCTGGCTTGGCGATGGCACGACCAGTTCGGCGGCCTTCACCTGCGACGAGGAAGAACTGCTGGACAACATCCGTCTGGACGGGTATGTCGTGACAAAGCACCCTTCCAGCCGGATGCAGTACACGATCTCGAACAAGCCAGAGCGGGACGGGCGTATCGCCGAGGCTGTCGAATTGTTTACCCGCGGTGTAAGTCTTGCTCGGGCAGCGCGGCATGTCGGGATCGGCCTGTCCGCCGTCTGCCGGGCGGCTCAAGGCCGGACCAGGATCACGCAGCCGGGCCGCCTGGATCCAGAGACTACTGCCCGCGGTCAGTACCGGACTCTCCGGCAACTGTTCCGCGAGATTGGCACGAAGCACATCCCTGCCAGCTATCTGCGCTCTTCTGAGAGGCAGCGGCGAGCCCTGCTTGCAGGTCTGCTGGATACCGACGGAACTGTTTCCGGGAAGGGCGGGGTCGAGCTTGGGCTGGCCAATGAGCGTCTAGCGCGGGACGCGCTGGAGCTGATCATCGGACTCGGTTACCAGGCGACGATGACGACCAAACAAGTGAAGGGCCGGAGCGAGTCGTCCTCCACCTTCTATCGAATCCACTTCACCCCGGCCGACAAGGTCTTCCGGCTGACGCGCAAAGCAAGCCGCCAGGTGGTCAGTGCCCGCGCCACGACCTCCCGGCGTTACATCGTGGACGTGCGGCCGATCCGCTCAGTGCCCGTCCGATGCATCGAGGTCGACAGCCCGAGCCACCTGTACCTGGCCAGTCGCGCATGCATCCCCACCCACAACTCCAGCTGCCTCAACACCCTGCTGGTGTCCGTTCTCACCAGGGCCACCCCGGACGAGGTGCGGCTGCTGCTGATCGACCCGAAGCGGGTCGAGATGACCGGCTACGAGGGCATCCCGCACCTGGTCACTCCGATCGTGACCAACGCCAAGAAGGCTGCCGACTCGCTGGACTGGGTCGTCCGCGAGATGGACATGCGCTACGACGACCTCGCCGCCAACGGCGTACGACACATCGACGACTTCAACCGTAAGGTGCGCAACGGCGAGATCAAGGCCCCGCCGGGCAGCGAGCGGGAGATGCGCCCGTACCCGTACCTGCTGGTGATCGTGGACGAGCTGGCCGACCTGATGATGGTCGCGCCGCGCGACGTGGAGGACTCGGTCGTCCGGATCACCCAGCTGGCCCGGGCCGCCGGCATCCACCTGGTGCTGGCCACCCAGCGGCCCTCGGTCGACGTGGTGACCGGCCTGATCAAGGCCAACGTGCCGTCCCGGCTCGCGTTCGCCACGTCCTCCCTCGCCGACTCGCGGGTCATCCTCGACCAGCCGGGCGCGGAGAAGCTGCTCGGCCGCGGTGACGGGCTGTTCCTGCCGATGGGCGCCTCCAAGCCGGTACGGATCCAGGGCGCCTGGGTCACCGAGCGGGAAATCGCCGACGTGGTGAAGTTCTGCAAGGACCAGCGCGAGCCGGAGTTCCGCAAGGACGTGCTGGCCCCCGCGCAGGAGAGCAAGAAGAAGATCGACGAGGACATCGGCGACGACCTCGACCTGCTGGTGCAGGCGGTGGAGCTGGTGGTCACCTCACAGTTCGGCTCGACCTCGATGCTCCAGCGCAAGCTGCGAGTGGGCTTCGCCAAGGCGGGCCGGCTGATGGACCTGATGGAGACCCGCGGTGTGGTCGGGCCGTCCGAGGGCTCGAAGGCCCGCGACGTGCTGGTCAAGCCGGACGAGCTGGACGAGGTGCTGGTCGGCCTGCGCGGCGACGTGGACTGACCGGGAGGCACGACGGGCCCCGGGCGCAGGACGGGCCCCGGGCGCAGCACGGGCCCGCCGGAGTCCGGCGGGCCCGTGCCTTGGGGGCGTTCAGTTGTTGAGCAGCGCGGCGGCGATCACGATGCCGATGATCGCGCCGGCGACGCTGGCCGCGGCGGCGTACCAGCCCAGCGGCTTGTCGCCCAGTACGGCGCCGACGATGCCCGCGATGACACCGAGCACGCCGAAGATGATCGGGTTGAGCAGCAGGGCGAGGACCGCGAAGACGAAGCCCACGATGGTGAGGATCCGGGCGGCGTTGCTGCGGGGGCGGGCGGTGGTGGGGACGTCGGCCATGTCTTCCTCCGGGTGAGAGCCTGTCGTGACGGATCGATCACTACCCACTGTGGGCGCTGGTCACGCCTGCCGCTCCGCACCTGGTGAGGATTCGCGCCAGCACCAGCGCTGCCAGCCCACGGCCTCGCAGACCGTGGGCCGGCCGGAGGTCAGCTGACGCTGGCGGACAGGGCCGGAACGGCCGCGACGATGGTGTTGCTGTCGAGGGTGACGGCGGCGGTGCGGGCGAGTGTGCGGCCGTCGACGGTGGTTCCTGTGGTGACGGTGATGGAGGCGAGGGCCATGACGGTGCCTCGTAGGACTGAGTAGGTGCCGAGTGTGGCGGAGCTGCCGACGAGCCAGAAGACGTTGCTTGACTGGGCGCCGTTGATGAGTTCGACGTGGCTTGCGGATGCGGTGATGAGTGTGGAGGCGGCTTTGAAGATGAAGACGGCGTCGGGGTTGTTCTGGGCGTCGAGGGTCAGTACGCCGGTGATGCCGAAGGTGCCGGCGGGGGATTCGTAGACGCCGGGGATGCGGGTGGTGCCGCCGAGTTCGACGGGGATGGTTGCGGTGCTCGGGCGTGCGGCCGCGTTGTCGAAGGCGGTGGTGAGGTCGGCTTTGGCCTGTGCGGCGATGGTGTCGGCGACGTGTTGGGTGCCGGTGACCCGGCCGGGCGGGAATCCGGTCACTGAGGTGCCTGGGCTCAGGCCCAGGTCGCCGGTGATGGTGGTGGGGCCGGTGTTGGTGACCGTCGAGCCGGCGAGTACGGCGAAGGCGGAGGCGGTGCCCAATGGCACCGTCACTGGGGTGGTGGGTGCGGGCGGCGGAGGGGTTGCGCCGGTGGCCGCGACGATGGTGTTGCTGTCGAGGGTGACGGCGGCGGTGCGGGCGAGTGTGCGGCCGTCGACGGTGGTTCCTGTGGTGACGGTGATGGAGGCGAGGGCCATGACGGTGCCTCGTAGGACTGAGTAGGTGCCGAGTGTGGCGGAGCTGCCGACGAGCCAGAAGACGTTGCTTGACTGGGCGCCGTTGATGAGTTCGACGTGGCTTGCGGATGCGGTGATGAGTGTGGAGGCGGCCTTGAAGATGAAGACGGCGTCGGGGTTGTTCTGGGCGTCGAGGGTCAGTACGCCGGTGATGCCGAAGGTGCCGGCGGGGGATTCGTAGACGCCGGGGATGCGGGTGGTGCCGCCGAGTTCGACGGGGATGGTTGCGGTGCTCGGGCGTGCGGCCGCGTTGTCGAAGGCGGTGGTGAGGTCGGCTTTGGCCTGTGCGGCGATGGTGTCGGCGACGTGTTGGGTGCCGGTGACCCGGCCGGGCGGGAATCCGGTCACTGAGGTGCCTGGGCTCAGGCCCAGGTCGCCGGTGATGGTGGTGGGGCCGGTGTTGGTGACCGTCGAGCCGGCGAGTACGGCGAAGGCGGACGCGGTGCCCAACGGCACCGTCACGGGGGTGGCCGGGCTGGCGCTCTTCGGGGATGTCTTGCTCTGCATGGTCTTCCTCTCATCGCAGCCCGGACAGGACGACGACCATCCAGAGCGGATGGAGGTGTGTCGTCCGAGGCTGTTACCGCAGATGCGGCATCGCCACCTGGTTCTCATGGACGCCGCCGGGCGCCGCGCACCTCGGCTCGCTGATCAGTGGCGCGACGCTGTCGTGCCGTCCGGGATCAGCCGCGCCGTGGGCGGCCAGCACTGGCGGTGAAGAGGGGGGAAGGTGGCCCGGTCGCGTTGTCGGAGAGGACTCCGCCACCCGCGTCGGTTACTGAACGTAATTCTGCCTGATCAAACTCATCGATGGCAAGCTTTCTGATCCTGTGTCAAGTTTAAGCAGTTCGGAGCACCTGAGATTCGACTTCTCCGGCCGGTCGTTCAGGCCGGCGGAGATCTGGCGCTTAAGCCACTATCACTATCGGTAATCGCTACTGAGAACGTGTGGAGGGTGGGGACCGCGCCCGTGCCCGCGACAGGTCAGTGGAAGACCTTCAGGCCGACCACGCCGGCCACCACCAGCAGCAGACAGATGATCCGGGGCAGGTTCGTCGATTCACCGAGCGCCAGCATCCCGACCAGGGCGGTGCCCACCGCGCCGATGCCGACCCAGACCGCGTACCCGGTGCCGACCGGGATCTCGCGCAGCGCGTACGCCAGCCCCGCCATGCTCAGCACCAGGGTGACCACGAAGATCGCGGACGGGAGCAGCCGGCTGAAGCCGGCGCTGCGGTCCAGGGCGACCGCCCAGGCCGTCTCCAGCAGTCCAGAGATCACCAGCACCAGCCAGGCCATCGTTCACCTCACGCGGGAGTGCCCGGACGCCGGGGCCGGGACGAGTCGGGTCTGCACGTCGCGGGGCGTCTTGGCCTCACCGGGTACGCCCACCACTCGTCCGGGGCGGCCACGGGCGACCGGGCCACCGGCGCCGACGCTAGCACCGCTGGGCCGTCGTGGCGGGTCGGTCGGGGCAGGTGCCGACGACCCGGTGACCTCCGCCACGCCGCGTTGACCTGCACTTGACTTCAAGTTGCAGTATGCCTTCATGACCTTGCTCTATGCCGACCCCGAGGTCGCCGCCGTGCTGGACGCCGCCACCACGGTCGACGCCATGCGCGCCGCACTGCTGGCCGCGTACGAGGGACGGCTGGTCGCCCCGCCCCGGGCCGCCGCCCCGCTGAGCGGTGGCCGGATGGTGCTCACCGCCGGGCACCTGGTCGGCGAGTGGTACGGCTTCCGGTCGTACGACACCTTCGGCCATCCGCAGGGCGAGCAACTGGTGGTGCTGCACGACGCCCGCACCGGGGCGATCCGGGCGGTCGCGGTCGGCGAGGAGTTGGGGTCCCGTCGTACCGGCGGATTGGGCGGCCTCGCGGTCGACGCGCTGGCCCGACCGGACGCGGCCACCCTCGGTGTGATCGGCTCCGGCCGGCAGGCGTGGACCCAGGTGTGGGCCGTGGCCGCGGTCCGCCGGTTGCGTGAGGTGGTGGTGCACAGCCGCTCCGGCGCCAGGCGGGACGCCTTCGCCGCCCGGATGCGCGCCGAGTTGGGAGTGCCGGCCCGCGCCGTGGCCGACCCGGGCTCGGCCGTCGCGGGGCGGGACGTGGTGGTGCTCGCGACCACCAGCCCCACCCCGGTGCTCCGCGCCGCCGATCTGAGCCCCGGTACGCACGTCAACGCGGTCGGCTTCAAACAGAGCGACCGCAGCGAGTTCGGCACCGATCTGCTGGACACCGCCGACCTGTTGGTCACCGACTCGCCGGCCCAGGCGGCCGACTACCAGCCGCCGATGCTCGCGGCCACACCTCCGTACGCCGGGCGGTTGCGTGACCTGGGTGGCATCCTGGCCGGCGCGGTCCCCGGCCGGACCACCGCGGACCAGGTCTCCGTCTTCTGCTCCACCGGCCTGGCCGGCACCGAGGTCTTCCTGCTCGACGCGCTGACCCGCGTGGGTGCCCCGGCGCGCTGACGGAGGGCGGGACGCCGTCGCGGACGGGACTGACCGAACGGGGGACGGCTACCTGGGCGACCGGGCGGCACCGGTGCCACCCCGAACTGATCATGATGTGGGTGACCGTCGCGACGGGGCCGGCGGAGCAACCCGAACATGAGGCACCATGACCCTCGCCGCACTGGACCTTCCCGATTCGGTCCTCGAAATCGGCCTGCCGGTGGCGAGCCTGGCCTTCTGGGCGGTGGTCCACGGGGCCGTCCGGCTGGCCAGCCGACCCGCCGCCGTGACCCCGGCGCCCGCCGCCGTGGGGTTCCCCGGCCAGGAGCCCCCGGCCGTGGTCAGCCTGCTGGCCAACCGGTGGCGGCGCACGACGGAGGCCGCCGAAGCCACCCTGCTGGACCTCGCCGCGCGGCGCTATCTGGAGTTGCGCCAGGCCGATCCGGATACCCGGAACACCACGGTGCACCTGACCGGCCGCAACCCCGACGACCTCAACCGGTACGAGCGGCAGGTCTACGACCGGGTGGCCGAGCGCGCGGTCGACGGGGTGGTGCCGCTGACCGCGCTGAGCTTCTCCGACGAGGACCGAACCGCCGCCTGGTCCAAACGGCTGCGCCGCGAGGTCGTGGCCGACGCCCAACGGCTCGGGCTGTCCCGCCGACGGTCCTCCCGCCCGCTGGTCATCCTTCAGCGCGTGCTCGGCGTGGTCGTCGCCAGCGTGGTCGCGGCCGGTTCCTGGCACTACGTGACCCGGTCCGGTGGGGACCGGTTCGGCGCGGTCGCCGCCTTCCTGGTCACGACCATGGTGCTCGTCGGCCTCGCCGGGCGGGACCTGGGGGAGCGGGACACCCCCGCCGGCCGGGCCGCCGCCGCCCGCTGGCTGGGGCTGCGCGCCTGGCTCGCCGGGCACGAGGCCTTCGGCGACCTGCCGCCCGCCGCCGTGGCGGTCTGGGACCGCTATCTGTCGTACGGCGCCGCGCTCGGTCTCACCCGGACGGCGTCACCGGTGATCAGTTTCGGCATGGCGGACCGGCGGCGGCTCTGGTCGTCGTACGGGGGCAGTTGGCGGCAGGTCGGCGTCAGCTACCCGGGCGGGCTGCCCCGGTACGGCAAGGCGCTCGGTTGGGTGATCCTCTGGGCGCTGCTCGCCGGTCTCCTCGGCTGGACGTTCGCCGGGGTGGTGGGCGGCTCGTTCCTCGCCTCGATCGGGCCGTCCTCGGCCGGCTGGACGCGGTTGACCGACCTCGGCCCGGTCACGCTCGTCATCGTCCTGCTCGGGTTCGCGCTGCTCGTCCTCGCCGGGTACCTCCTCGTCCGGGCGCTGCTCGACCTGGTCGCTCCGACCACGGTTCACGGGGAGGTGCTCTGGCACCAGGTCTGGCAGCGGCAGGCCTCGGACGACGGCCCGGGCAGGATCATCAACCACTACCTCGTCATCGACGACGGCCACGCCGACCGACTGCGCGCCTGGATTCTCCCGGCGCAGATCGCCGACGGGTGCCGGCTCGGTGACGTGGTGACCGCACACGTCCGACCGTGGACCCGGCGGGTGCTCGGGGTGACCGTCCAGCGGGCGGCGCCGGAGCCCGCTGC
Organism: Micromonospora vulcania; assembly: GCF_042658605.1. Lineage (NCBI taxonomy): Bacteria > Bacillati > Actinomycetota > Actinomycetes > Micromonosporales > Micromonosporaceae > Micromonospora > Micromonospora vulcania. The sequence goes on along the minus strand of NZ_JBHSQS010000026.1, from coordinate 47,921 downwards.
GCCACGCGGTGGGGCGGGCTGACGGCCGGGGACCGGATCCGGGGCGGGGTGGCACTTTCCGGCGCCAGGGTGCGCTGGATCTCCGGGCCGCCCGCGTGCGCGGTCTTTCCAGGCCGGCCCGGTACCCTCGGATGGTGTCTGCCACCTCCCCGTCCCAGTCGCCCGCCGCCGAGGGCCGTCGCGTCGCCCTGCTGACCCTGGGCTGTGCCCGCAACGAGGTCGACTCGGAGGAGTTGGCCGCCCGGCTGCACGCCGACGGCTGGCAGGTGACCACCGACGGCGAGGGTGCCGACGTGGTGGTGGTCAACACCTGCGGCTTCGTGGAAAAGGCCAAGCAGGACTCCATCCAGACCCTGCTGGCCGCCGCCGAGACCGGCGCGAAGGTGGTCGCCGCCGGCTGCATGGCCGAGCGGTACGGCCGGGAGCTGGCCGACAGCCTGCCCGAGGCGCAGGCCGTGCTGAGCTTCGACGACTACCCCGACATCGCCGCCCGGCTGGACGCTGTCGTCGCCGGTGAGCAGGTCACCGCGCACACCCCGCGCGACCGGCGTGAGCTGTTGCCGCTCACCCCGGTGAAGCGGCGCGAGGCCGCGGTGTCGCTGCCCGGGCACGGCTCACCGACCCGTACGAGCATCGAGACCGACGAGCACACCCCGGCACACCTACGTCAGGTGCTGCGTCACCGGCTGGACACCGGCCCGGTGGCCTCGCTGAAGCTGGCCAGCGGCTGCGACCGCCGCTGCGCGTTCTGTGCCATCCCGGCCTTCCGTGGGGCGTTCGTCTCGCGTACGCCGGACGAGCTGCTCGCCGAGGCGGAGTGGCTGGCCAAGACCGGCGTCCGGGAGTTGGTGCTGGTCAGCGAGAACTCCACCTCGTACGGCAAGGATCTGGGCGATCCGCGGGCGCTGGAGAAGCTGCTGCCGCAGCTCGCCGCGGTGTCCGGCATCGTCCGGGTCCGGGCGAGCTACCTCCAGCCGGCCGAGACCCGGCCCGGGCTGGTCGAGGCGATCGCCAACACCCCGGGGGTGGCCCCGTACTTCGACCTGTCCTTCCAGCACTCCAGCGAGCCGGTGCTGCGCCGGATGCGCCGTTTCGGCTCCACCGACCGGTTCCTGGAGCTGCTGGCCAGCGCCCGGGCCCTGGCACCGGAGGCCGGTGCGCGGAGCAACTTCATCGTCGGCTTCCCGGGTGAGACCCGCGCCGACGTCGACGAGCTGGTCCGGTTCCTGACCGAGGCCCGGCTCGACGCGATCGGCATGTTCGACTACAGCGACGAGGACGGCACCGAGGCCGCGGGGCTGCCCGGCAAGGTCTCCGCCGCGACCATCAAGCGGCGCTACGACCGGCTCAGCGCGCTCGCCGACGAGCTCTGCTCGCAGCGGGCCGAGGACCGGCTCGGCTCGACCGTCGAGGTCCTGGTCGATTCGATCACCGATGGTGTGGTGGAGGGCCGGGCGGCGCACCAGGCACCGGAGGTGGACGGCTCCACCACGCTGGTCGCCCCGGCCGAGGGTGGAGTCGACCTGGCCGCACTGCGCCCCGGCGACCTGGTACGTGCCACGGTGACCGGCACCGAAGGGGTGGACCTGCTCGCCGTACCGGATGAGATGATCTCGGCGGCGCCCGGCGCGGCACGGTGACGGCGGGCCCGGACGGATCGGGGGAGTCAGGTGGTGCGGTGCCGGGATCGCCACGTCGGCCCGAGCGGGGCGAGGCGGCGGTGACCGGGGCGACCGAGTCGTCGGCGGCCCGGGTGGTTCCCGGGGTGCCCGTGCTCAACGCGGCCAACGCCCTGACCGCGCTGCGGCTCGTGCTGGTGCCGGTCTTCGCCGCCTCGGTGGTGATGTCCGCGATGACCCACTCGGGTTGGCGGATGGCGGCGTGCCTGATCTTCGCGGTGGCCTCGGCGACCGACCTGGTGGACGGCTGGATCGCCCGCCGGTTCGGGCTGGTCACGTCGGTGGGCAAGGTGGCCGATCCGATCGCCGACAAGGCGCTCACCGGCGCGGCCCTGGTGCTGCTCTCCTGGTACGACCGGCTGCCCTGGTGGGTGACCGTGGTGATCCTCGTTCGTGAGCTGGGCATCACCGGGCTGCGGTTCTGGGTGATCCGGCACGGGGTGATCGCGGCCAGCCGGGGCGGCAAGGTCAAGACGGCGCTCCAGATCCTGGCCATCGCCTGGTATCTCTGGCCGATGCCCGCCGCCCTCGCTGCCGTCGGTCCCTGGATCATGGCCGCCGCCGTCCTGGTGACGGTAGCCACCGGCTTCGACTACATCACCCAAGCCCTCCGCCTCCGCCGCCCCCGCTGACCCCATCGGTCGCGCCGGTCGCGCCGTTGATCATGAGGTTGGCGTCGACCGGCACGGCGTGTCGGGGCGATAACCTCATGATCAACGGGGGATTCGCGCACGGTTAGCTGGGGGCGGGTCGGGAAGGACGGGGTTCATGGAGCGGGAATCGGCCGGGAGCGCGGCTGCGGCGGTCGTGCACAGCCTCGCGCAGCGGCACGAGACGCTGGCCACGGCCGAGTCGCTCACCGGCGGCCTGCTCGCCGCCGCGATCGTCGACATCGCCGGCGTCAGCGCCGTCTACCGGGGCGGGTTCGTGGTCTACGCCACCGAGCTGAAGGCCGAGCTGGCCGGCGTACCGGCCGAACTGCTGGCCGAGCGGGGTCCGGTGGACCCGGACGTGGCGGCGGCGCTCGCCGAGGGCGGCCGACGCCGCTGCGGCGCGGACTGGGGGCTGGCCACCACCGGGGTCGCCGGCCCCGAACCGCAGGACGGCAAGCCCGTCGGCCTGGTCTACGTCGCGGTCGCCGGGCCGGACGGCGGTACGGTCCGCCAACTCGACCTGGACGGTGGGCGGGAGCACGTCCGCGCCGCCGCGGTGCTCGAAGCGCTGCGACTGCTCGCCGACCGGATCCGGGCCGTCGAGGCCACCGAGAACGCCGACAACGCCGCTACCGCTACCAACGCCGCTGCCGATACCAGCGCCGCCGCCACTGCGACCGGGGCCGCCTGGGACGGGGCCGGGACGGCCGGGGCCGGGCAGCGGTGAGTCGATCCCGTGGAACCGACAGGCGGGGCGGGATGTCGGCCGGGCCCGCACCGGGTACGGTTGCGGGAAGACTCCGGCGCTCGGGGTCGGCGCGGTCCGCCGCGACCGGCTGTCCGACGCCGGGTGAGAGGTATCCCTCAGGGGGAGGTGCGATGGTCCTGCTACGCCGGGTGATCGGTGACGCACTGCGGGCGCGCCGGCAGGGGCAGCAGCGCACGCTGCGCGAGGTGTCCACCGCCGCCAACGTCAGCCTCGGCTACCTCTCGGAGATCGAGCGGGGGCACAAGGAGCCGTCCAGCGAGCTGCTCGCCGCGATCTGCGACGCGCTCGGTGCCCGCCTGTCCGAGCTGCTGCTCGAGGTGAGCGACACCGTGGCGCTGGCCGAGCAGATGTCGGGAGTGCTGGTCCCGGTGCAGGACGAGCCGGTCGAGGTCGCCGCCGCGTCCGCCGTCCGCAAGAGCACCAACCGGGGCGTACGCCAGGTCACCTCCGACGGCAAGGTCGCCGTGTCGGTCCGCCAGGACTCGCCGCTCAAGGCCACGCTCCGCAGCACCCGGGTCCGCCCCACCGAGCGCGACCGGGACGTGGTCTGCGCCGCCTGAGCCCGACCTCCCCGTCGACCGTGGGCGGGGTGGCTTCGGCCGCGTAGGGTGGCCCGCAGAAGCTGCCGGTGCCGTCGACCGCCCGGTACGGATGCCTTGGTGGCGTTCGGCTGGGACGATGGAGACCGGCCGTGTCGCGGCTGGTCGGTCCGTCCGACCTGACCGCGGTGGAGCGACGCTACTGAGGGGATACCGCGGAGATGGCGAACCCGTTCGTCAAGGGCTGGAACTACCTGATGGCGCTCTTCGGTGCCAAAATCGACGAGCACGCCGATCCGAAGGTGCAGATCCAGCAGGCCATCGAGGATGCTCAGCGCCAGCACCAGGCGTTGGTCCAGCAGGCTGCCGCAGTGATCGGCAACCAGCGTCAGCTGGAGATGAAGCTGTCCCGGCAGATGTCCGAGGTCGAGCGGTTGCAGGGCAACGCCCGGCAGGCCCTGGTGTTGTCCGACCAGGCCCGCGCCAAGGGTGACGAGGCCGAGGCCGGGCGTTTCGAGCAGTCCGCGCAGACCCTGGCCACTCAGTTGGTCTCCGCCGAGCAGGCCACCGAGGATCTGAAGACGCTGCACGATCAGGCGCTGGGCGCCGCCGCGCAGGCCCGCCGTGCGGTGGAGAACAACTCGATGATCCTCCAGCAGAAGCTCGCCGAGCGCACCAAGCTGCTCAGCCAGCTGGAGCAGGCCAAGATGCAGGAGACGGTGGCCCGCTCGCTGGAGTCGATGTCGTCGTTGACCGCGCCCGGCAACACCCCGTCCCTGGACGAGGTCCGCGACCGGATCGAGCGGCGGTACGCCAACGCGATGGGTCGCGCGGAGCTGGCCGGCAACTCGGTCGAGGGCCGGATGCTGGAGATCCAGAAGGCGACCATCGACTCGGCCGGTTCGGCCCGGCTGGAGCAGATCCGGTCCAGCATGGCCGGGGAGCAGCTCGGCGGCGCGGCGCAGCGACCGGCGGTGCCGCAGGGCGAGAAGGCCGGCGATCCGTCCGCCGCCGCCCGCCTGGACGAGATCCGGGCCAGCATGGCCCGCGAACGGGGCACCGGCGACCCGACCGCCGCCAGCTGAACGACCGGTCCGAGGAGGTCAGGGTGGCAGACGACCGTACGCGGTACTTCCGCCGACTGGGTCGGCTGCGCCGTTCTGCCCGACGGTGGAGCGTGCTGGCCGGCGGCCTCGGCGGCGCGGCCGCGGTGCTGACTCCGTACGCCGGGCTCGGTCTGCCCGACGCGGCCTGGGCCGGCGCCGCGGGCAGTGCGGTGGCCCTGGCCGCCTGGCGCTGGCTCGACCTGCGCGCGCTGGCCGCCCAGCCGGCACCTCCGGCGTTGACACCGGCCGAGGTCGCGGCCCGGTCGCGGGCCCGGCTGGTCGCCGCCGTCGAGCGGCTGCCGGTCGGCCCGGGTGTGCTGGCCGAGGTACGCCGGGTCCGTTCCCGGGTCGCGCTGCGCGGCACCAGCGCCGGAGCCCAGTGGGCTCGGCTGGACCGGGCCGCGCTCACCCTGGCCGGGATGGCCACCCGACTCACCGGGCTGGCCGAGCCGGCGGTGCTGGAGGCCGCCGCCGCCGACCGGTCGCTGCGTGACCTGGCCGCCCGGGTCGCGAGCGTCGAACGGGCGCTGCGGCTGGCTCCGCCCGACGCCCGGCCGCCGCTGGCCGAGGCGCACGCGGTGCTGAGCGAGCAACTGGAGAGCGGGGTCGTGGCCTACGAGCGGTTGGTCGTCGCCGCGGCCGGCTACCTGGCCGAGGACGCCCGACCGGAGACCGCCGACCCGGCCGCCGCCCGGCTCACCGAGGCGACCGATCTGCTGCACGGGGTGGCCTCGGCACTGGCCGAGCTGCGCGCCGTCGGCACCCCGCTGCGGGCACCCACGAGCTGAGCCCGGCGGTCACGGCGGGGTGGTGACCAGGATCGGGCCGGTGTACGCCGAGGTGCCCACGACGTTGAACGACCGGATCCGGTAGTGGTAGGTCACGCCTCGGGCGAGTCCGCTGTTGGTGAAGCCGCGCCCGGTCACCGTGAAGGTGGCCAGCTCCACGCCGAACGCCGGGTCCAGTGCCCGCTGCACGACGAACCCGGCCCCGGGGCCGACCGGCGTGCTCGCCGCCCAGCCCAGGGTCACCGTCGCGGTGTCCGGGCCGGGTGCGCTGGCGCTGGCGCTCAACCCGCTCGGGCTGAGCGGCGCGGGTGGGGTGGTCGCCGCGGCCACCGTCGACCAGGCTGAGGCGGCGCCCAGGTAGGTGGTCCGGACCCGGTAGTAGTACGTGGTGTCCGGCGCGACGGCGACGTCCAGGTGGTTCCCGCCCACTCCGATGGCGGTGGTGCCCGGGCCGCTGGTGAACGTCGGGTTGGTGGCCCGCTGCACGTCGATCCCGGTGGCGAAGGATCGGTTCGTCCAGCGCAGCCCTACCCGCAGCGGCGCGGCCGGCGGGATCGCCGCGACCAGCCCGCCCGGGGCGGCCAGGTGCACGGCGGCGGGAACTCCGTTCGACCAGGACGAGTAGCTGACCGCGTTCTCGGCACGGATCCGGTAGTGGTAGGTCACTCCGGGGGTGACGGTCGCGTCGGTGTACCGGGTGGCGGTGGCCGCGACGGTGATCGTGGTGACCTCGCCGCCGAAGGTCGCGTCGGTGGCGCGTTGCAGCAGGTGGCTGGTGGCCGGCGGTCGACCGCCGTTGCCGGTCCAGGCCAGCGCGATCGCCGGCAGTGCGGTGGCCGAGCCCGGCACCGGGGTGGCGGTCAGCCCGGTCGGCGCCTGCGGTGCCACCCGCAGCACCAGCGGCCGGCTCATCCCCAGGTCGCGGTGCCCGGCGAGCTGGCTGTGCCAGCGATACTCCCAGCCCAGGTTGACCAGTTGGTTGACCACCACGGCGGGTCGCGCGTCGGCCGGGCTGATCGGGGTCGACCCGGTTCGGGACCCGGCCGGTCGGCTCTGGTCGAGCAGCCGGACGCTGTCGCCGAGCTTGAACGGCAGGGCCGGCGCGACCGGGCGCAGCGCCACCACCACGTCCTCCCGGGGGTTGACCCGGATGATCTCCTTCCAGCCCAGCTCGGTGCCGTGTGGGGGCCGGAGCGTGCCGTCCCAGCCGACCCGGTTGATCACCTGCACGTCGCAGCCGCCGAAGCACAGTGGCTCGGTCTGCCGGACGCTGCCGCTGATCCGCCAGAGCTGGGTGCCGTCGGTCGGCGCGCCCACCGGTACGGCCGGGTCGGCGGCGAAGAGCACCTCGGTGACCGGGTCGGTCGGGCCGAGCGGCAGGGTCGTCGGGCTGAGCGGCCCAGGCTGCGGGTGCCCGACGCCCAGTCGGCCGGCCAGCCGGCCGTGGTCGGGTTCGAAGATCTGCTGAGCGGCCTTGACCGCGATCGGCAGGGTGACCGGGCCGGTGCCACCCACCGGGGTGAAGGTCAGCCGGTCGTCCTGCACCCCGACGGTCGGCTCCACAACGGTGCGGGTGCCGAACGCCGGGTCGTACGCCGGCTGCGGCACGATCGGCGGGCGCTGGCTGGCCGCGTACGCGAGGGACAGCCGGTCCACCAGCCGGGCCAGGTCGTACGGCGGTGCCGGCGCTCCGGTCACCCGGAACTGGAGCAGCGTACGGGTGTTCGGGCCGTACCCCGGCTCGGTGCGCGGGGGGCCGCCCTCGGCGGTCCGGTCCGGCGCGTCGCTGTGCTGGTCGTAGCGCGGGTCGAAGCCGGGCAGCGGGGCCGGGGCGTCGTTGTAGAGGATGAGCGTGCTGCCCGGCGGCACGGCGGCGAAGTCGACCAGCACGTCGGCCCGTTCGCCGGGGGCGAGCAGCAGCGTGTGCCCGTCGACGTTCAGCACGGTCGGGTCGAGCCGGTCGTAGCGGTAGCCGATCGGCCGGTTCGGCAGGACCACCGGTGCGGGCAGCAGCCCCGCCTCGTTGCCGATCTGGATGAACGTCGGCCCGGCGGCCTGCGGGTCGGGTACCCCGCCGTCCCGTCCGTCGGTCGGCCAGTCCGCCGGCCGGTCCGCGGCCCGTACGGCGGGCACCATCGGGACCTCGCCGGCGTCGGCGTCCGCCAGCGCACCCTGTTCGGTCCACATCGGAGCGTCCGAGTTGGCTCGGTAGAGCTGGAGGTTGAGGCTGCGGTCCAGGCAGGCGTTGAGGACCCGGAAACGGTACGCGCGCGGCGCCACCTCCAGGTACGGGTAGGCGGTGCCGTTGACCAGCGGGGTGTCGCCGTACGCCTCGGGCACCGCGCACGGGTGTGGCACCCCCGGGCTCAGCGGCGGCTCGTCCGGTGCGCCGACCGGGTCGTGGTGCGGGTTCGGTACCGGCCCCGGTCCGGTGCGGTCCCGCGACCAGGGGCCGTAGTCCCACCGGCCGGTCGGGTTGCGCCCGCCGGACCGGTACGGGTTCTGCCGGGGCTGGTAGACGTGTGGATGCCAGAGGCTGCCCCGGGCACCCCAGCGGTCCCGGTCCCAGGTCGGGTCCTCGGTCGCGAGTTGGGCGTCGTCCGGTACGAACGTCTTGTCCTCGATGACCAGTGGCAGTTGGTCGGGCGGCAGCACCCCGTCGGCGACGAGCTGGTCCTCGGCCGGGTCGGTGAGCAGGTAGAGCGCGAGCTGCCCGCCGTAGACGGTGAGCCGGGCGAGGCCGTGGGTGTTGTCGTGGAACCACAGGAGGCGGCCGCTCTGCTCGTTCGGGTAGTAGAACGTGGCGGCGCCGACCCCGGGCGGCGGCATGTCCGGGACGGGGAGCAGACCCACTCCGGTCGGGTACGGGGTGATCTCGCCGGCCGGCGTGATCCACTGCCCCGGGTTGCCGGCGCTGGTCCAGCCGGTCTGCGCGCCCGCGAGGTGCAGCACCGCCCGGTTCTGTGGGTACGGCGCCGGCCCGTCCAGCGGACCAATGCCGGACCCCTCGACCGTCTCGTCCACGGGCAGGAACAGCTCGCCGGCCCGGCCGGTGGGGAGCTGGTTGATGAACTTCACCCGCACCGGCCGACCTCGGCGGGCGAGGATCATCGGGCCGAGGTGCCACGGCCGCTCCGGCGGCGCCACCGTGTTGTGCCCCGACGCGTCGGTGCCCAGGTTGAGCTGCCGGTAGCCGCGCAGGCGGGTGGCCGGCAGGTCCCGGTGCAGCCGCTGGGCGTACTCCTGTAGGCCGATCTCGTAGTAGTCGCAGCCCGGATAACTGATCGTGTCCGGTACCCCGATCGGCAGGTGACCGCCCTGGGCGGTGCGGCCCGACTGCCCCGGGGTGGGCAGCGGGTCGACGAACTTGCGCAGCCCGGTGCCGGGCACCACCCGCCCGTCCGGGTCGCGCGCCGGGCGGGGGCTGTACGCGAAGTTCGGCACCGGGCCGAAGCAGCGCGGTACGGCGGCCGGGTCGAGGCTGGCCGCCGGGGCGGGCTCCTCGGCAGTACGCGCGGCCGGCACGGCCGCCGCCACCCGGCCGTTCGCGCGGCCGCCGTTGTCGCGGATGGTCCGCTCGAACCAGGTGGAGCGGAGTCTGCGGAACATCGCCATGACTCTCCCCGGGGTCGGGGCACGAGGGTCGCCACCCCGACGTGGCGATCCGGTCGGGCCCGCGCTCTGCTGACGATCGGTGAGCACTCAACCGCAGCATGCGACTCCGCGGGCCGGATAGGAATTACCCAATCGTCCGTATCTGGGATGACCTCGGTCCCCGAGCGGATGGTCAGGCGGGCGGTGGGCCGCCAGGGTGCTCCGGCTGGCAGGTCGGGCACCAGTAGGTGACCCGTTCGCCCAGCTCCTGCTTGCGGATCGCGGTGCCGCAACGCCGACAGGGTTGGGCGCGGCGGCCGTACACGTAGCTGGTCTGCCCCCGGTGCAGCGAGCCGGTGCTGCTCTGCGTCCAGCGGCCCCGGTTGGCGGCGAGCAGCCGCTGCGCGAGGGTCACCAGGTCGGTCAGGTCGGGTACCGCGCCCACCGGCGTCCACGGCGAGACCCCGCGCAGGAAGAGCACCTCGCACTTGTAGAGGTTGCCCACCCCGGCCAGGTTGCGCTGGTCGAGCAGCGCCTCGCCGATGGTCTGCTCGGGGTGCGCGGAGAGCCGGCGGACCGCCTCGTCCGGGTCCCAGTTAGCACCGAGCAGGTCGGGCCCGAGGTGCCCGACCAGCCGGTCCTCCTCGGCGCTCGGCACCAGGGCCAGCTCGTGCAGGTGGTAGCCGACCGCGACCGCGGCGGGGCTGCGCAGCACAACCCGGATCAGGTGCGCGGGCCGCCCGGCCCAGCGTTCCCCCGGCCCGTACGCCCGCCAGGCGCCGTCCATCCGCAGGTGCGAGTGCACCGTCCAGGGTGCGCCGTCGGGGGCGGTGAGCCGGAGCAGCAGGTGTTTGCCTCGACTGGCCGACTCGCGGACGGTCCAACCGGCGAGGTCGGTGGTGGCCAGTTGGGGGACCCGGAAGTCGCTGGCGGTGAGTCGCGCGCCGGCCAGCGCGCGGTGCAGCACGCGCGCGGTGTTCCAGACGGTGTCTCCTTCGGGCACCCCGCCATCCTCTCTCGATCGAGCAGGATTCGCATGTGTCGCTATTTGTACCCAGGTTCCCTATGATCCTCCGACATGCGAGGGTCAGGGGGTTCTGAGGAGAATGCCCATGTCACGACCTCGTCGTCGTACCCGAATCATCGTCCTCACCGCCAATCTCGCCCTCGCGCTCACCGCGGCGCTCGTGCCCGTCGCGACCCCCGTCCCGGCCACCCCCGCCGCCGGGTCCCCGCTCACCCACATCTCCGTCGCCTCGGGCGGCGAGTCGTGGACGGCCGATCTGTCGGTCGTCGGCGGCGACGACGTCAACGTCCGGCACACCTCGGCCGGGCTGCGGCTGCGCGAGGCGCGGTCGGCGGGGCGCAGCCCCCGCAGCCCGCACAGCGCGGTCGCCGAAGGGATGCTGCTGACCGCCCCACGTACCCTCACCCGACCGGCCACCCGGGTCACCGCCGACATCACCGCCACGGTGCCGGCCGGTGCCACCGTCGAGGCGCAGGTCCGGGGCTGGCGGGTCAGCGGTTGGACCGAGTGGCGGGCCGCCACCGCCGGCACGGTCTTCGACCGGCCGGTCAGCCGGGTGCAGACCCGGGTGGTGCTCACCGCCCGCGATCGGGGACCAACCGCGACGGTACGCGGCGTCCAGCTCACCGCCGACGCCCTGGCCGCCGTGTCCGCGGCCACCCCCGGCCGCACCTACCGGGTGTACGCCACCCGGATCGGGTTGGTCGGCGGGCTGACCGCAAACGGCCGCACAGTGCAGCCGCGGGACCACTTCGCGGCGCTACCGTCGCGGCGCAGCCTCTCCCCGCGCAACAGCGGCGACTACACCGTGCGGGTCTGCACCACCACCGGCGCACGCTGTGAGTACGCCCCGGTCTGGGACGTCGGACCGTGGAACACCCGCGACGACTACTGGAACCCCTCCGCGGTACGGGAGAACTGGAAGAACCTGCCGCAGGGCCGGCCCGAGGCGCAGGCCGCGTACCAGTCCGGCTACAACGACGGGCGGGACCAGTTCGGTCGTACCGTGCTCAACCCGGCCGGCGTCGACCTCGCCGACGGGACCTTCTGGGACGGCCTGCGGCTGACCACCAACGCCTGGGTCGACGTGGCCTACCTGTGGACCGGGGCCGGACCGCGCGGGGTGATCGGCGACGGGCCGCTCAACATCCGCACCGGGGCCAGCACCGCGTACCCGGTCCGTGGCCTCGCCGCGCGGTTCGCCAACGTGCCGATCCAGTGCTACGTCACCGGCCAGCGGGTCACCGGCCCCTACCGCACCACCACCCGGTGGAACCGCCTGGCGGCCGGGCAGTACGTCAGCCACGCGTACGTCTCCACCGTGTACGGCGGCGCCGTGCCGGTCTGCTGACCGCGGGGCCAGCCCCGTCGGGCGTACGTCAGGGGCGCTCGTCGGGGCGGGCCGGGCGGACCATGTCCTGATAGCGCGGGTGACTGGCACCGTAGACGGCGTAGTTGAGTCGGGCGTGCGAGAGACTCAGGTCGCCGTTGGGGCCACCCCGGACGGCATCCGCGTCGACGTCGGACTGACCGTCGTCGGTCCAGAAGCAGACCGGGCACGTCCCGCCGCCGGTCCGAGAGGCGCAGCAGGGACAACCCAACGGAACCACGTGTTCACCCACCGGGGCAGCATTCCATAGTCGAATGTCAGGCCGATACCCGCAGGAGTACGCCAGGGGCCACCCCGAGCAGGTCCACCGCCCGCCCTCTGTTGACCGCCACCGCGACCAGCCCGGCCGAGTCACCGTCAGTCGGTGGTGCGCAGCCACGAGACCGGTGCCTGGCGGATATGGGACAACGGCACTGGCCGACCGGCCACTCCCGCCGTGGGGGCACCGTTGGGCACACTGCCCTGGTGACACATCGGAGCCTGCCCGCCGTCGGGATACTCGTGCTCGCCGTCGCCCTGACCGCCGGCTGCGGCAGCGACGAGGCCAAGCGGCCGGCTGCGTCGTCGACCCCGGACGCCGTCTCCTCGACCGTCTCGCCGCCTGCGGTGAGCGCGCCGGCCGCGGACCCGTCCAGCGCCGTCCCGCCACCCGTCCCGCCCTCCGCCCCGCCTGCCGCCCCGCCCTCGGTTCCTCCGCAGGGGCCGACCGAGCGGCGACCGGCCAGTCAACCGCCCGTGGTGCTGCCCCGCCGCCCGGCCTCGGCGCCCGGCGCGAAGCAGGTGGTCGACGCGTTCAAGGCCGCCGGGCTGAAGGTGTCGCACCCGAAGGACCGCTCGGTCGACTGCGGCCCCGACGGGCTCGGCCTGGGCTGTTCCGAACTGATCGCCACCGACGCCGTCACGGTGTACGTGTTCCCCGACGAGATCAGCGCCAGCGACATCGCCGAGACGTGGCGCGGGCAGTCGTACCGGCGCGGCGCGGTGGTGCTCAACTACCTGGAGGCGAAGACTCCGGCCGCCGATCGCGCCCGCTACGAGAAGGTGCTCGCCAACCTCCGCTGAACCCCGGGCGTTCGCGTGTCGGCGGCCCGGGACATGTCTGTCTGTTGAGCGGTATACCTGTGAGGCATATTTATGCCTCACAGGTATACCGCTCAACCTGGTATGGCCTGCCGGACGTTCGACGGTGCGGTCGGGGGCAGCGAAGAGGGCTGGTCAGCCCCGCAGGCGCAGACCGCGCGGGGTGGCCCGGAAGCCGGCGGCGGTCAGCGCGTCGCGCAGCGTCGAGGAGTGCACCGCCTCGCCGTCGGCGCGTTCCACCGACATCGCGCCCAACGCACCGGAGTGCACGGCGTCGGCGAGCGCCTTGCCAGCGGCGGCGAGCGTGTCGGCGTCGTCGGTGAAGGACAGCAGCGTTCGGCCGCCCCGCTCCACGTAGAGCACGAGATCGCCGGCGACCTGCACCACCAGGGCACCGGCCTTGCGCCCGGCCCGGTGCCCGGTCGCCGGGACGGCCCCGTCGCCGGAGTCGACGACCCGCTCCGGCCAGGGCAGCGCGGCACCGTACGGGTTGGCCGGGTCGGTGGCGGCGAGCACCGTAGCCGGGCCGCCCCGGCCCCGGGCGCCGTCGGACGGCTCGGCGAGCGCGCGCAGCCGGTCCACCGCGCCGGGCACCGCGAACTGTGCCGCGCCCAGCCCTTCCACGAAGTAGCCCCGGCGGGCCGCCCCGCGCTCCTCCAGAGCCGACAGCACCGGGTAGACCGCGGAGAATCCGCCGACCACCTGCTCGGCCATGACCGCGCCACGGGTGACCACTCCGTGCCGCTCCAACAGCAGATCGGCGAGGGCGGCGGCACGCCGGGTCGGGTCGAGGTCGCGCTCCGGCAACCGTGACCAGCGCCCCGCGACGGTCGGCGGGCCTCCCCGGGTGGGCAGCGCCACCCGACCCGGCCGGCGATAGCGGGTACGCGGTGCGGACGGCCGTGAGCGGTGCGCTCCGCCGGCGCCGAGCACCGCGCGCAGCGGGGCGAGGGTGTCGTTGGTGAGGTGACCGGCCCAGACCAGGTCCCAGACCACCGCGGTCAGCGCGGCGTCGTCGGTCGAGCCGACCCGGTCGGCCAGTGGCCGGAAGAACAGCGCCTGGCCGTCGCCGAGCGCGTCGAGCACCGCGTCGTGCAGCGGGGTCCGGGTCAGCGCCTCGTCCGGCGGTGGGAGCAGCAGCGGGGCCGCGTCCGCGTAGGCCAGAGTGACCCAACCGTCGCCGCCGGAGATCGCCCCCGACCCGGCCCAGAGCACCTCCCCGCTGGCGCACAGTTCGTCGAGCTGGGCGGGGGAGTAGTCGGCGACCCGGCCGGGCAGCACCAGCCGCTCCAGCGCGGACGCCGGCACCGCCGCACCCTGCAGTTGCTCCACCGTCGCGGCGAGCGCCTCCACCCCGCGGGCGGACGAGCCGACCTGCTGCCAGCGGGGCAGGAACGTGGCCAGCGCGCGGGGTGGCACCGGCTCGATCTCCCGGCGCAGTGCCGCGAGCGACCGCCGGCGCAGCAAGCGCAGCACCTCCGCGTCGCACCACTGGGCGCCGGCGGAATCCGGGGTGAACTCGCCGGAGACCACCCGCCCGGTTGCGGCGAGCCGGCGCAGCGTCTGCTCGACCACGAACACGCCGAGCCCGAAGCGGGCCGCGCAGGTCGCCGCGGCGAACGGCCCGTGGGTGCGCGCGTAACGGGCCACCAGATCGCCGAGCGGATCGGCCACCGGAGCCAGGTACGCCTCGGCCACCCCGACCGGCAGCGCCACGCCGAGCGCGTCGCGCAGCCGCGCGGCGTCCTCGACGCCCACCCAGCGCTGCTCCCCGGCGATCCGGACCCGCAGCACCCGGCGGGTGGCCTCCAGCTCGGTCAGCCAGGTCTCCGGCACGCCCCGCTCGGCCAGTTCGGCGGTGCTCAGGTCGCCGAGCACCCGGAGCAGCTCGACCACGTCCTCGGCGTCGCGTGGGCGGCGCTGCTCGGTCAGCCAGCGCAGCTGCCGGTGGGTCTCGGTGAGCACCGTCGGGTCCAGCAGCTCGCGCAGGTCGACCCGGCCGAGCAGTTCGCCGAGCAGCGCCGAATCCAGGGCGAGCGCGGCGGCGCGGCGCTCGGCGAGCGGGGCGTCACCCTCGTAGAGGAAGGCGCCGACGTAGCCGAAGAGCAGCGACCGGGCGAACGGGGACGGCTGACTGGTCTCCACCTCGACCAGCCGCACCTTGCGGGCGGCGAGATCGCGCATCAGCCCGGCCAGCGCCGGCTGGTCGAAGACGTCCTGGAGGCACTCCCGGGCGGCCTCCAGGGTGACTGGGAAGTCGGCGTATTCGCGGGCCACGTCGAGCAGTTGGGCGGCGCGTTGCCGCTGCTGCCAGAGTGGCTGGCGGCGGCGTGGGTCGCGGCGGGGCAGCAGCAGCGACCGGGCGGCGCACTCCCGGAACCGGGCGGCGAAGAGCGCCGAGGTGCCGACCGATTCCTCCACCAGTTGGGCGATCTCGTCGGGCTCGAAGACCACCACGTCGGCGCCGGGTGGCTCGTCGGCGGTGTCCGGCAGCCGCACCACGATGCCGTCGTCGGAGGGCATCACCTGGGCGTCCACTCCGTAGCGCTCGGCCAGCCGGCGGCCTACCGCGAGGGCCCACGGCCCGTTGACGCGGGCACCGAGGACGCTGTGCACGGCGAGCCGCCAGTCGCCCAGCTCGTCGCGGAAACGCTCGACCACGATGGTGCGGTCGTCGGGCAGCGAGCGGGTGGCCTCCCGCTGCTCGCGCAGGTATGCCATCAGATTGCCGGCGGCCCAGTCGTCCAGCCCGCCGGCACGCAGCGCGGCAAGGGCGGCCTCGTCGCTCTGCCGCAGCAGCGTGCGTACCCGCGCGCCGATGGCCCGGCCCAGCTCCACCGGCCGGCCGAGCTGGTCGCCCTTCCAGAACGGCATCCGGGCCGCCTGCCCGGGCGCCGGCGAGACCAACACCCGGTCCGGGGTGATCTCCTCGATCCGCCAGGACGAGGAGCCGAGCAGGAAGACGTCGCCGACCCGCGACTCGTAGACCATCTCCTCGTCGAGCTCACCGACCCGGGCGGCGCGCTCGGCGCCAGCCAGGAAGACTCCGAAGAGGCCCCGGTCGGGGATCGTGCCACCGCTGGTCACCGCGAGCCGTTGTGCGCCGGGACGACCGGTGAGCAGGTCGGTGGCGCGGTCCCAGACCAACCGGGGCCGCAGCTCGGCGAAGGCGGTCGACGGGTAGCGGCCGGAGAGCATGTCGAGGACGGCGTGCAGCGCCGAGTCGGGCAGCTCGGCGAAGGGTGCGGCGCGGCGGACCAGCACGGCCAGGTCGCCCACCCGCCACGGCTCCAGCGCCACCATCGCGACGATCTGCTGAGCCAGCACGTCCAGGGGGTTACGCGGGTAGTGCAGCTCCTCGATCGCGCCGTCGGTCATCCGCTCGGCGACCACGGCGCAGGAGAGCAGGTCGCCGCGGTGCTTGGGAAAGACCACCCCGCGGCTGACGGCGCCCACCTGGTGCCCGGCCCGGCCGACGCGTTGCAGCCCGGCGGCCACGCTCGGCGGTGCCTCGATCTGCACCACCAGGTTGACCGCGCCCATGTCGATGCCCAGCTCCAGGCTGGAGGTGGCCACCACGGCCGGGAGCTGACCGGACTTCAGTGCCTCCTCGATGTGTTTGCGCTCCTCCCGGGAGACGCTGCCGTGGTGTGCGCGGGCGATCACCGGTGCCGCGCCGGCGGCGGCACCGGACTGGGCCATCACCTCCGCCGGGGGCCGGTTGCGGACCGGCCCGGCGGGGCCACCCCAGCGCTGCGCGCCGTGTGCCGGGCCGCCGTCGCCCGCCGGGTCGTCGCGCGGCGACCACTCGTCCGGTACGCCCACCGCGCCGCCGCCGCCCGTTTCGTCGACCTGCGCGGTGGCCGCCGCCTCGGCGGCCAACTCGTTGAGCCGCGCGCAGAGCCGTTCGGCGCTGCGTCGGGAGTTGGTGAAGACGATGGTCGAGCGGTGCTGCCCGATCAGTGTGAAGACCCGCTCCTCCACGGCCGGCCAGATCGAGGCGCGGCGCGGCCCGGGACCGCCGAGGGAGTCCTCCGGAGGCTGCTCCTGCTCGTCCAGGCGGGTCATGTCCTCCACCGGCACCTGGACGCTGACCTCGATGGTCTTCGGGGTGGCCGGCTGCACGACGTCGACCGGCCGGGCACCGCCGAGGAACCGGGCACAGGCGTCGATCGGCCGGACCGTGGCGGAGAGGCCGATCCGCTGTGCAGGAGTGGGCAGCAGCTCGTCGAGGCGTTCCAGCGAGAGGGCGAGGTGCGCCCCGCGCTTGCTGCCCGCCACCGCGTGCACCTCGTCGACGATCACCGTCTGGACGCCGCGGAGCGAATCCCGGGCGGCGGAGGTGAGCAGCAGGAACAGTGACTCCGGGGTGGTGATGAGGATGTCCGGTGGGGTGCGGGCGAAGGCTCGGCGCTCGTCGGCCGGGGTGTCGCCGGTGCGCATTCCCACGGTGATGTCGGGCGGGGCGACGCCGAGCCGGGTCGCCGCCTGCCGGATGCCGGCCAGCGGGGCGCGCAGGTTGCGTTCGACGTCGACGGCGAGGGCCTTGAGCGGGCTGACGTAGAGCACCCGGCACCGCTGTCGGGCCTCGGCCGGTGCGGGCTCGCGGGACAGCCGGTCGAGCGACCAGAGGAAGGCCGCGAGCGTCTTGCCGGAACCGGTGGGCGCCACGACGAGGGCGTTGCGACCGGCGGCGACCGATTGCCAGGCACCGGCCTGGGCGGCGGTGGGCGCGGCGAAGGCGGCATCGAACCAGGCGCGGGTGGCCGGGCCGAACCCGTCCAGCACCCGGCTCGTGTCTGCGCCTGCCTCCGTCACTGGTCCATCGTGCCCCGCCGGTACGACAACCACGAGCGATCGACGGCGGATTGTGTCCGGGTGTAGGCGGTAAGCACCGGATGCGTGCTTAATACGTTAAGTCTCACTTAACTGCTTGCTTGTGAGGTGCAACATAAAGTAACTTCACTGCCAACGCGAAGCAAGGTGGAGGGGACCGGATGGCCGGCGAGCAGCGGAACGTCGCTCCCGGCACCGACGTGCTGATCCGCAAGGTCGACAGTCACCTCGCCATGCTCCGCGGCGGCCTGCACGGGCCCGAGCTGCTGCTCGCCGAGCGGCTCGCGCACTGCCTGAGGGAGCTGGTCGTCTCCACCGCCCAGGCCAGCGCGGCCGATCGCGGGCTGGTCCGCGTTGCCGTCCACTACTTCGTGCTGCGCCGGGAGAGCCGTGGCCGCCTGCTCTCGGTGCGGTCGCTTGCCGCCGCCGAGCGGGTGGTCGACAAGGTGGCCCGCCAGCTCGGCCGCGTGGACCTGCTGGCCGATTTGCGCCACGACCACCCGTCCCGCGACGCCCTGCCCGTCGGCGACGCCCTGCTGCACTGACTGGGCGGCTGGCCGCCCGCGCTTCGCCGTCGACCGGTGGACAATTACCGCAAAACGGCACGGCGCGCGACGAACTGGCGTCTGATCGCTGCTAGGCCCACCGCTGCACGGGCGTCGGCCACCTCGACCGGGAGCACGGGTGCTGGTACTGCTCATCCTCCACCTCGTGGCGGCCCTCGTCGCACCGCTCCTCGTCCGGTGGTGGGGGCCCCGCGCGTGCTATCCGCTGGCGCTGGCGCCGGCCGCCGCGTTCGGCTGGGCGCTGGCCCACACCCGGGCCGTCGGCGACGGCGGTGCGGTGGTCGAGACGTACCCCTGGATCCGGCAGTTGGGCCTGGACGTCGCACTGCGGGTCACCACGCTGTCCTGGTTGATGACCCTGCTGGTCGGCGGTGTCGGCGCGCTGATGCTCGTCTACAGCGCCCGTTACTTCGCCACCGGCTCGATCGGGCTGGCGCGGTTCGCCGCCGTTCTGGTCGCGTTCGCCGGTGCGATGCTCGTCGTGGTCTTCGCCGACGACCTGCTGCTGCTCTACGTCGGTTGGGAGCTGACCACGATCTTCTCGTACCTGTTGATCGGGCACAGCACCGAGCGGAGGTCCAGCCGGTGGGCGGCGGCGCAGGCGCTGACCGTCACCACGTTGGGCGGGCTGGCCATGCTGGTGGGGTTCATCCTGCTGGGCGAGCACGCCGACAGCTACCGATGGTCAGAGATCGCCGCCCGTCCGCTGCCGAGCGGCGGATACCTGGTCACCGCGGTGCTGCTGATCCTGGCCGGCGCACTGTCCAAGTCGGCGGTGCTGCCGTTCAACTCCTGGTTGCCGGTGGCGATGGCGGCGCCCACCCCGGTCAGCGCGTACCTGCACGCCGCCGCCATGGTCAAGGCCGGCGTCTACCTGGTCGGGCTGCTCGCGCCGGTGCTCGCCACGGTCGGCCCGTGGCGGCCCGTCGTGCAGGTCGCCGGCCTGGCCACCATGCTGGTCGGAGGCTGGGCCGCCCTGCGCCAGACCGACCTGAAGCTGCTGCTGGCGTACGGGACGGTGAGCCAACTCGGCCTGCTGATCGCGGTGACCGGGGCCGGCACACCGGACGCCGCCCTGGCCGGTGTCGCCATGCTGCTGGCGCACGCGCTGTTCAAGGCGGCGCTGTTCCTGGTCGTCGGCGTCATCGACCACGGCGCGGGCACCCGGGACCTGCGTGAGCTGTCCGGGGTGCGGCACTGGTCCCGGCCGCTGTTCGTGGTGGCGGTGCTGGCCGCGGCGTCGATGGCCGGCGTACCGCCGCTGGTCGGCTTCGTGGCCAAGGAGGCGGTGTTCGCGGCGTTCACCGACCGCCCGCTGATCCTCGCCGGGCTGGTCGCCGGGACCGTGCTCACCGTCGCGTACAGCGCGCGCTTCCTCTGGGGCGCGTTCGCCGACCGGCCGGGGGTGGCGCCGGTGCCGTCCGGCCGGATCGCCCGGTCGCTGCTGATCCCCCCGGCCGTGCTGGCCGGCGTCGGGCTGCTCGCCGGGCCGGCCGCCAGCGTGCTGGACGACGCGCTGCGCCCGTACGCCGATCTGTTCGGTGGGGTCGACGGGCACCTGGCGCTCTGGCCCGGACCGACCCCGGCGCTCGGCTTGTCCGGGCTGGTGCTCGTCGGCGGCGGCCTGCTTTTCGCCCTGCGCGGGCCGCTCGCCCCGGTGCTGGCCCGGCTCCGCTCGCCGGTCAACGGCAACCGGGGGTACGAGTGGATCGTCGGCCGGTTCGACCGGCTCGCCATCGAGGTCACCAGCGCGACCCAGCGTGGCTCGCTGCCGCAGTACCTGGGCGCCATCCTGCTCACCCTGGTGCTGCTGCCCGGCGGGGCGTTGCTCGCCGCCCGACCGTGGCGGGCCCGGATCCCGCTCTGGGACTCGCCGCTGCAACCGGTGGTCGTGCTGGTGATCGGGGTAGCCGCGGTGCTGGCGGTCGGTGCCCGCCGCCGGCTGACCGCAATGCTGCTGGTGGGGATGACCGGATACGGCACCGCCATGCTCTTCGTCCTGCACGGCGCGCCCGACCTCGCGCTCACCCAGTTCCTGGTGGAGACCGCGACCATCGCGGTCTTCGTGCTGGTGCTGCGCCGCCTGCCGCAGCGGTTCTCGGCCCGTCCGCTGCGCAGCAGCCGGTGGGCCCGCCGGGCGATCGGCGTGGCGGTGGGCGTGGTGACCGCCGGGCTGGCACTCGCCGCGGCCGGCGCCCGCCGGGCGCCGGACATCTCCGCGGCCTTTCCGGACCTGGCGGTGGCGCAGGGGTACGGCCGCAACGTGGTCAACGTGACCCTGGTCGACATTCGGGCCTGGGACACGATGGGAGAGCTGGCGGTGCTGGTGGTGGCCGCGACCGGTGTGGCCAGCCTGATCTTCGAGCGGTCCCGCACCGGGCCGAGGCCGCGCCGGCCGGAGCCGGCGAGTCGGGCGAACCGACCCGGCCGGCCGGTGTGGCTGCGCGGCGGGCCCACCCTGTACGAGGAGCGCCGCTCGATCGTGCTGGAGGTGGTCATCCGGCTGATCTTCCACACCGTGGTGCTGTTCTCCCTGTTCCTGCTCTTCTCCGGGCACAACGCGCCGGGCGGCGGCTTCGCGGGCGGGCTGGTGGCGGGTCTCGCCCTGGTGGTCCGCTATTTGGCCGGCGGCCGGTACGAGCTGGCCGAGGCGGCCCCGGTCGGCGCCGGCGCGGTCCTCGGCGCCGGGCTGGCCGTGTCGGTGGGCACCGGCGTGGTGGCGCTGCTGGCCGGTGGATCGGTGCTGGAGAGCGCCCGGGTCGACCTGTCGCTGCCGCTGGTCGGCGAGGCCCACCTGGTCACCTCGCTCTTCTTCGACGTCGGCGTCTACCTGGTCGTGATCGGGCTGGTGCTGGACATCCTGCGCAGTCTCGGGGCCGAGGTGGACCGGCACATCGACGCGACCGGGACCGTCGTCGGCGGGCTCGCCGTCGACAAGGGGGAGCGGTGACCACCAGCGGCCCCGGCCCGACGCTCGTGCTGGTGCTCGTCGTCGGTGTGTTGGTCGGCTGCGGGGTGACGTTGCTGCTGGAGCGCAGCCTCACCCGGATCCTGCTCGGCGTGATCCTGACCGGTAACGGGGTCAATCTGCTGATCCTGCTCGGTGGCCGGTCCGGCGGGGCGCCGATCGTCGGCACCGGCCCGGTGGATCGGCTGAGCGACCCGCTGCCGCAGGCCATGGTGCTGACCGCCATCGTGATCACGTTCGGGCTGACCGCGTTCCTGCTCGCGGTGGCGTACCGCAGTTGGTACCTCACCGGCGACGACGAGGTGCCCGACGACCTGGAGGACCGGCAGATCATCCGCCAGGCCGAGCGCAACGAGGTGGCCACCACCGACCTGGGCGGTGAGGGTCCGGGCAGCGACCCGGAGCAGGTCGATCCCGAGCCGGCACGCCGACGTCTGCGGCGCGGGAACGAGACGTGATGAGCGGGCTACTGCCGCTGCCGGTGGTGGTACCGCTGCTCGGCGCGGCACTGACCCTGCTGCTGGCCTCCCGGCCCCAACTCCAGCGCGCGGTCAGCGTGCTCTGCCTGACCGGAACCCTCACCGTGGCGGTGCTGCTGCTGGTGCAGGCGTACCGGCACGGACCGGTGGTGGTGGCGATCGGCGGGTGGCCACCGCCGGTCGGCATCGTGCTGGTCGCCGATCAGCTCGCCGCGCTGATGCTGGTGGTCTCGTCGGCGGTCACCCTCTGCGTGCTGCTGTACTCGATCGGCCAGGGCCGCAGCGAGACCGGCGAGACCTCGCCGGTGACGATCTTCCATCCGACGTACCTGGTGCTCACCGCCGGTGTCACCAACGCGTTCCTCGCCGGCGACCTGTTCAACCTCTTCGTCGGCTTCGAGATTCTGCTGGCCGCCAGCTTCGTGCTGATCACCCTGGGCGGCACCGAGACCCGGATCCGGACCGGGTCGACGTACGTGGTGGTCAGCATCCTCTCCTCGATGCTCTTCCTGACCGCGGTGGGGCTGGTGTACGCGGCCACCGGCACGCTCAACATGGCCCAGCTCGCCCAGCGCCTCGACGACCTGCCCGACGGTGTCCGGCTGACCCTGCAACTGATGCTGCTGCTGGCCTTCGCGATCAAGGCGGCGGTGTTTCCACTCTCGGCCTGGCTGCCGGACAGCTACCCCACCGCTCCGGCCCCGGTCACCGCGGTCTTCGCGGGACTGCTCACCAAGGTCGGCGTGTACGCGATCATCCGTACCGAGACGCTGCTCTTTCCGGGCGGCCAGGTCGACGGGGTGCTGATGGTCGTCGCCGGACTGACCATGGTGGTCGGAATCCTCGGCGCGGTGGCCCAGTCGGACCTGAAGCGGCTCTTCTCGTTCACCCTGGTCAGTCACATCGGATACATGATCTTCGGGGTGGCGTTGAGCACCGTCGCCGGGCTCTCCGGAGCGATCTTCTATGTGGTGCACCACATCACCATCCAGACCACCCTGTTCCTGGTCGCGGGGCTGATCGAGGAACGGGCCGGCAGCACCGACCTGCGGCGCATCGGCGGGCTGGCCCGGATGGCGCCGCTGCTCGGTGTGCTGTTCTTCGTCCCGGCGATGAACCTCGCCGGCGTACCGCCGTTCTCCGGCTTCCTCGGCAAACTCGGCCTGCTCCAGGCCGGGGTGTCGGCCGGCGGGCCACTGCCCTGGGCGCTGGTCGCGGCCGGCACGCTGACCAGCCTGCTCACGCTCTACGTGGCGTCCCGGGTGTGGAACCTCGCCTTCTGGCGGGCGCCCCGGCTGGCCA
This sequence comes from Micromonospora vulcania, assembly GCF_042658605.1. Lineage (NCBI taxonomy): Bacteria > Bacillati > Actinomycetota > Actinomycetes > Micromonosporales > Micromonosporaceae > Micromonospora > Micromonospora vulcania. Next base: position 25,145 of record NZ_JBHSQS010000026.1, on the reverse strand, counting down.
CCACCGAGCCCGCCGTCCGGCTGCCCATGTTGATGGTCGGGGCCACCGTCGCCCTGGTCGTGCTCGGGTTGGCGCTGACCGTGCTGGCCGGTCCGCTCTTCGACGTCACCGCCGATGCCGCCACCGACCTGCGTTCGCGCACCCCGTACGTGCGGGCCGTGCTGCCGGGCGGCGCACCGTGACCGGCCCGCGCGAGCCGGATCCGGGGGCTGCCGACGGCCCGCGCGAGCCGGTTCCGGGGGCGGTCGACGGCCCGCGCGAGCCGATTCCGGGGTCCGCCGCCGACCCGCCCGCGCCGGGGCGGAGCCGGCTCGGGCGGTGGCGGGACCAGGCGCTGGCGCTGGGCTGGCTGGTGGCGGTCTGGAACCTGCTCTGGGGCGAGGCGAGCTGGGCCAACCTGGTCAGCGGCCTGCTGGTGGGCGGCGCGGTGCTGCTGTTCTTCCCGCTGCCGCCGGTCACCTTCGCGGGCCGGCTGCGCCCCTGGGCGCTCCTGGTGTTCGCCGTACGGTTCGCCGCCGAGTTGGTCAGCGCGAGCCTGCACGTCGCCCGGATCGCCGTACACCCCGGCTACCGGCCCCGTGGAGCGATCATCGGGGTCCCGCTGCGGGTGCCCACCGATCTGAACCTGGCGCTCACCGCGGAGGCGGTCTCGCTGGTGCCGGGCACGCTGATCCTCGAACTGGACCGCGATTCCGGGACGCTCTACCTGCACGTACTGGACACCCACGGGCCAGCGGACCTGACCGACGCCCGGGAGCGCACTCTCGCCGTCGAGCGACGCATCGTCCGGGCGGTGGGCTCCGCCGCCGAGCTGCACCGTGTCCAGAACGATCCCGTCGAGAAAGGAACCAAACCGTGACCACGTTCCTGGCCGTCGTCCTCACCGCACTGCTCTCGGTGACCGCGTTGCTCGCGTTGGCCCGGCTCTACCGGGGTCCGTCACTGCTGGACCGGGTGATCGCCGCGGACATGCTGCTCGCCACCATGGTCGGCGCGGTGGGCGCCGAGGCCGCGGTCAACCGGCACGCCAGCACACTGCCCGTACTGGTGGTGCTCTCCCTGCTCGGGTTCGTCGGCACGGTGTCGCTGGTCCGCTTCGCCGTCCGGGAGCCGGCGTGATCGGGACGATCGCGGACTGGCTCAGCGCGGCTTGCCTGGTGGCCGGCGCGTTGCTCGGCCTGGCCGCCGCGATCGGCGTGCTGCGCTTTCCGGACGTGCTGTCCCGGATGCACGCGGCCACCAAGCCGCAGGTGCTCGGGGTGCTCCTGTTGCTGCTGGGCATCGCACTGCGGCTGCGGTCCCCGGCGGACCTCGGCATGATCCTGTTGGTGGCGGTCTTCCAGCTCACCACCGCTCCGGTCGCGGCGCAGATGATCGGCCGGGCCGCGTACCGGTCCGGCCGGCTCGACCGCAAGCTGCTCGACGCCGACGAGCTGGCCGACCGCTGACCTGCGGTGAACCGGACGATCGGCGTCTTCGGCCCACCCCCAGCGGAGTCCCAGCCAGCGTCGATAAAATGGCGGCATGATCGACTCGTCTGCCCAGGAGGGCAGCAGTAGCCAGCCGGGTCGTGCCCGGCACATCCCCGTCCCGACGACCCCGGGAGCCCTGAGCTACCCGTGCTGATCGTCGTCGGTCTTCTCTTGATCATCGTGCTCACCGCCGCCACCGGTTACTTCGTGGCGCAGGAGTTCGGCTACGTCGCCGTGGACCGGGGCAAGCTCCGCCAGCTCGCCGATGACGGCGATCCGGCCGCTGCCCGGGCCCTGACCGTCACCAGCCGGCTCTCCTTCATGCTCTCCGGCGCGCAGCTGGGCATCACCGTGACCGCGCTGCTGGTCGGTTACGTCGCCGAGCCGTACCTCGGTGGCGGCCTCGCCGACCTGTTCGGCGTGGCCGGCGTCAGCGAGAGGGTCAGCCTGCCGCTGTCGGTCGGGCTCGCCCTGATCATCGCCACCGTGGTGCAGATGGTGCTCGGTGAGCTGGCACCCAAGAACCTCGCCATCGCCCGGGCCGAGCCGCTGGCAAGGGCGCTGAGCAGGTCCACCCTGATGTACCTGACCGTCGCCGGGCCGGTGATCCGGCTCTTCGACCGGGCGTCGGTACGGCTGCTGCGCCGGGTCGGCATCGAGCCGATCGAGGAGCTGCCCAGCGGGGCCACACCGGCCGACCTGGAGCAGATCATCGCCGAGTCCCGGGAGGAGGGCAGCCTGGACGCCGAGATGTCCACGCTGCTCGACCGCGGACTGGACTTCCGCGAGCTGACCGCCGGCGAGGCCATGGTGCCCCGCGTCGACGTGCACACCGTACGGGCGCACGATCCGGTCAGCCGGGTCGTCGAGCTGCTGGACAGCGGGCACTCCCGGTTCCCGGTGCGCGGCGCGGAGGGCGTCGACGACCTGGTCGGCGTCGTCGGCATCGCCGACGTGCTCGGCGTACCCCCGGCGGAGCGCGCCACCACCCCGGTGAGCGCGGTGGCCGGGCCGCCGCTGCTGGTGCCGGAGACGTTGCCGCTGCCGACGGTGCTGGACCGGCTGCGGTCCGGGCACCGGCAGATGGCCTGCGTGGTCGACGAGTACGGCGGTTTCGCCGGCGTGATCACCCTGGAGGACATCGCCGAGGAGCTGGTCGGCCCGATCCGCGACGAGGACGACCCGCCGGACCGGGAGCCGGCCCGACAGGACGACGGTTCCTGGGTGGTGCCGGCCCGCTGGCGGATCGACGAGGTCGCCGACAGCACCGGTATCTCGCTGCCCGAGGCCCCGGAGTACGACACCCTCTCCGGCCTGGTCATGCGGGAACTGGGCCGGGTACCGGAGGTCGGCGACCGGCTGGAGATCAGCCTGCTGCCCGAGGGCGCCGACGCCGAGGACGGCGAGCTGGAGCCCCGGGCACTGGTCGAGGTGCTGGCGGTGGACCGGCACGTCGCCGATTCGGTTCGGCTGCAGCTGACCGAGGGGCGGCTCTCATGAGCCCCGGGGTCGCGCTGTTCAGCTCGGTGGTCCTGCTGGCGCTGAACGGGTTCTTCGTGGCCGCCGAGTTCGCCCTGGTGGCCAGTAAGCGGTACCGCCTGGAGCAGGCGGCGGCCACCGGCGGTCGCGCGGCGCGGGCCGCGCTGGACGGCGTACGCGAGCTGGGGCTGATGCTGGCCGGTGCCCAGCTCGGCATCACGCTGTGCACCCTGGGACTCGGCGCGCTGGCCGAGCCGGCGATCGAGCACCTGGTCAGCCCGTTGCTGCACGCGGTCGGGCTGCCGGACGCGGCCAGCCACGTGATCGCCCTGCTCTTCGCGCTCGGGTTGGTCACCTTCCTGCACCTGGTGGTGGGGGAGATGGCGCCGAAGTCGTGGGCCATCACCGACGCGGAGCGCTCGGCGACGCTGCTCGCGCTGCCGTTCCGCGGCTTCGCCCGGGTGGCCCGGCCGGTGCTCTCCGCGCTCAACGCGCTGGCCAACGCGATCCTGCGGCTGGTCGGCGTCAACCAGCAGGATCAGCTCGCCCAGGTGCACGGCCCGGACGAGCTGCGGATCCTGCTGGAGCAGTCCCGTGAGCACGGGCTGCTCGGCGCGGAACAGCACCAGCTGCTCACCAGCATGCTGGAGTTGCAGGGCACCTCGGTGGCGCAGGTGATGGAGCCGTTCGCCACCATGGTCACGGTCCGTCGGGACGACCCGGCCGAGCGAATCGAGCAGATCAGCCGGGACAGCGGCCGGTCCCGGCTGGCGGTGCTGGACCCGGCGGGCGACGTCTGTGGCCTGGTGCACGTCCGGGAGGCGGTGCGGGTGGTCACCACCGGCCGCGTCGCCACCGCCGGGGAGCTGATGACGCCCGCGTTCACGCTGCCGGCGACGTCCTCGGTCACCGAGGCGGTGGCCGCGATGCGCGCCCGACAGTCCCAGCTCGCGCTGGTACGCAACGGGGGCGGCCCAGCCCGACCGATCGGTTTCGTGGCGTTGGAGGACCTCCTGGAGGAGGTCATCGGTGAGTTCGACGACGAGACCGACACCGTGCCGCGCGGGCGGCGGCTCCGGTAGGGCCGGCGCGGCGGTTTCGGTAGTTCCGGCGCGGCGGCTTCGGCAGTTCCGGCGCGGTGGTTTCGGTAGGGCCGGCGCGGCGGGACTGAGGTGACCTCGACCGGGTAGGCGTGCCGGGTGCGGGACCACCGGGGTCCCGTGCCGGAGGGGGCAGCGGTGCGGCTGACGGGGGTGTCCCGGGAGTCCCGCTGGACGGGGCTGTCCGTGCAGACCACGCTCGACAACCCAAGTACCCGACCGGGCCTGCGCCTCCCGGGTCGGGTGACGGTGGCGGCCGGGCCGGACGACGTGCTGGTACGGCACGTCCGGCTCGGCCTGGTCACCACGGTCGAGCCGGACGACCCGAACGCCGCCAAGCGGCTGATGCAGTTCCACCAGGTGCCGATCGCCGGCCGGTTCGTCGTACCGGCCGGCCGGCGGCGGGCGGTCGACTTCGCGCTGCCAATGCCGTGGGAGACCCCGGTGACCACCTTCGGCGGGGTGCCGCTGTTGAGCCTGCGGATGGGTCTGCGGACCGAGGTGTCCGTCGATCCGGAGCTGGACCAGGGCGCGATGGTGCCGGTCGTCGTGCACCCCGTCCCCACCCAGCAGTACGTGCTGGCGACGCTGGCGACGCTGGGTTTCCAGATCCGTCAGGCCGGGTTGCAGCAGGGCGGCCTGCCGGGCGTGGAGCAGACCCTGCCGCTGCACCAGCGGTGGGGTTACTGGGCGGCGCCGCTGTATGCCGGCCCGATGACCGAGCTGGAGGTGATCTTCGTGACCAACTCGGCGGGCCTGGAGGTGATCCTCTGGGTGGACCGCCGACTGGCGCTGGCCGGGATCACCCACCAGAGCATCAGCCGGTTCCGGATCTGGCATGCGGACGCCGACCGGCGGGACTGGGTCGCCACCGTGGACGGTTGGCTGCGGATGGCGATCAACAGGCATGCGGCGGCCGCTTCGGGCGCCGACTGGTCCGCTCGCGTGAACGAGTCCGCCCGGGTCAGTCGCCACCCCGACGAGCCGGTCCAGCCCGGCTTCGGCCTGGGCGGCACCGCCGGCAGCGCGGGCGTGGGTGGCGGCGGCTCCGGCGGCGACGGCACCTGAGCCAGCCGGCTCTGCGCGCCGCGTGCTTGCTCTGCGCGACGCGTGCTTGCTCTGCGCGACGCGTGCTTGCTCTGCGCGCCGCCGGTGTTAGGAGGGGACCCTTGCTATACCTCAGGCGTTAACAAGGTGCCCTTCCTTACACCGAGGCGGTAGCGAGCTTGAGGCTGAAGGCGAGGAAGAGGGCGGCGACGGCGGTGGTGCCACCGACGGCGAGCCGACGCCGCTGGCGGAACTGCGTCGCCAGGAACGTGCCCGCGAAGATCAACGCGGTCAGGTAGAGCGCGCTGGTCACCTGGGCGATCAATCCGAGCAGCAGGAACGACAGCGCCGGCCACGCGTAGTCGGGGTCGACGAACTGGATGAAGAACGAGATGAAGAACAGGATCGCCTTCGGGTTCAGCAGGCTGATCACCAGCGCCTTGCGGAACGGGCTGCGCATCGCCGCCGGCTCCGCGGCGTCGATGAGCCGCGGCGTGCTGGGGTCGTTGCGGTCGCGCCAGCGCCGCCAGGCGCCGCGCAGCATGGTCAACCCGACATAACCGAGGTACGCGGCACCGGCGTACTTGATCACCATGAACAGCGGCGGGTACGCCTTCAGCAGCGACGCCACCCCGGCAGCGGAGAGGAACATCAGCACCCCGTCGCCGACGAACACTCCCGCCGCGGCCCGGTAGCCGACCGCCACGCCCCGTTTGGCCGCGGTGGAGAGCACGAAGAGTGAGTTCGGCCCGGGCAGCAGGATGATGGCCACGGTGCCCAGCACGTACGTCCAGATGTCGGTGATCCCCAGCACGCCCGCCATCATCACGCCACCGGTGCCGTACGGCGAAGTCTTTCTCGCAGCCTGACCTGTGCGTTCGGCCACTCGTCGACGGTCATCGCGTACTGCACGGTGTCCCGCCACGAGCCGTCCGATCGCTGCCGGTGCATCCGCAGCACCCCCTCGCGGGTCGCGCCGAGCCGTTCGATGGCCGCCTGCGAGCGCTCGTTGCGCAGGTCGGTGTGCCACGCCACCCGTACCGCGCCCAACTCGTCGAAGGCCCGGCCGAGCAGTAGCAGCTTCGCCTCGGTGTTGATTCCGGTACGCCACCACGGCCGGCCGAGGAAGGTGTGCCCGATCGCCACCGAACGCCGTTCCGGATCGATCTCGTAGTACGACGTCGTCCCGACCACCGCGCCGGTCACCGCACAGCGCTGCACCCAGGGCACCCGTTCCCCCCGGTGCTGGGCGGCCAGCGCGCCGGCGACCACCGCGGCCGTCCCGGCCGGTTCGGTCGGCAGCGCGATGCCGAGGTGCCGCCAGACCTCCTCCTCGGCGGTTGCGGCGTGCAGTTCGTCGGCGTGCGCCAGGTCCAGCGGCTCCAGCCAAACGTGCGCACCGGCCATCGGCGCCGGGTCGTGCCACGGCGTACGGGCCGCCCGCAGGTACGCCGGCAGCGGCGCGGTCACCCCGGCGGCCGGTTCCGGCAGCCCGGCGGTCAGCCGCAACGGCAGTACGCCGGCCCAGTGCGGCAGGTGCAGGTCGGCCTCGTCCTCGCGTACCCCACCGGTGCGGGACCGGACCGCCACCTCGCGCAGCGGCAGCGCCAGTACCGCGGTCTCGGCCAGCTCCCGCCGGCTCGGTGGACGGCTGTCCGTGCTCCGTCCGGCGGCGACCTTCTCCACCAGCGCGGTGAGCATCGCGGTCTTCTCCCGCTCGTCGGTGACGAGCCGGGCGGTGCCGAGCGCGACCACCGAGCGGTAGTTGGCGCTGTGGTGGAACTGCGAACGGGCGTAGACCAACCCGTCCAGCAGGGTCACCGAGACACAGACCGGCAGCCCGTCGCCCCGGGCGGCGAGCAACGGCCGGCTGCCCGTGGAGCCGTGCAGGTAGAGCGTGTCGCCGATGCGGACGTGCAGGGTGGGCAGCACCCGTGGCTCGCCGTCGACGGTGAACCCGAGGGCGCAGTGGTACGCCTCGTCGAGCACGGCGTGTGCGGCCGTCCGGTCGTAGCTCATCATGTCGCGGGAGCGGTTGGGGGTGGTCCGGGCGGTGGGTGGGTACATGTTCCCCCCTTTGTTCTAGTACAATCTCCAATTTGTGTCAGCACGCTATCAGTTCACCGGCGCGACGGCCGTCGCGATTTCGGCCAGCATCGAGTCGGGCATCCGTACCGGTGCCCTGCCGCCCGGCGTCGCCCTGCCGGCCGTCCGTGCGCTCGCCGCCGAGCTGGGCGTCAGCCCGGCCACCGTCGCCCGCGCCTACCAGGAGCTGCGCCAGCGCGGGCTGCTCGCCACCGCGGGTCGGCACGGCACCCGGGTCCGTCCCCGGCCCCCGGTGGCCGCGCGGCGCTCCGCGCTGCGCCCCACCCCGCCGCCCGGTGCCCGTGATTTGTCGCTGGGTGAGCCCGACCGTCGGCTGCTGCCCCCGCTCGGCCCACACCTGGCGGCGCTCGCAGCCGTAGCCGACCCGCCGGTCGGTTACTCCGACGCCGGCGTACTGCCCGAGCTGGCCGCGGCGGCCCGGGCCCGGCTGAGCGCGGACGGCGTACCGGCCGGCGAGCTGACCCTCACCGGCGGTGCGCTGGACGGCATCGAGCGGCTGCTCGGCGCTCACCTGCGCCCCGGCGACGCGGTGGCGGTGGAGGATCCGGGCTGGGCCAACCTGCTCGACCTGGTCGCCGCGCTGGGGCTGCGGCCGATCGGCGTACCGGTGGACGACGACGGGCCGTTGGTGGCCGGGGTGGCCGCCGCGCTGGCCGCCGGTGCGCGTGCGCTGGTCGTCACCAGCCGGGCGCAGAACCCGACCGGCGCGGCCGTCTCGGCCACCCGGGCCGACGAGCTGCGGGCACTGCTCGCCGGCCGTCGGGACCTGCTGCTGATCGAGGACGACCACGCCGCCGAGCTGGCCCGCGTACCGCTGCACTCGCTGGCCGGCGCGACCGAGAGCTGGGCCTTCCTGCGGTCGGTGAGCAAGCCCTTCGGCCCGGACCTGCGGCTGGCCGTGCTGGTCGGCGACGAGACCACGGTGGCCCGGGTGACGGGCCGGACGCGGGTCGGCGCCGGCTGGGTCTCCACCGTGCTGCAACGGCTGGTTCTCGCGCTGTGGCAGGACCCGGCGGTCACCGACCTGGTGGAGCGGGCCGCGGAGAGCTACGACCGACGGCGGACCGGGCTGCTGGCCGCGCTCGCCGAGCACGGCCTGACCGCGTACGGCCGCACCGGGCTCAACGTCTGGCTACCGGTGGCGGACGAGACCAGCGCGGTCACCGCCCTGCGCGACGCCGGCTGGGCGGTGGCTCCCGGCGCGCTCTACCGGATCGCCGCCCCACCCGCCCTCCGCATCACTCTCAGCCCGTTGACTCCTGCCGACCTGGCCCCGTTGGCCGCGGCCCTGGCCCGGTCCACCCACCCGACCCCGCCCCCCGGCTTCCCGACCTGACAGCCCGGCGATTCGAGGCGGACGGGGCGGGTATGCGGGGCGCCGGAGGTGGGCTGACGATGGCTTCAGGTGGTACGCGCAAAGGAATCTGGATCGCGGTGATCCTGGTGATCGTGGTGATCGTGATCGCGCTGATCGCGATCGCGTCCGGTGGCGACGGTGGAGGCAACGGCTACTGACCCCGGCCCTCGGGGCGAAGGTGACCGTCCGTAACTGCATGGATCGAGAGCCCAACCCTCGGGATGGGCGCTCCAGAAATTCACCTCACGTCCATGCGCCCCGCCGACTGACGCTCAAGATCCGTAAAACCTCCGAGGAAGTGCCGCCTCCACGTGATGCAAGGCATGCTTTCCGCGAAAAGCATGTAGATCTTGCAGGTGATGCCGCTCGGGCTGCCCGGCTGAAGCTGCGCCGGGGGTCTGCTGACCCTGGCCTGCCGTTGAGGCGCGGACGGCAGCGCCACCACGCGCGGTGACGGCGATACCTCCTCGAAACGACATTGGCGCGATCTTGTAACAGGTCCTCTGCAGACTCGGCGATGAGTCGATCTTGTAGGGAGACGTAATGAGTGATCAGGCACAGTCGACAGTCAGCCGGCGGGGATTCCTGCGTGCGGTCGGAGTCAGCGGTGGGGCTGGCGCGATGCTCGCCACCATGGGCGCCATGGGTCTCGCTCCCAGCGCGGCTGCGTCGACGGCCCCGTCATTCCGGGCACCGGAGCGCTCCGACTTCACCCTGACCGGCAGGTCGGGTGCCAGCGTGGTCATCCTCGGCGGCGGCATCGCCGGGCTCACCACGGCGTACGAGCTGGGCAAGGCCGGGTACAAGTGCACGATCATCGAGGCGCGGCACCGCGTGGGTGGGCGGAACCTGACCATCCGGGGCGGCGATGTCGAGACCGACCTTGATGGACACACCCAGCGGGCCACCTTCTCCGACGGCGTGTACATGAACGCCGGGCCGGGTCGGATCGCGCAGTGGATGGTCACCCTGGACTACTGCCGGGAACTCGGTGTGCCCATCGAGGCCTTCACCAACCAGAACGCCGACGCCTGGATCTACAACGAGTCCGCCGGCATGACCAAGCCGGTCCGGTACCGGACCGCCAAGGCCGACGTGTACGGCTACGTCTCGGAACTGCTCGCCCGGGCCACCGATCAGGGCGCGCTGGACAGCCAGCTCACCGCCACCGACCGCGAACGGGTGCTGTCGTTCCTGCAGAGCTTCGGTGCGATCGGCGGACGTACCAGCGATTGGGCGTACACCGGGACCAACCGTCGCGGCTTCTCGGCGTATCCGGGCGCGGGTAATGACGAGGGAACCCTGCTCGGCACGCCACCGGCGCTCGCCGACGTCTTCGCCAGCAACGTCGGCCGGTACTTCTCCTTCGAGTTCGGCTACGACCAGGCGATGCTGATGTTCCAGCCGGTGGGCGGGATGGACCAGATTCCGCGGGCGCTGGCCAAGGCCGTGGGCACGGGTCGGATCCGTCTCAACGCCGAGGTGACCGGTGTGACCGACCGGGGCGGCAAGGTCGAGGTGACCTACCGGCAGGGTGGCCGGGACGCGCAGATCACCGCCGACTACTGCGTGGCGGCGCTGCCGCCGCACCTGATGGCCCGGGTACCGCACAACCTCGGCACCGACGTGACCGCCGCCCTGGCCGACTTCCCGGTCACCGCGGCCGGAAAGATCGGTCTGGAGTACCGCAGTCGCTGGTGGGAGAACGACCAGCGGATCTACGGCGGGATCACCGAGACCGACCTGGACCTGTCGCACATCTGGTACCCGTCGTACGGCTTCCACGCCAAGCGCGGCCTGGTCGTCGGCTACTACAACACCGGGACGAACGCCAAGGCGTACAGCGTGCTCACGCCGGAGCAGCGCAGGGAGCGCGCGATCAGCCAGGGTGTGAAGATCCACGGCGACAAGTACCGCAGCGAACTGGTCACCTCGTACTCCCACGCCTGGGACCGGACCCGCTACATCGAGGGCGGCTGGACCTCGCCCCGGTACGGCACGCCCGGCTACAACCTGCTGCTCAAGCCGGCCGGCCGGGTCTACTTCGCCGGTGACTGGCTGAGCCACGAGGTGGCCTGGCAGCACGGTGCGTTCGTCGCGGCCCGTTCGGCGGTCTCCGCGCTGCACCAGCGGGTGATGGCCGGCTGATCCACCGTTGGCGCTGATCCACCGTTAGTGCTGATCCACCGTTAGCAGGGGACCCTTCCTATCGCCCAGGCGATAGGAAGGGTCCCTTCCAATCGTCCAGTCGCCCGCAGGCGTCGACCGACCGAGGAGTGCGCGAGGATGGGGCAACCCCGTCCTGAGGAGCGCCGATGGCAACCGACCTGACCGCGCCGCGTCCCGTCCGGCCCGATGTCGCGCCGATCCAGCGGCGTACCCTGCGGCTGCTCTTCACCACCCAGATCGTCGGCGGCATCGGCGTGACCATCGGGATCTCGGTCGGCGCTCTGCTCGCCGCCCGGATCGCCGGCACCGCGGTGGCCGGCCTGGCGCAGAGCGCCGGAGTGGTCGGTGCGGCGCTGCTCGCCGTCCCGGTCACCCGGATCATGACGCGGCACGGTCGCCGCCCCGGCCTGGCGGTGGCGTACGCGGTCGGTGCCATCGGCGGCCTGCTGGTGGTGCTCGCGGCGGCGACCCGCTCGGTGCCGCTGCTCTTCCTCGGCATGCTGCTCTTCGGCGGGGGCACCGCCGCGAACCTGCAGGCCCGCTACACGGCGGTGGACCTCGCCGAGCCGGCTCGTCGGGCCCGGCAGCTCTCCATGATCGTCTGGGCCACCACCATCGGCGCGGTGGCCGCGCCGAACTTCGCCGCGCTGGCCGATCGGGTCACCACCGGCTGGGGGCTGCCGCCGCTGGCCGGCCCGTTCGCGTTCAGCGCGGCCGCGTTCGTGCTGGCTGCCGGCGTACTCCTCGGGTTTCTCCGGCCCGACCCGCTGCTCACCGCCCGCCGGCTCGCGGCGGGCGACGCACCGGCCGCCGCGCCGGTCGGGCTGCGCGCGCCGCGCGGCGCCGGGATGCGGTCGGCCTGGTCGGTGGTACGCGGACAGCCCGCTGCCCGACTCGGCATCGCCGCGGTGGCGGTCGGCCACCTGGTGATGGTGGCCGTGATGGCGATGACCCCGGTCCGGCTCGGTGAGTCGCACGGTGACGCCGACGTGCTGCGACTGGTCGGCATCGTGCTGAGCGTGCACATCGCCGGCATGTACGCGTTCTCCCCGCTGGTCGGCTGGCTCACCGACCGGCTCGGCCGGCGGGTCGTGATCCTCGGCGGGGTCGGGCTGCTGCTGGCCGCCTGCGCGGTCGCCGGCACCGCCGGGCACCACACGCCCCGGCTCTCGGTCGGCCTGGCCCTGCTCGGGCTGGGTTGGTCGGGCACCATGGTCGCCGGCTCGACGTTGCTCTCCGAGTCGGTGCCGGCCGGTGTGCGGCCGAGCGTGCAGGGGCTGTCCGACCTGACCATGGGGCTGGCCGGCGCCGGCGCGGCCATGGTCAGCGGGTTTGTCATGCAGGTCGCCGGTTATCCGGTGCTCACCCTGCTCGCGGCGGTCGCAACGGTGCCCCTGGTGGCGCTAGCGTTGCGGCCGGTGCCGACCGGGGCACCGGACGAGGAGGGCTGAACACGTGCGGCTGACCGACTTCTGGGCGCGGCTGGAGGAGGCGTTCGGGCCTGGCTACGCGGCCAGCATCGCCCGCGACCAGGTGCTGTCCCAGCTCGACGGGCGGACCATCGAGCAGGCCCTGGCGTCGGGGGAACAGGCGCACGTGGTGTGGCGGGCGGTCTGTGCCGCGTACCCCGACCGCGTGCCCGCGCGACTACGCTGAGCAGCCTTTTCCCCGCTTCCGCGTGTCGCTTCTCCAGTCGTACACCTGTTCGGCTATTGTCCACAGCGGGGTGCTCGTCCACAGCTCGCGGCCCGTCGGCTGGTTTTCTGTCGGACCTAGCGCCTAGCGTGTCCGCGTGACGCGAAGCTCAGCAAAGACGCCGGCGAAGGCAGGGGTGGCAACCATGGCAGCAGGGCCTGACCGGGAGAAGGCGCTAGACCTTGCTCTCGCTCAGATCGACAAGCAATTCGGCAAGGGCTCGGTGATGCGGCTGGGGGAGCGGCCGGTCATCCAGACCGCCGTGATCCCGACCGGCTCCATCGCGCTCGATGTCGCGCTCGGTGTGGGCGGCCTGCCGCGTGGCCGGGTGGTCGAGGTCTACGGCCCGGAGTCCAGCGGTAAGACGACCGTGGCACTGCACGCGGTGGCCAACGCCCAGCGGGCCGGCGGCATCGCGGCCTTCATCGACGCCGAGCACGCGCTCGACCCGGAGTACGCGAAGGCGCTCGGTGTCGACACCGACGCGATGCTGGTCTCCCAGCCGGACACCGGCGAGCAGGCGCTGGAAATCGCGGACATGCTGATCCGCTCCGGCGCGCTCGACATCATCGTGATCGACTCGGTGGCGGCCCTGGTGCCGCGCGCCGAGATCGAGGGTGAGATGGGCGACAGCCACGTGGGTCTCCAGGCCCGGCTGATGAGCCAGGCGCTGCGGAAGATCACCGGTGTGCTCAGCAACACCGGCACCACGGCGATCTTCATCAACCAGCTCCGGGAAAAGATCGGCGTGATGTTCGGCAGCCCGGAGACCACCACCGGTGGTCGGGCGCTCAAGTTCTACGCCTCGGTCCGTCTCGACGTGCGGCGTATCGAGAGCCTCAAGGACGGCACCGACGTCGTCGGTAACCGCACCCGGGTCAAGGTCGTGAAGAACAAGGTCGCGGCGCCGTTCAAACAGGCCGAGTTCGACATCATGTACGGCAAGGGCATCTCGCGCGAGGGCTCGCTGATCGACGTCGGCGTGGAGCAGGCGATCATCCGCAAGTCCGGTGCCTGGTACACGTACGACGGCGACCAGCTCGGCCAGGGCAAGGAGAAGGCCCGGGAGTTCCTCAAGGAGAACCCGGACGTGGCGGCCGAGATCGAGAAGAAGATCCTGGAGAAGCTCGGCGTCGGGGTCGGCGCGGGTGACGCCGCCGGTGGCCCCGAGCTGCCGCCGGTCGACTTCTGATCGGTCGCTGATCCGTGGCAGGACGACGCGCCCGTACGGGGCGGGGCTGGGATGCCAGTCCGCCCCGTACGGGCGACGCCAGCGATCCACCCCGCCCCCGTCGGGGGCGCCGTGACCGGTCCGAGGCGCCCGACGCGGCCGAGCCCTCGGGGTCACCTCGCGACGAGTCGGAGGTGGCCCGCGAGATCTGCCTGCGCCAGCTCGCCGTCCGGCCACGCACCAGGGCCGAGCTGGCCGGGGCGCTGGCCAAGCGGGGGATCTCCGAGGAGGTCTCGGCCGAGGTGCTCGACCGGTACGACGAGGTCGGCATCATCGACGACGCCGCGTTCGCCCGAGCCTGGGTGTCCAGCCGGCACACCGGGCGTGGTCTGGCCCGCCGGGCGCTCGCCAACGAGCTGCGCCGCAAGGGCGTGGACGGCGACGTTGCCACCGAGGCGCTGGGCGAGCTGGACGAGGAGACCGAGGCGGAGACCGCGCGTGCCCTGGTGGAGCGCAAACTGCGCACCGCCCGGGGTGAGCCCGACGCGATCTTCCGCCGGCTGGTCGGCATGCTGGCCCGCAAGGGCTACCCGCCCGGCGTGGCGATCCGAGCGGTGAAGGACGCGCTCGCCGCGCAGAGCGACGAAGCGGCCGAGTTCGCCGAGCAGATCGACGCCGAAGCGCTCGCCGATGCCGAGGGCGAGCTCGATCGCGACAACCGCACCATCGAGTGAGCGGCCCGGCGGGGGTGTGGGCCCGATGTTGAAGGCGTGTCTGAACGGCGGGCGTGCCCGGGGCGTTCGCCCGGCCGTGCCGGTCACCCCGGCGGAGTTGGCCGCCGACGCGGTCCGCTGCGCCGCGCTCGGTGTCACGGCCGTGCACATCCACCCCCGGGACGCGAGCGGCGCCGAGTCGCTGCTCCCGGAGGCGATAGCCACCGCGCTCGACGCGGTCCGGGCCGCCCGGCCAGGGTTGCCGGTCGGGGTGAGCACCGGGGCCTGGATCGAGCCGGATCCGGCCGCCCGGGTGTCCGCCGTCCGGGCCTGGCAGGTGCTGCCCGACTTCGCCTCGGTCAACGCGCACGAGCCCGGCGCGGAGGCGGTCGCCACCGCCCTGCACGAGCGCGGTGTGCTCGTCGAGGTGGGGCTCTGGACGCTCGACGCGGTCACGGCGTACCGGGCCTGGCGGGTGCCGGTCGGGCGGCTCCTGGTCGAGTGCATGGCCGAGGAGGTGCCGGTGGCGCTGGCCGACGCGGCGCGGATACTCGCCGCGCTACCCACTGCCACGAGTCTGCCCGTGCTTCTGCACGCTGAGGGGCCGGCGACGTGGGCGGTGCTCGCCGAAGCGGTCAGCCGTGGCCTGCACACCCGGATCGGGCTGGAGGACACGCTCCTGCTGCCCGACGGATCACCGGCACCAACCAACGCCGCGCTGGTCGCCGCCGCACTGGCGGCCGGAGCCCGCTGAACGACCGCCGGCCCCGACCTGGCCCGGAAGGCGCAGGCCCGCCGGGTGGTGCGGGCCCGTTGGGTGGCCTTCCGCTGTTAGCGCAGGTAGGCCATCAGGTCGCCGGCGGCCCACTCGTTCAACCCTGCGGGCGCAGCGTGGCCGGTTTGGCTTCGTCGCTCTACCGCAGAGGTCGCACCGAGCGCTGATGGCTCGGCTCGGCTGGCCTGTCCGACTACGGAGCGTCAATGGTCCAGCGGGCAACATGCTGCTGAGCAATATGCCTCAGCGGTATAAATATGACTCTGAGGTATATCGCTCATCGGCAAACCATGCGCTCAGGTCCCGACCCGCCCAAGAAGGCGCACCGAAGCGGCTGATCGTGCGCGTTGATCGTGCTCGATCCAGGATCTAGTTGGTTCACCGCGACAACGAGTCCACTATTTCCAGGATCGAGCACGATCTTGGGCGCGGGGCGCGGGGCGCGGGGCGCGGGGCGCGGGGCGGCTGGCACCTGCGCGTACAGGTCGCTGTTGTCACAGAGACGGTCTGGCACGTCGTAGGGACGTCGTTGAACAGGCACGACATCCGGATTGGCGCTGGCGGCTCGCCGTGTTTGTCCTTCCGTGTCCGACACCGCATCAGCTTTGGGTGACGGTACAACTTCGCTCCGTTCGGGGGGTTTGATCATGAGTCCTTGACCAGAGCACCCCCGGCGACCTAGCCTCGCCATACAGGCTCACATTGCCCGACCAGCGCAGGCTAAGCGCACAACATAGAACGCGTAACAGAACAGCATCACTTTGGCCGACTCCGCGGCCTTTGGCGGCAGTCCCGGGCAGGCCGGTCCGGGACGCCGCGACAACTGCACCCGGTCGCCGACGCTGCCCGAGGGCACCGCCGGCGGAGAGAGCTACCCACGGCCAGCCGCTCCGGTCGGGCGTCCACAGCCGCAGGAGTGTGCCCACCGGCACGGTCGCTGCGGTCTCGACGTTCAGGGGAGGCGGCCATGGCGGGGCGGCGGCACAGGTTCACCGGTAGGCCCCACGGGGTTCCGGCATGAACGCCTTCGACATCGTGCTCCTCGTGGCCGTCCTGATCCTCGCTGTGGTGGTGGTCGGGGCCGTGCTGGTGGGCGTTCGGACGCTGCGCGGGATGGGTACCGCGCCGGCGCCCGAGGATCCCGCCTTCATCGCCGAGAAGGACCGCCAGGAGCAGTCGTTGGCCGCCCTGCGGAACGCGGCGGACGAGGCGAACAGCACGATCGACGTGGCGAAGTCCGCCGCGGCGGCGGCGCGTACCGAGGCGGCGGCGGCGAAGGCCGAGGCGAAGGCGGCTCGCGCCGAGGCGCGCAGGGTGCTCGATGACGCTCGCGCCGAGGCCGACACCGTGTTGGAGCGCGCGCACAACCAGGCCGAGGCGGATGCCGAGCAGTTGCGTACGGCAGCCCGGCGCAGCGGCGAGCGGGAGGTCGCGGTGCTCGCCGCCACCACCCGGGAACAGGCTGCGGAGGTGGAACGCCGGGCGGCCCGGATGGACGAGCGGGAGCGGCTGCACACCGAGGAGGTCGAGCGGTTCGCGGAGCGGGAACGGCAGCTCACCGCCGCCAGCGCGGCCCTCGCGGCCCGGGAGTCCGGCCTCGTCCGACGCGAGGCCGAACTGGCCGAGTCGGAGGAGCTGCGCCGCCGGGAGCTGGAGCGGGTGGCCGGCCTCACCGCCGATGCCGCCCGGCTGGAGCTGATCGAGGCGATCGAGACGCAGGCCAAGCGCGAGGCCGCGCTGCTGGTACGTGACATCGAGTCCGACGCGCGCGGCACCGCCGAGCAGCGGGCCCGACACATCGTGGTGGACGCGATCCAGCGGGTGGCCAGCGAGCAGACCGCGGAGAGCGTGGTCAGCGTCCTGCACCTGCCCGGGGACGAGATGAAGGGGCGGATCATCGGCCGGGAGGGGCGCAACATCCGCGCCTTCGAGTCGGTGACCGGCGTCAACCTGATCATCGACGACACCCCGGAGGCGGTGCTGCTGTCCTGCTTCGACCCGGTACGCCGGGAGGTCGGCCGGCTCACCCTGGAGAAGCTGGTGCTGGACGGCCGGATCCACCCGCACCGGATCGAGGAGGTCTACGACCTGGCCCGGCAGGAGGTGGAGGAGCTCTGCCAGCGGGCCGCCGAGGACGCGCTGGTCGAGGTCGGCATCACCGAGATCCACCCGGAGCTGGTCACCTTGCTGGGCCGGCTGCGCTACCGCACCTCGTACGGGCAGAACGTGCTCAAGCACCTGGTGGAGACCGCGCACATCGCCGGCATCATGGCCGCTGAGCTGCGCCTGGACGTGCCCACCATCAAGCGGTCCGCGTTCCTGCACGACATCGGCAAGGCGCTCACCCATGAGGTGGAGGGCAGCCACGCCATCATCGGCGCCGACCTGGCTCGCAAGTACGGCGAGCACGAGGACGTGGTGCACGCCATCGAGGCGCACCACAACGAGGTGCCGCCGCAGACCATCGAGGCCGTGCTCACGCAGGCCTCCGACGCCTGTTCCGGCGGTCGGCCGGGCGCGCGTCGGGAGAGCCTGGAGGCGTACGTCAAGCGGCTGGAGCGGATCGAGGAGATCGCGGCCAGCAAGCTCGGCGTGGACAAGGTCTTCGCGATGCAGGCCGGCCGGGAGATCCGGGTCATGGTCAAGCCCGACGACGTCGACGACATCGGGGCGGCCGTGCTGGCCCGGGACGTGGCCAAGCAGATCGAGGAGGAGCTGACCTATCCGGGTCAGATCCGGGTCACCGTGGTCCGCGAGTCCCGGGTCACCGAGATCGCCCGCTGAACGCGCGTCCCCGCCCCGAACAGCGTCGGAGCGGGGACGACGGTGGTGCGTCGGCGCTGGTCAGCCCTGCGGCTCCAGGACGGTGGCGCCGCCGAGCGTGGTCGGGCCCGCACCGGTCGCGGGCCGGCGGGCCATCCGGCCGGCGCGGCGGTTGCCGCGCTGGTCGAGCCACGTGGCCAGCATGCTGAGCAGTGAGTTGATCACGATGTAGATGGCGGCCACCACCATCGCGGCCGCGACGATGTTGCCCCGGTTGGCGGCGAGGTCGTTGACCCCGCGTTGCATCAGCTCCGGGAAGGCCACGATGTAGCCGAGCGCGGTGTCCTTGAGCAGCACCACCAGCTGGCTCACGATGACGGGCAGCATCGCGCGGGCGGCCTGCGGGATCAGGATCAACCGCATCACCTGGCTCTTGCGCAGGCCGACCGCGTACGCGGCCTCGGCCTGGCCGCTCGGCACCGACCGGATGCCGGCGCGGAATGCCTCGGCGAGCACCGAGCCGTTGTAGAGCGTCAGCCCGATCACCACGGCCCAGAACGCCGGCACCGGCCCCTGGATGAGGAACGGCACGCCGTAGAAGATAAAGAAGATCATCAATAGCAAGGGTACGGCCCGGAAGAACTCGACCACCGCACCGGCCGGGACGCTGATCCACCAACGGTCGGAGAGTCGGCCGACCGCGAAGATGATGCCGAACGCGAGCGAGAGCACCATGCCGGTGAGTGCGGCGAACAGCGTCTGTCGCAGGCCGGGCAGGATGAACTGGGTCCAGGTCGAGGCCTCGGTGTAGGGCTGCCAGAGCGAGCCCTCCCACTGCCCGGCCTGATCGAACTTGGCGTAGACCCACCAGAGCAGGCCAGCCAGCGCGACGCCGAAGACGACGCTGAGCACCGCGTTACGGACCCGGGCCCGGGGGCCGGGGTGGTCGTAGAGAACCGTGTTGGCGCTCATCAGCGCTTCACCGCCAGACGGTTGGCCAGCCAGCCGAAGAGGTAGCCGGTGGGGATCAGGAACGCGGCGAACGTGCCGGCGAAGACCAGGAAGATCGGGATGACCGCGTCGCCGTTGCTGTTGATCAGATCCTTCATCACGTTCGAGGACTCCATCAGGCCGATGGTGCCGACGATCGTCGCGTTCTTGCAGAGCGCGATGAGGATGCTGCCCAGCGGCGCCACCACGGAGCGTCCGGCCTGCGGCAGCACGACGATCCGCAGGGTCTGCGTGAAGGTCAGCCCGATCGCCCGGGCCGCCTCGGCCTGACCGGCCGGTACGGTGTTGACGCCGGAGCGGACCGCCTCGCAGACGAACGCCGCCGTGTACACCGAGAGCCCGATCGCGCCCAGCCAGAAGTTGTTCAGGTCCAGGTCGTCCGAGAGGGTCAGACCGAGGGTGGAGAAGAGCCCGAAGTAGCAGAAGAAGACCACCAGGGTCAGCGGCGTGTTGCGGAAGGTGTTGACCCAGGCAGCGCCGAAGCCGCGTAGCACGGGCACGGGTGAGACCCGCATGGCGGCGAGCAGCACGCCGAGCACCAGCGCGAACACCGCCGACGCGCCGGTCAGCTTGAGGATCCAGAGAAATCCCGACAGGTAGGCGTCGAAGTTCGTCGGATCAGCGAATACGTGCATGCGTCGGCTCCCGGGGGCAGGTCGTCGGCGTCGTCACGGGCCGGGGGCCGGCACCCGAGCTCGGGTGCCGGCCCCCGGGACCGGTCAGACGCTGCCGCAGTTGGTCAGCTTCGTGGTGTCCAGCTCGGGGGCGGCCTTGCCGCTCTTGCCGAGGGTGGCGTCCCAGGCGGCCTTGTAGGTGCCGTCCGCGGCGGCGGCTTTGAGGATCTCGTTGACCTTCTCGCAGCCGGTCTTGTCGTCCTTCTTCAGGCCGATGCCGTACGGCTCGCTGGAGAAGGTCTTGCCGACCACCTTGAACTTGCCGGCGTACTGGGTCTGGGCGGCGTAGCCGGCGAGGATGATGTCGTCGGTGGTCACCGCGTCGACCTTGCCGCTCTCCAGCTGCGGGAGGCACTTCGAGTACGCGTCGAACTGCTGCAGCTTGGCCTTCGGGTAGTCCGTCTGGATCCGCTTGGCCGGGGTGGACGCCGAGACCGAGCAGACCGTCTTGCCGTCCAGACCCTCCGGGCCGGTGATGGTCGAGTCGGACTTGACCAGCAGGTCCTGACCGGCGACGAAGTACGGGCCAGCGAAGTTGACCTTCTGCTTGCGCTCGTCGTTGATGGTGTAAGTCGCCACCACCAGGTCGACGGTGCCCTGCTGGATGAACGGCTCCCGGTTGGAGGAGACCGTCGTCTTCCACTCGATGTTGTTGGCGTCGACGCCGAGGCCCTTGGCGACGATCTTGCCGATCTCGATGTCGAAGCCCTCGTACTGGCTGCCGGTCTGCAGACCGAGGCCCGGCTGGTCGGCCTTGACGCCGATCACGAGCTTCTTCTGGCTCTCGGCCTTGCCGACGATGCCCTTGGCGCCCGACCCGCCGGAGCCGGTGCCCTCGTCGCCACCACAGGCCGACATCCCGATCGACAGGGCGGCCACCGCGGCGAGCGCGGCTACACGCTTGATACGCATGCTTTTCTCCTTCTTCGATGGAACCCGCCGGTCGTCGGCGCGCTCCACAACGGACGCCTAGTGAGTGAGGATCTTGGAGAGGAAGTCCTTGGCCCGCTCGCTGCGTGGGTTCTCGAAGAACTCAGCCGGGGGCGCGTCCTCGACGAGCTTGCCGTCGGCCATGAAGATGACCCGGTTCGCGGCGTGCCGGGCGAAGCCCATCTCATGGGTGACCACGACCATCGTCATGCCGTCGCTGGCCAGCGAGGTCATCACGTCCAGCACCTCGCCGACCATCTCCGGGTCCAGGGCGCTGGTCGGCTCGTCGAAGAGCATCGCCTTGGGCTGCATGGCCAGTGCCCGGGCGATCGCGACCCGCTGCTGTTGGCCGCCGGAGAGCTGCGCCGGGTACTTGTCGGCCTGGTTGGCGATGCCCACCCGGTCGAGCAGGGCCAGGCCGCGCTCGCGGGCGGCGGCCGGCTTCTCCTTGCGGACCTTGATCGGGCCGAGGGTGACGTTCTCCAGGATGGTCTTGTGCGCGAAGAGGTTGAACGACTGGAAGACCATGCCGACCTCGCTGCGCAGCTTGGCCAGCGGCTTGCCCTCGGCCGGCAGGGGCCGGCCGTCGAAGGTGATGGTGCCCGAGCTGATCGGTTCCAGTCGGTTGATGGCGCGGCACAGCGTCGACTTGCCGGAGCCGGACGGGCCGATCACCACGACCACCTCGCCCCGACCCACCGACAGTGAGACGTCGTCCAGCACGTGCAGCGGCCCGAACCACTTGTTGACCGCATCCAGCACGATGAGCGGTTGGCCCGTCGTCACGTCGTCCACCGTCCCTGTCGTCTCCCGGCTCGGGGTCGGTTGACCCCCGGTGCGGCCACTGTAGGCGGCGAGATGTGGCGGAACGCAACCCAGCGGGTCACGGAGCGGTAACACCGGTCACGATCGTCGCAGCGGTGGCGTCGGCGCGGCGTTACCGGGATTATTGACAGATGACCGAACCGGTACGCCTCACCCGTTACGCCCGTGGCGGTGGCTGCGCCTGCAAGATCCCGCCGGGCGAGTTGGAGATCATGGTGGCCGGTCTCGGGCCGGCTACCGGCACCGCCGAGCTGCTGGTCGGGTTGGACCACGGCGACGACGCGGCGGTGGTCCGTCTGGACGAGCGGACCGGCATCGTCAGCACCGCTGACTTCTTCACCCCGGTGGTCGACGACGCGTACGACTGGGGGCGCATCGCCGCGGCCAACGCTCTCTCCGACGTGTACGCGATGGGCGGCACCCCGCTGGTCGCGCTCAACCTGCTCTGCTGGCCGCGCGACGTGCTGCCGCTGGAGCTGGCCCGCGAGGTGCTGCGCGGCGGTCAGGACGTGGCCCGGGAAGCCGGTTGCCACCTGGCCGGCGGGCACAGCGTGGACGACGACGGTCCAAAGTACGGTCTCGCGGTCACCGGCACGGTCCGGCCGGAGGAGCTGATCACCCTCGATGCCGGCCGGGCCGGGGTGCCGCTGTCGTTGACCAAGCCGCTCGGGGTGGGTGTGCTGAACACCCGTCACAAGTCCACCGGCGAGAGTTTCCCGGAGGCGGTGGCCACGATGAGCGCGCTCAACCGGGACGCCGCTCGCGCGGCGGTCGCCGCCGGCATCCGCTGCGGCACCGATGTGACCGGCTTCGGGCTGCTCGGGCACGCTTCGAAGCTGGCCCGGGCCAGCCAGCTCACGGTGGCCATCGACACCGCCCAGGTGCCCTATTTGTCCGGTGCCCGGGAAGCGCTGCGCGACGGGTACGTGAGCGGTGGCAGCCGGCGCAACCTGGACTGGGTCACCCCGTGGACCGACTTCGGTGCGGTCGGCGAGGACGAGTGGCTGCTGCTGGCCGACGCGCAGACCTCCGGCGGTCTGCTGGTCGCCGGCGAGCTGCCGGGTGCGCCCGTGGTGGGTGAGCTGCTGCCCCGGAGCGAGCACCTGGTCGTCCTGCGCTGAACTCGACCGGGAGGCACCGGTGCGCGGCCGAAAAAGGCGAGAGTCGATCGTACGGACGGCACACGGTACCCGATAAACTGTCACCTTCCCGCTACTCCGAGCAACGTCGCTCTGGGAAATTTTGCCCGGAATGGTCACAGACCGGTAACTTGCCCCCGGCTGGGGTCAAATGCCCCCCACCATCGTGTGTAAGGCCCGATCCGGAGGCCGGTGGGGACGAACGCAGCGAGGAGGCGGAATGACCGAGCTGTGGAACTGGAGAATCGACCGGGCTCGACCCGTCGAGGTCTACCCGGCGCTGGCCGAGGCGCTCGGCCGAGTGGTGATGCCACTGGCGGTGGCCGACCCGGCCCGACTGCCGGCGTACGCGGTGGTCTGCGACGTGTGGCAGGCGCCCGGCGAGTTCGCGACGGTCGTGGACTGTTACGGGGTGCCCGAGCAGCTCTCCGAGCACGCCGGCATCGCCGCGCTGGCCCGGATACTGGGCCGCAACTGCCTGCTGCGCGACGACACGCTCGACGCCAGCCGGCACCTGCTCGTGGCACCGGACGGAACGGTCCGCCCGGTGCACTTCGACGTGCGGGACACCGACGACGGCGAGGTGCTCAGCAGGCAGCGGCTCTGCACGTTGGCCGACCCGGGTTGCCGGGGCTGGTCGCAGTGCCACCGCTCGCGCTGGGCACCCGACACGATCGCCCCGGCGCTCGCCGCGGCCTGACCTCCGGGTCGGGTCCGGTCGGCCCGGCCGCGCCGCGGTCGGCCAGGGCCGGCGGTCAGTTCAGGCTGGCGGTCAGCTCGGGCCGGCGGTCAGTTCAGGCCGGCGGTCAGCTCGGGCTGGCGGTCAGCTCGGGCTGGCGGTCAGCTCGGGCCGGCGGCAGCCAGGGCTGGCGGTCAGCTCGGGCTGGCGGCGGCGGCCGGCCGGTCCGCGGCAGCCGTCCCGGCACCCCGCACCACGAGCTGGTCGAGCAGGGTGCGGGTGGCCTCGGTCACGGCGGCGACGGCCGCGTCGAACGCTTCGGCGTTGTGCGCGGCGGGTGCCCGGAAGCCGGAGATCTTCCGGACGTACTGCAACGCAGCCGCCTCGATGTCCGCCTCGGTCACCTGCGGGGTGAACGGCTCACGCAACGTCTTGATACTCCGGCACATGTCGTGGGCTCCTCGGTTCGGGGCGATCCGGCCGACCCGGATACGCTGTCCTGGTCATGACTACCGCAGCGGCGGGCAGCGCGCGCACCTACCAGGTGCGCACCTACGGCTGCCAGATGAACGTGCACGACTCCGAGCGCATTTCCGGCCTGCTCGAACAGGCCGGCTACGTGCGCGCGGCGCAGACCGACGACACCCCGGACATCGTCGTCTTCAACACCTGCGCCGTCCGCGAGAACGCGGACAACCGCCTCTACGGCAACCTCGGTCATCTGCGCCCCGTGAAGGACAAGCATCCGGGGATGCAGATCGCGGTCGGTGGCTGCCTGGCCCAGAAGGACCGTGGCGAAATCGTCCGCAAGGCACCCTGGGTGGACGTGGTCTTCGGCACCCACAACATCGGTGCGTTGCCGGTGCTGCTGGAGCGGGCCCGGCACAACGCCGCCGCCGAGGTGGAGATCCTGGAGTCGCTGGACGTCTTCCCGTCCACGCTGCCCACCCGGCGCGAGTCGACGTACGCCGGATGGGTTTCGATCTCGGTTGGCTGCAACAACACCTGCACGTTCTGCATCGTGCCCTCCCTGCGCGGCAAGGAGAAGGACCGCCGCCCCGGCGACGTCCTCTCCGAGGTGCGCGCCCTGGTCGACGAGGGCGTGTTGGAGGTGACCCTGCTCGGGCAGAACGTCAACTCCTACGGCGTCGAGTTCGGCGACCGGTACGCCTTCGGCAAGCTGCTGCGTGCCTGTGGCGACATCGACGGGTTGGAACGGGTCCGGTTCACCAGCCCGCATCCGAAGGACTTCACCGACGACGTGATCGCCGCGATGGCCGAGACGCCGAACGTCTGCCACTCGCTGCACATGCCGTTGCAGTCCGGCTCCGACGACGTGCTCCGGGCGATGCGCCGGTCCTACCGGTCCGACCGTTACCTCGGGATCATCGAGAAGGTCCGTGCGGCCATGCCGGACGCGGCGATCACCACCGACATCATCGTCGGCTTCCCGGGCGAGACCGAGGCCGACTTCCAGCGCACCCTGGACGTGGTCCGCGAGGCGCGCTTCTCCTCGGCCTTCACCTTCCAGTACTCCAAGCGCCCGGGCACTCCCGCCGCGACGATGGACGGCCAGCTCCCCAAGCAGGTCGTGCAGGAGCGCTACGAGCGGTTGATCGCCACCGTCGAGGAGATCACCTGGGCGGAGAACAAGCGCCTGGTGGGGGAGACCGTGGAGGTGCTGGTCGCCGTCGGTGAGGGCCGCAAGGACGAGCGGACCGGCCGGATGTCCGGGCGGGCCCGCGACGGCCGCCTCGTGCACTTCGACGCGGGCAGCTTCGCGGGGTCGATCCGGCCCGGCGACATCGTGCACACCGCCGTCACGTACGCCGCCCCGCACCACCTCAACGCCGACGGCGCGCCACTGTCGCACCGGCGTACCCGGGCCGGCGACGCCGCCGAGGCGGGCCGTTCCCCGCGTACCCCCGGGGTGTTGCTCGGTCTGCCCACGATCGGCGCCCCGGCACCCACCCCCGCTCCCACCGCCGGCTGCGCCACAAACTAACCCCCCACCCCCCACCCCCCACCCCCCCGCTCGTG
>NZ_JBHSQS010000025.1:0-71389 GCF_042658605.1 Micromonospora vulcania | reverse complement strand
ATGATGGTGTGGGTGGTGACGGGGCGTTCTTCCTGCTGTTGGACGAGCCGGAGGTGTACGGGCTGCCACCGGACCCGGTCGTGACCACCCGCGACCTACCGGCGATGTGGAAGAGCGCCGGCCTGGCCGCGTTGACGATGGCCGCCGCCACCGCGCTCGCGTTCCTCGGTAGGCGGCCATGACCGACGCGACGCCACCCGAGCCGATCGGCAGCCGGTTCCGCGAGTTCCAGGCCGGCCTCGACCAACCCGACGGTCAACGTCACCGCAAGCCCGGTCGAGGGCGTGGCGGCGGCGACGGCGAGCAGCTCAACGTGCCGCCGGCCGACTTCAGCTCCTACTACGGCCGACCGATCCTGAAAGCGCCGGTGTGGAAGCACGACATCGCCGGCTACCTGTTCACCGGCGGCCTCGCCGCGGGAGGCTCGCTGATCGGCGCGGGCGCTCAGCTCACCGGACGGCCCGGGCTGCGCCAGGTGGGCCGCTGGACCGCCCTCGGCGGCGTCGCGGCCAGCGCGTACCTGCTGGTGCACGACCTCGGTCGGCCAACCCGGTTCCACCACATGCTGCGGGTCGCCAAGCTGACCTCGCCGATGTCGGTCGGCACCTGGATCCTCACCGTGTTCGGGCCGCTGGCCGGAGCGGCCGCGGTCGCCGAACTCGCGCCGCTGCTCCCGCAGCACGGCGTGCTCGGCCTCGCCCGCCGGGCCGCGCCACCCGTCGGCAATGCCCTCGGCCTGGCCGCCGCGGCCGCCGCCCCGGCGTTGGCCACCTACACCGGGGTGCTGCTCGCCGACACCGCCGTACCGGCCTGGCACGACGCGTACCCGTACATGCCGTTCGTCTTCGGTGGCAGCGCGCTCGCCGCCGCCGCCGGGGTCGGCCTCATCGCGGCACCCGCCGCCGAGGCCGCGCCGCTGCGGCGGCTGGCCCTGGCCGCCGCGACCGTCAAGTTGGCCAGCGGTCACCGCATGGAGCGGTTGACCCTGACCAGTGAGCCCTACCGGCAGGGCCGCAGTGGCCGCCTGGTCCGGGCGGGAAACGTACTCCTCGGCGTGGGCGCCGTGGCCGCGCTGCTCAGCCGGCGCAGCAGGGTCCTGTCGGTGATCTCCGGCGCGGTCCTGGTGGCCTCGTCCGTCGCCACCCGATTCGGCGTCTTCGAGGCGGGAATGGCGTCGGCGCGCGATCCGAAGTACACGGTCGTGCCGCAACGAGAGCGGCGCGACAACGAAGGGAGCCGGTCGCCGGCCGAGAACCAGACGTAACTCACGCGCAGGCGCCAGCCAATGAGCCGACAGACGGGGGACTCAGCTCATGGCACACACCGCAACTGATCCGGGAAGATCCACACCGACGCGGGGCCGTTGGGGTCTCGTCGTCGCCGCAGTGCTCGTCCAACTCGCGCTCGGCGCGGTGTACGCGTGGAGCGTGTTCAACACGCCACTGCAGCACGAGTTCGGCTGGGCCAAGTGGCAGGCGGTACTGCCGTTCGAGACGGCGATCGGCACGATCTTCATCGGCAGCCTGATCGGTGGCCGCATCCAGGACCGCCGTGGCCCACGACCGGTCGCGCTGGGCGGCGGCGTGCTCTACGCGGTCGGCAACATGCTGGCCTCGCTGACGTCGTCGAAGGACGATCTCTGGCTGCTGGTGCTCACCTACGGCGTGCTGGGCGGGATCGGGCTGGGCGCCGCCTACATTACGCCGATCGCGATGCTCGCCAAGTGGTTCCCCGACCGGCGCGGCCTGATCACCGGCATCGCGGTAGCCGGGTTCGGCTTCGGCGCCGTGATCGTCGCACCGGTGGCGAAGTCCCTGCTCAACGGAACCGACAACCCGACCAAAGTATTCTTCCCGCTGGGCGTCGCCTACCTGATCGCGATCCTGCTCGGGGCGTCCTTCTTCCGGAACCCACCGGCGGGTCACCAGGTGCCCGGGTTCACCCCGAAGACCGCCGGCCGGGCGGTCGCCGGGACCCGGGTCTACACGCTGCGCGAAGCGCTGCGTACCCGGCAGTGGTATCTGCTGACCGGCATCCTCACGCTCAACGTCGCCTGCGGAATCGCGCTGATCTCCCAGGCGTCCGACGCGACGCAGGTCATCACCGGGGCGAGCGCGGCGACGGCCGCCACCCTGGTCGGCCTCCTCGGCCTGTTCAACGGCGCCGGACGGGTGGCGTGGGCGTGGCTGTCCGACCGAACCGGCCGGATGCCAGCGTTCATCGGGATGCTGCTGTTGCAGGCGATCTGCTTCTTCATCCTGCCGCACGCCGCGGCGTTCGGGCTCTTCGCGGTGCTCGCGGGGCTCGTCTACCTCGCCTACGGTGGCGGCTTCGGCACCATGCCCGCCACCGCCGCCGACTACTTCGGCACTCCGAACGCCGGGGCGGTGTACGGCGCGATGATCGTGGCCTGGAGTCTCGGAGGCGTGGTCGGTCCGCTGGTCACGTCATTGCTCTACGAGGCGAGCGGCAAGAGCTACACGCTGCCCTTCACGGTCATCGCGATCGTCGCGTTGATCGCCCTGGTCCTGCCGCCGATCACCCGGCTGCCGTCCCAGCCGGGCCAACCCAAGGCTCAGGGCGGTGGCACCGGCCGCTGAACCTTCGGAAGCAGCGACGTGGGGTGCGGCCGGATACCGGTACGCACCCCGCATCGTCAGGCCCGTTCCACCCGTGCCTGCTGGTGATCGGTCAGCCGCAGCCCCACACCCCGGGTCACGTCGATGGTGGCCCCGGTGCCGAGGTCGTGTAGCTTGCGGCGCAGCCGCTTCACCAGGGACTGCACGTCTGCCTTGCGCTCGCGCCCCTCGTCGCCCCAGACCGAACGGTGCAACTCGGCGTAGCTCCAGACCCGCACCGGCTCGGTGGTCAGGCAGGTCAGCAGGTCGTGCTCCAACCGGGTGAGCACGACCTCACGGTCTCCGCAACGTGCGCTGGACCGGGTCGAGTCGAGCACCAGGGCCGGCACGGGTGCCGGCTCGGACGGGGCCGCGGCCACCTGCTGCGGAGCCGCGATCAGTCGGCGTAGCTCGTCGAGATCGGCCACCAGCAGCAGCGGTGCGATGCCGTCGAGGCGTTCGGCGAGTCGGATGCGCTCGGTCGGCGAGGCTGTCACCGCGATCAGCAGTGGGAACGGCTCGTCGGTCGGATCGGCCTCGTCCATCGTCGCTTCGTCGTCCTCGGCCATCGCACCCACCCGGGATCGATGGGCACCCCTGCCCAATTCTCGTCATGGTTCTGACAAAGATTGGCAAGCGTGCCGCCAGCCTGGCAACCGTTAGCGACAAGTTGCTCACGGCAAGTTCTTGATCGTCCATTCTTCTCGATCATAGTGTCCATTCGGGCAACCGGCGTGACCCGCGCGGTGCATGGGGAGGCACGGAGGGGGTTCGTCCGCTCGATGGGCATCGAGGTGGATCGAACCCCCTGCACCTTCATCATGGCCCTTCTTACTCTGGGTCGTTCTGGAGGAGGCAGTACCGATGTTCAGACGTCCACAATGGCGGCGCACAGCCAGATCCCTGGTGAGCGCCGGTGCGGCGGTCATCCTCGCCGCAACAGGATTGGCCAGTATCGGCTCGGGCGCGCAGGCCGCGCCCGGCGGAACGGGAGCGGGCGCCGCTTCGGGGGACAAGATCCGACCGGAGTTGGCGAAGCAGCTTCAGGCCAAGAGCGAAGGGGACTTCTGGATCCGGTTCAAGGACCGGGCCGACCTGAGCAAGGCCAGTGCCATAAAGGACTGGAACAAGCGCGGCACCGCGGTCGCGGACGCACTGCGTAAGACCGCCGCCGAGAGCCAGAGCAAGATCCGGGCCGAACTCGACGGCTCGGGCGCGAAGTACCAGACCTTCTGGGCCGCCAACGCCATCAAGGTACGCAGCGGCTCGCTGGCGATGGCGCAGAAGTTCGCCGGCCACACCGAGGTCGAGGGTCTCTACGCCCCGGTCGCCTACAAAGTGCCCGAGATCAGCAAGGGCACCGACGAGAAGGTGGCGAACGCCCTCGAGTGGGGCGTCGCGAACATCAACGCCGACGACGTCTGGTCCCAGTTCGGGGCCACCGGCGAGGGCATCACCATCGCGAACATCGACACCGGGGTCCAGTTCGACCACCCGGCGCTGGTGAACTCCTACCGCGGCAACAACGGCGACGGCACGTTCGACCACAACTACAACTGGTTCGACGCCGCTGGCACCTGCGGCGCCGCGCCCTGCGACGGCAACGGCCACGGTACCCACACCATGGGCACCATGGCCGGCTCCGACGGCGGTGCGAACCAGATCGGTGTCGCGCCCGGGGTCACGTGGATCGCGGCAAACGGTTGCTGCCCCAGCGACGAGGCTCTGATCACCTCCGGTCAGTGGATGCTCGAGCCCACCGACCTGAGCGGCCAGAACCCGGACGCCAGCAAGCGTCCGAACATCATCAACAACTCGTGGGGCAGCCAGACTCCGTCCAACGACCCCTTCATGGAGGACGTGACGCTGGCCTGGGAGGCCTCGGGCATCTTCGGGGTCTGGTCCAACGGCAACAGTGGACCCTCCTGCCAGAGCAGTGGCTCGCCGGGCAGCCGGATCAACAACTACTCGGCCGGCGCGTACGACATCAACAACAACATCGCCGGCTTCTCCGGTCGGGGCGTCGGCCAGGACGGTGAGATCAAGCCCAACATCTCGGCACCGGGCGTGAACGTCCGGTCGAGTGTTCCGGGTAACGCCTACGCCAGCTTCAACGGCACCTCGATGGCCGCACCGCACCTCGCGGGCGCGATCGCGCTGCTGTACTCGGCCGCTCCGTCGCTGGTCGGCGACATCGGCGCGACCCGCGCGCTGCTCAACGGCTCGGCGGTCGACAAGGCCGACGACCAGTGCGGTGGCACCGCGGCGGACAACAACGTCTACGGCGAAGGCCGGCTGGACGCCCTCGCGCTGCTCAACGCCGCTCCCACCGGTGGCACCGGCACCGTGGCCGGCACCGTCACCGACGCGGCCACCGGTGCTGCAATCGCCGGTGCGACCGTGACGTTCGCCGGCCCGGCCGCGCGCGAGCTGACCACCGCTGCCGACGGCAAGTACTCGGCCATCCTCCCGATCGGTGACTACCAGGTCACCATCGCGGCGTTCGGGTACGCCAGCCAGACGACGTCGGCGACGATCGCCGACGGCGCGACCACGACGCTCAACGCCGCCCTCGCGGCGGTGCCGAGCGTCAACGTCGGCGGTACCGTCACCGACGGCTCCGGGCACGGCTGGCCGCTGTACGCCAAGGTGAGCGTGCAGGGTGTCGCCGGCGTCTACGACTACACCACGCCGTCGAACGGCCGTTACAGCATCTCGCTGCCGGCCGGGCAGACGTACACCCTGAAGATCGAGACGCAGTACCCGGGCTACGAGGTCGTCACCAAGCAGGTCGTCGTCGGCTCGGGCAACGCCACCGCGAACGTCGCGGTGCCGGTGGACACCACCTCCTGCACCACGGCGCCGGGCTACACGTACGGCTCCGACGGTGAGTACGAGACCTTCGACGGTGAGACCGCCCCGCCCGGCTGGTCCGTTGTGGACAACGAGGGCAACGGCCAGGTCTGGAAGTTCACCGACGACGGTGCCCGCGGCAACCTGACCGGTGGCAGCGGCAACTTCGCGATGATCGACAGTGACAACTACGGAGCCGGCGGTACGCAGGACACCTCGCTGGTCAGCCCGGTGGTCAACCTGACCGCCGTCACGGCCCCGGTGATCCGCTTCAACCAGGACTACAACCAGCTGGGCGTGGATGTCGCCGACGTCGATCTCAGCATCGACGGCGGTGCCACCTGGGCGACCGTGGTCCACCAGACCGGGGACGTGCGTGGGCCGCGGGTCACCGAGGTCGCGATCCCGCAGGCGGCCGGCAAGGCGCAGGTCCAGGTGCGGTTCCACTTCTACGACGGCTCGTACGGTTGGTGGTGGGAGGTCGACAACGTACTGATCGGCAGCCAGGTCACCTGCGTGCCGGTCAACGGCGGTCTGGTCGTCGGCAACGTCAAGGACAAGAACGACAACAGCTACGTCAACGGTGCCACGGTCACCAGCGACGACCGGCCGGCGGAGAAGGCCACCACCGTGGCGACCCCGGATGACCCGGGGCTGGCCGACGGCTTCTACTGGCTGTACTCGTCGCTGACCGGCACCCACAAGTTCACCGCGAAGGCCGGCAACTACGTCAGCCAGAGCAAGCAGGTCAACGTCGAGGCCGACTGGGCGACCACCGCGAACTTCGTGCTCGCGGCCGGCCGACTGTCGGTGACGCCGACCCAGGTGAGCGCGACCGTCAAGATGCCCACCGGTAAGGCCAACAAGACGTTCACGGTGACCAACACCGGCGGCGCGCCCGTCGACGTCGAGTTCAGTGAGCGCGACGGCGGGTTCGAGATCCTCAAGGCGGACGGGTCCAAGGTGACCAAGCAGCAGATCCTGGGCGCCAGTGGTGCTCCGGAGCAGCGGCTCAACGTCCCGACGTCGGTCGCCGCCAAGGCGTCCGGCAAGGCTCCGACGGCGATCGCCGCCGCGACCGGCCCACAGGCCGCGCCGTGGACGGACATCACCGACTACCCGATCAACATCATGGACAACCGGGTGGTCAGCCTGGACGGCAAGGTGTACTCGATCGGTGGTGGTGACGGGTCGGCCTCGACGACGAAGAACTTCGTCTACGACCCGGCGGCGTTGACCTGGGCGCCGATCGCCGACCTTCCTGGCGCCCGCAACGCCATGACGGTGGGCGTCCTGGACGGGAAGATCATCGCAACCGGTGGCTGGGCGGCCGCTGGTCCGGATTCCGCCACCTGGTCGTACGAGCCGGGGGCCAACAGCTGGACCGAGCTGGCTGACAACCCGGCCCCGCGGTCGGCAGCCGGGCAGGCGATCGTCGACGGCAAGCTGTACGCCATCGGCGGCTGCACCACCTCCGCCTGCACGCCGATGTCGAACAGCGTCGTCCGGTACGACCCGGGTAGCGACACCTGGGAGACGCTCGCCAGCTACCCGAAGTCGGTGGCCTTCGCCTCCTGCGGCGGGATCGACGGCGTGGTCTACTGCACCGGCGGCAACGACGGCTCGGCGTCGCAGAAGTCCAGCTACTCCTACGACCCGGGTGCCAACGTGTGGACCGCCATCGCCGACGCGCCGGCCGACAACTGGGCCAGCTCGTTCGCTGTCGCCAACGGCAAGCTCCTGGTCGTCGGTGGTTCGCAGGGTGGGGCCATCAGCAACGTTGGCTTCGCCTACGACCCGGGCACCAGCTCGTGGTCCAACCTGCCGAACGCCAACACCGCCCGCTACCGCGGCGGTGCGGCGTGCGGCTTCTACAAGATCGGCGGCTCGTCCGGCAGCTTCAACGCGGCACCGGACAGCGAGGCGCTGCCGGGCTTCGAGGAGTGTGCCGCGTCGGCGGCCGACGTCAGCTGGCTGACGATCGACAAGTCGGCGGTCACGCTGGCGCCCGGTGCGAAGGTCACGGTCACCGTCGGGATGACGGCGAACGTCGACCAGCCGGGCACCTACTCCGGCGCGGTCGGGATCAAGGAGAACACGCCGTACTCGGTCCCGCCGGTGGGGGTCACCATGAACGTGACGCCTCCGAACACCTGGGGCAAGCTGATGGGTACGGTGACCGGGACCAACTGCCAGGGCGCGAGCTCGCCGCTGGCCGGCGCGGTGGTCCAGGTCGACTCGTGGGCCCTGTCGTGGACCTTCGCCACCGACGCCGAGGGCAAGTACGCCTACTGGGTGGACCGGCGGAACAACCCGCTCACGTTGATCGTCGCCAAGGACGGCTGGAAGCCCCAGACCCGTCAGGCGAAGATCGTGGCCGGGTCGCCCACGGTGGAGAACTTCGCCCTGTCTCCCATCCGGTGCTGACGTCTGATCGTTAGCTGACAGCTCCGGCCCGTCTGGTCACCGACCAGGCGGGCCGGAGCACGTCTGGCGGCAGCGAGTCGGCGCAACGCGATCCGGGGGACACCGCGGCGCGGCGTCCCCCGGATGGCCGGTGGTCGTGGCGGTCAGGCCGGGGCGAGCCGGAAGCCGACCCCGCGGACCGCGTGGATCGTCGCCGCGGCGTTCAGCCGGGCGAGTTTGCGGCGTACCCGTCGTACCACCGAATGCATGTCGGACCCGCGGCCGAGGTGCCGGTTGCCCCAGACCTCAAGGTGCAGCCGCTCGTAGGTCCAGACCTGACCGGGCGCGTCGACCAGGCAGAGCATGACGTCGTGCTCCAACCGGGTCAGGTCGATCTCCTGGTCCCGCCACCGCAGCACCCGCCGGTCGGAATCGACGGCCAGGTCGGACGGTGGTGGCGTCAGCGTGTTCTGACCCGCCTCGGCCAACACGGCCTGGGCGGGGGGAGGCACCGCTACGACGGGGGGTGTGTCGACCACCCCGAGAAACTCCCGCGCCTGTTCGACGCTCGACACGATCAGAAAGGCGTCGCTCCCGCCGAGCAGCCGCGCCAACTGTCGGCGTTCGGCCGGCGAGGACGCGATGCCGATGACGAGGGAGGCGACCGGAATCATCCCCTGCATTCCCCAACCCCTTCCGGTTTCCCCAACGTGCTCCGGATGGTTTTTTCGCACCGCCGACCGAAATATTGACCGATCGGCGTCCTGACCCTAGTGGTGGTTGATCTCGCCTGGGTAAAACATAGTTGCATGTAAGCATGTGAATGAAGGTTTCACGCGAGCTGTTCGCCAATCGAGGTGGCTTGGCCCGGTTTGCGGTGCGCTGCGGCGCTGCGACCCGCCCGAGCCCCGAGTGTTCCGGAACTCTCCGGAAAACTGTGCCAGAACGATGACAATCCCCGGACCGGGACCGGACCTGGCGGGCCGACCATGGTCCGCATGTCCCTCGGATCGTCGTACTCCGTCGAGCGGTCGGCGTCCGGCCCGCAGCCGGCGCGGTCGCTGCCACCGCCGCGCAGCGCCACACCCCGCGCCGTGCTGCTGCTCGCGGCCGCCCTGTGCTACCTGATCGCCCTGGGCGCGACCTGCGCCGTGTTCCTGGGTACCCGCTCCGGTCAATGGCTCGACGGACTGCTCCTGCCGCGTGCCGAGCGCGGTGGGGGCTATGAGCAGCAGACCGTCCTGGTCGGTCCGGCCAAGACCGTGCTGGCGGCGTTCGGCAGCCCGTCGCTGCTGGCCGTACTGCTCGGCGGGGTGCTGCTGGTCGGTCTGCTCGGCCGGCGGCTGCTGGCGGGAGCCGTGGGCATCGGCATGGTCCTCGGCACGGTGGGGGTGGCCGGCATCCTGAAGGAGCTGCTGCCCCGCCCGGACTTCCAGATCGAGAGTTCGACCACCCACAACAGCTTCCCCAGCGGCCACGTCGCCGCAGCCACGGCACTGCTGCTGGCGTTCATGCTGGTCCTGCCCGGATGGGCCCGACGCTGGCTGACGGCTCCGGGCGCGGTGGGCGTCTCGGTCATCGCCTCGGCCACCATGATCGCGGGCTGGCACCGGTTCAGCGACGTCCTCGGCGGTGTCCTGCTGGCGGTGGCGTTGTTCTGCCTGGCCGCCGCCGCGCTCGCGGCCCGACCTGGCGCCGGCGATCCTCGCGGCGGCACCGTCCCGGGCGGCGCACCGGACAGGGGCACCGCGCCGGGCGGCGCATCGGACAGCGCCGCCGTCTGGCGTGCGGTGACCGAAGGGGCGGTGGGCCTGATCGTGGCGGTCTGGGTGCTTGTGACGGTCGCACCCGGTCTGCGCGCATCGGTCGATTCGGGACCACTCGTCGCCATCGTGGCGGCGACCGGGTCGACGGTGCTGGCGGTGGGCTCGGCGGTGTTCCTGGCGCGGTCGGTGGATTCCGGCGCACCGAGGTCGATAACCACCGCACCCATATCGATGGAAGGCTAAATCAATTCATGATGCGATACTTGGCGACATGTCCCAGGTCCTGCTGATCGAAGATCACCAGACGGTGCGCGACGGGCTCCAACTGGCGCTGACCCGGCAGGGCCACACGGTGGACGCCGTGGCAACCGGCGAGCAGGGGTTGGAGCGGTTGCGCGCGGCCACGGCCGACGTCGTGGTGCTCGACATCATGCTGCCCGGGATGGACGGCTTCGAAGTCTGTCGCCGGATCCGGCGGCTCGGCGATCTGCCGATCATCATGCTCACCGCCCGCAACGACGACATGGACGTGGTGGCCGGCCTGGAGGCCGGCGCCGACGACTACGTGGTCAAGCCGGTGCAGGCCCGGGTGCTCGAGGCGCGTATCCGCGCGGTGCTGCGGCGGACCGGTGGCGAACCACGGCGTGCCGGCGGCGAGCGGTCCGGTCCGGAGCAGCACGGCGCCCTGACCATCGACCGGGCCGCGCTCGTGGTGAGCAAGGACGGGCTGCCGGTCAGCCTGGCCCCGACGGAACTGCGTCTGCTCCTGGAACTCTCGCAGACACCGGGTCAGGTGCTCAGCCGACAGCAACTGCTGCAAGCCGTGTGGGAGCACGGTTACCTCGGCGACTCGCGGCTCGTGGACGCCTGCGTACAGCGGGTTCGTGCCAAGATCGAGGCCGATTCCTCGGCGCCGGTCTTCATCCAGACGGTGCGCGGGTTCGGCTACCGGTTCGGGCCGCTGTGAGACGGTGGGGCCGGCCCGCGGGCCTGCGGGTCCGGCTGTTGCTGGCCTTCGCGCTGCTCGGTGTGACGACGACGGCGGTGGTCGCCAGCGGAAGCTACTTCCAGGCTCGGACCGTCATCCTCCAGCAGGCGCAGGACGCCGCGGTGGAGTCGTTGACCGATCAGCTTACGAAGGTCTACCCGGTGCGCCAACTCCCGCCGACCCAGGACGAGCTCGAAACGTTGGCCCAGCGACTCTCCGACCGCAAGGGGTACGCGGTGGTCTTCTACCGCGACCTCCGGGCACAGGGCGGCAGTGGTGCCGACCCGCTCACCCCGGAGCTGCGTGCATCGGTCCACAAAGGAGTTATCGCCTGGCAGCGCGTCTCGGTCGACGGGGGCCCGGCGCTGGTCATCGGGACCCAGGTGGAGATCGACCAGGCGGACGGCGCTCGGGTGCCGACCGGGTTGGAGGTCTACTCCGTCCACAGCCTCGCCGCCGAACAGCAGAGCATCGACCGGCTCGCCACGCTGGCGTGGCTGACCGGTGGGCTCTCCCTGATCCTCGCGGTCCTGCTCGCGCTGCTGGCGGCCCGGGGAGTGCTGCGACCCGTACGCGAACTCGGCCGGGCTGCCCGTCGGCTCGGCGAGGGCGATCTGACGACCCGGCTGACGGTACGGGGTGTCGACGAGCTGGCGGACGTCGCCCGGACCTTCAACGACACGGCGGGCACGCTGGAGCGCCAGGTCGGTGAGCTGCGGCGGATGGAGGCCGACGCCCGACGCTTCGTGGCCGACGTGTCGCACGAACTCCGTACGCCGCTCGCCGCCATGACGGCGGTCACCGACGTGCTGGACGAGGAGGCGGACCTGCTGCCCGGCGATGCCGGCCGCGCCGCCCGGCTCGTCAGTCAGGGGACCCAGAACCTCACCCAGCTGGTCAACGACCTGATCGAGGTCAGCAGATTCGACTCCGGCACCGCTCGGCTCGCCCTCGAGGACGTCGACGTGGCCGCTGCGGTGACCGCGACCCTCCGGCTGCGGGGCTGGGCCGATCGGGTACGGGCAGACCTGCCGCCCGGAGTCATCGCCCGGCTGGACCCGCGTCGGCTGGATGTCATCGTCGCCAACCTGGTCGGCAACGGCTTCCGGCACGGCGCCGACCCGGTGTCCGTACGCCTGCACGCCGACCAGGACTGGATCACCATCGAGGTCGAGGATCACGGGCCCGGCCTGGCCCCGGAGGTGCTGCCGCACGTCTTCGATCGCCTCTACAAGGCGGACACCGCCCGGACCAGTTCGGCGGGCAGTGGGCTGGGCCTCGCCATCGCCTGGGAGAACGCACGCCTGCACCGGCAGGCCGGGCAGCGGGGCAGCCTCGTCGCGGGCAACGGTCGTACCGGCGGCGCGGTGTTCACGCTCCGCCTGCCCAGGGTGGCCGCGGACGCCGGAGACGTACGATGACCGGCCGGAGGGTGGCGCGGACGCTGCTCGCCGGTGGGGCACTGCTCGCCCTGTTCACGGCGGGCTGCGGGGTCCGGCCCAGCGACGTCATCATCGGCCGACCGGCGGTGTCCGGCCAGGCTGAGGGCGTCGGGCTCTATCTGCTGTGGCACGGACAGCTCGCGCTGGTCGTTCGCCCGACCAAGGAGAGCGTCCCGCCCGACAAGGTGCTCGGGTTGCTGGCGATGGGTCCGGACGAGTCCGAACGGAGCCAGGGATTCACCAGTGAGGTGCCGACCGACCTCGTCTCCGGGGTGTCGGACGGCCCCGTCCCGGCGGGGTCGGCCAACCTCACGCCGGTCCCTTCGGCAAAGGTGAAGACCGATGGAAACGGCATCACGCTGACGATGGCGGGGAAGGTGACCGCGCTGTCCGGGACCGCCGCCGACCAGATCATCTGTACCGTGTCCGGCCCTGTGGCGCAGCTGTCCCAGGTGGCGGCGTTCGCCCCGGTCACCATCGTCGGGACCGACGGTGCACGGCCGCCCCGGTCCTGTCCGATCAGGTGACCGGGGCGGCGGGCGGTCACACCAGGCCGAGCGGCCGGGCCAGGCCCGGCGCCACCGGGACGGCTCCCGGCCGGGCCGGTCGGGGCAACCCGGTCGATCGGCTCGGCTCCTGGTCGACCAGTGCGCCGGTGATCAGGATGTCGAGCAGGGTGGCGAAGCCGAGGCCGGCCTGTTGCCAGATCTGGGGGAACTGCGACGCGTTGGTGAACCCGGGGAAGGTGTTCACCTCGTTCACGATGGGCTCGGCAGACCCCTGCGCGGGCAGGAAGAAGTCGACCCGGAGCAGCCCACGGCAATCGAGGGCGTGAAAGGCGCGGATCGCCCGGTCCTGGAGCACCTCGGTGGTGGCCGGGTCGAGCGGGGCGGGGATGTCGAAGATCGCCCCGCCGTCGTACTTCGCGCCGTAGTCGAAGAAGTCGGTGCCGGTCACCCGGATCTCCAGGGGCGGCCCGGCCTGCACCCGACCGTCCGGGTGCTGCAGGACGGCCACGTCGATCTCACGTCCGACCGCCCCCTGCTCGACGAGGACCTTCGGATCGACCTCCCGAGCCTGCTCCAGCGCGGCGGGAAGATCCGCCCAGTCCGTCACCCGGACGACGCCGAGGCTGGAGCCGGCGCGCGCGGGCTTGACGAAGACCGGCAGCTCCAGGCGCAGGCGATTGGCCGGTGCCAGATCCTCGCCGGGGCGCAGGGTCACGCCCGGGCTGACCCGCAGGCCCTCGGCGGCGAGGAGCCGCTTGGTGACGCCCTTGTCCATGCCGGCCGCGCTGGCGAAGACGCCATTGCCGACGTACGGCACACCGAGCCACTCCAGCAGGGACGCGACGGTGCCGTCCTCGCCGTACGGGCCGTGCAGGGCCGGGAACACCACGTCCTGGGCACGCAGCACGCGCAGTGCGGGGGGCAGGGGCATCGCGCGGCCGTCGACGAGCCACCCGCCGTCGCGGTCGATGAGCACCTCGGTGACGTGGTACCTCTCCCGGTCGAGCCCGGCGAGGATGCTCTCCGCCGAGCGGCGGGACACTTCGTGTTCGCCGCTCTGCCCGCCGTACAGCACTGCCAGTCGGGTCGTCATGACACCTGCGTCCTTTCGTGGAGGTGGTCGCGGGCCACCCGGGCCCCGATCCCGGTCAAGATCTCGTGCGGGTTGGTGCCGGCCCACCGCGCCCATTCGGCGACGGTCGGCGCGGCGTCGTCGCCGCCGTCGGCGCCGAACACCACGACCGGATCCCCGATCGTCACCGGAAGCTCGCCGGCGTCGACCACGCACTGGTCCATGGCGATGCGCCCGACGATCGGGCAGCGTCGGCCGCCGAGCCACACCGACGCGCGGCCCTCGGCCGCCCGGGTCACACCGTCGGCGTAGCCGAGCGGCAGCAGGGCCAACGTGGTCGGGGCCTTGGTCACGTACTCCGGTCCGTAGGACACGCCCGTGCCGGCCGGTACCCGCTTCACGTTGACCACGGTCGTACGCAGCGTCAGCGCGGCACGCAGCCCGAACTCGCCGGGGCCGGCCTGGCCGAACGGGTCCACGCCGTACAGGGCGAGCCCGATCCGGCAGAGGTCGAAGCGGCTCCGGGGAGCCGACAGGGCGGCCGCCGAGTTCGCCAGGTGGACCAGGTCGGGGTCGAGGCCGGCGGAGCGGGCGAATCCCAGCGCCTCCTCGAAGGCGGCCACCTGTCGTGCCAGAGCGGGACTGCCCGGTATGTCCGCGTCGGCCAGGTGGGACCACACGCCGCGCACCCGGACCCCGCCCTCCCGCTCGTACTTCCGTGCCCAACCGACCAGTTCGGGCCAGTCGTTCCAGCCGGCCCCGTTGCGGGACAACCCGGTGTCGGCCTTGAGCTGCACCATGGCGGGCACGCCGAGCCGGTGGGCCGCGTCGGCGACCGCCCGGAGGTGGGTCGTCGTCGACACGCCGATGTCGACGCCCGCGGTGATCAACTTACCGAAGTCGTCATCCGGGCGGTGCAGCCAGCTCAGGGTAGGTGCGGTGATGCCCGCCCGGCGCAGGGCCAGGGCCTCGGCGGCCGAGGTCACACCCAGCCAGCCGGCGCCCGCGCACAGTGCCGCCCGGGCGACCGGCACCGCGCCGTGGCCGAACGCGTCCGCCTTCACGACGGCCATCAGTTCGGTGTCGGTGACCGACGCGATCGTCCGTACGTTGCTGGTGATCGCCCCCAGGTCGATCACCGCTTCGGCCAGCGCGCTCATCGGGCCGCCGCCACGTGGCGGGGTGCCGGCCGTCGGGAGGTGGGAAGGGCGAACAGCCAGCGTGCGTGGACCGCCAGCAGGCCGCGGTGCAGGGCCAGGCTCACGCCGATCACGAGCCCGGTGAGCAGGATCGGGTAGCCGAGCACGATCAGGCCCTGACCGACGCCGTCGAGCCCGGAGACCGGCGCGTGCAGGAGCCGGTGCAGCAGGGCCAGAACAGGCATGTGGATGACGTAGATGGGCAGCGTGATGCGGCCGAGCGTGGCCAGCCGGTCACCCAGAGCGGGCCAGCGGCCCAGCCGGGCGGCGGCGGTGACGCCGAAGGCGACCGCCACGACGGAGACCAGTGGCCAGACACCGAACCAGCGTTGGGCGCCGGCCACCGCCATCGCGGCGAGCGCGAGGACGTACGCGCCCGCGGTGAGCACGAGCCGGCGTCGGTTGGCGGTGGCCGCCCACCGTTCGATCTGCGGTCGCAGGTGAAGGCCGGCGAGGAAGAAGACCAGGTTCTGGTAGAGGCCGGCGCGGTTGCCCGGCGTGTCGAGCAGGCCAGCGGCGGCGACGGCGGACAGCGCGGCGGCGGGCACCAGGACCAGCGCCCGTGGCACCCGGCGGACCGTCTTGGCGATCGTGAAGTAGAGCGCCAGGGCGTACAGGTACCAGAGGTTGGAGGGCGTGATGGTGAGCTGTTCCAGCAGGCCGAGAAGCGAGGTGGCGCGGTCGGTCGGCAGGTCCGGGGCCAGGGCGAGGATCGCGGTGTGGATCAGCAGCCAGAGCGCGTACAGGTAGAGGAAGCCGGCGACCCGGCTGCGGGCGACGACCCGCCACGGCCGCAGGACGGCGTTCGCCGCGAAGACGCCGGAGATGGTGAAGAACAGCGGCATCCGCAGCGGCAGGAACTGCTCGCCCAGCGCGCCCCACAGGCCGGGCACCGGCACGCCGATGTGCCAGTCGATCTGCAGGTAGTCCTTGACCACGACGTGCCACAGGACGACGAGGATGATGCAGACGCCCTTCGCGGCGTCGGCCCACGCCGCGCGCTTGTCGGCGGGGTCGGGCTTGGCGGGTGGGGTGTCGGTGCGGGTCGGCAGTCGGCTCACTCGACCGAAGGTGTCAGCCGGATATCCGCACGTGATCCACGGATTGTCATGAACCGGTAATGGAGTTCGCCGGACGGTGCCGGCGGCTGCGCCGACCTTCGCGCCGGTGACCGCGATGAGCCATTAGGCTCGACTTGGAGGTGCCGAACATGAAGCTCGGGCTGCACTACTGGAACTACTCGACTCCGGCGGAGCCGGCGGCGATCGCACCGACTCTGGCCGAGACCGCCGCCGTCGCCGAGCAGGCCGGCGTCGCGTCGTTCACGGTGATGGACCATTTCTTCCAGATGGAGGCGGTGTTCGCGGCCGAGGAACCGATGCTGGAGGCGTACACCACGCTGGGTTTCGTCGCGGCGAAGACGCAGCGGATGACGCTGGGTGTGCTGGTGACCGGCGTGATGTACCGGTACCCGGGGCTGCTCGCCAAGACCGTGACGACCCTCGACGTGCTCTCCGGCGGCCGGGCCCGCCTCGGCATCGGCGCGTCCTGGTACGAGCGGGAGCAGCTCGGGCTGGGGGTGCCGGTGGTCCCGGTGGCCGAGCGGTTCGAGCGGCTGGAGGAGACGCTGCGCATCTGCCGGCAGATGTGGAGTGACGACGACGGCCCTTTCAACGGACGGCACTACCAGCTCGCCGAGACCATCAACTCGCCGCAGCCGTTGAGCCGCCCGCACCCGCCCATCATGATCGGTGGCAGCGGCGAGAAGAAGACCCTGCTCCTGGTGGCCCGCTACGCCGATGCCTGCAACCTGTTCGGCAGCGACAAGGGCGCCGCTGAGGTGGCACGCAAGCTGGACGTGCTGCGTGGGCACTGCGCCACCGAGGGCCGCGACTACGACACCATCGAGAAGACCGTGGTCGCCTCCCGGTCGCCGCTGGTCGACCTCGACGCGTTCCTCGCCGAGGTGTCCGACTACGCGGCGCTCGGGGTGAGCGAGGTGCAGGTCACGCCGGATCGACACCCGGTGGAGTTCGCCCAGCGGCTCGGCGACGAGGTGCTGCCGCGGTTGACCGACATCGGTTGAGCCCAGCGCCAGGCGTGCGATCGGGGGAGACCACTATGAACAGAAAGCAAATTTTCGGTACGCCCCGACGGGAATGATCCGAGTCACAAAATGGCTCTCGTGATCTGTCGGAAACGGTTCGCGCGATCGGCCGGGTAACCTCTCCGGGTGCCGCAGATCTTACCCTTCCTTGTTACCGATCGGTATGAAGTCCTGGAGCTCCTCGGCCAGGGCGGAATGGGTCGGGTGTGGAAAGCTCGCGACCAGATGCTGCAGCGGGACGTGGCCATCAAGGAAATCGTCCCGCCACCCGGCCTGACCGATCAGGCGCGCGAGGAATTGCGGATCCGATCGCTTCGCGAGGCGCGGGCGATCGCGAAGCTCGACCACCCCAACGCCGTTCGGGTATTCGACGTGTTGTTGGGCATCGACGGCGACCCGCAGATCGTGATGGAGTACGTGCCGTCCCGGTCGCTGCACGAGACCATCGCCGCGGACGGCCCCATTTCACCGGTGCGGGCGGCCGAGATCGGGCTGGCCGTGCTCGGCGCCCTTCGCGCCGCCCACCGCGCCGGGATCATGCACCGCGACGTGAAGCCGGCCAACATCCTGATCGGTGTCGACGGTCGGATCGTGCTCACCGACTTCGGCCTGGCCACCGCCGTCGAGGACGTCAACCTGACCCTCAGTGGCGTGGTGCTCGGCTCGCCCGCGTACGTCTCTCCCGAACGGGCCATGAGCGGCATCGTCGGCCCCGAGGGGGACTTCTGGTCGCTGGGCGCCACCCTGTTCGCCGCGGTCGAGGGCCAGTCGCCGTACGCCCGGCCGTCCAGCCTGATGAGCCTCACCGCGCTCGTCACCGAGCCACCGCCGGTGGCCCAGCACGCGGGACCGCTCGCGCCGGTGCTGACCGGACTGCTG
Organism: Micromonospora vulcania; assembly: GCF_042658605.1. NCBI lineage: Bacteria > Bacillati > Actinomycetota > Actinomycetes > Micromonosporales > Micromonosporaceae > Micromonospora > Micromonospora vulcania. The sequence goes on along the minus strand of NZ_JBHSQS010000025.1, from coordinate 53,550 downwards.
CGCAAGGACCCGACCGAGCGGATCGACGCCGACACCGCCGAGCGGTTGCTGCGCGCGGTGCTCGCCGGGTCGCCGCAGCCCGCAGTGGGGACGACGACGGGGTTGGCGTCGACCGGGCTCCGGCCGCAGTCCGCGCCCCAGCCGACCGGCACCACTCACGTCGTACCCCTGATCCCGGCCGTGCCCACGCCCCAGGGCGGGGGGGCGCAGCCGGCGGCGACCACCACGCGGCGGCGACGGGCCTGGCTGATCGGCGGCGTCGCGGCCGCGCTGACGCTCGCAGTGGCGATCGGCGTCCCGCTGGCCACCCGCCGGGCGCCCGCCGACACCGGCAACGGGTCCGAGCTTGTGGAAGGGGCCCGGCCGGGCGCGTCGTCGCCGCCCGGCTCGTCGCCGGCCGCCACGGCGCACGGGTCGATCTCCTGGTCGGTCTACCGGGACACCACCGGCTTCAGCGTTCCGGCGCCGCGCGACTGGCGGATCCTGCGGCACGGGCGGCAGATCGAGTTTCTGGAGCCGGGCGGCGAGCGCGCCCTCACGGTCAGCCAGACCGACTCACCGCGTGGCGACCCGCTCGCCGAGCTGACCGCCCGCGCCAAGGATCCCGCCGTCGTGGGGCAGCTCCGTGACTACCGCCGGATCGAGGTCGTCGCGGTCAACTACCAGCTGAAGGCCGCTGACTGGGAGTGGGTCCACACCAGCCAGACCGGCACGGCGATGCACACCCGGCAGCGCACCTTCACGACCGCGAAGCGCAAGGGCTACAGCATCGCCTGGTCGACGCCCGATGCCGCCTGGACGGCCTCGGTGGACGCCTTCCGGGAGGTCACCGCGGGTTTCCGGCCGGTCTCGACGGCGGGGGGAACGACCACCACCACGACCAGCCCCAGTGCCGACCCCACCACGGGTTCGGGTCCGGGGTCGGTGGCGCTCACGCCGAGCGCTCGCCCGAGAACGGCGGGCGACCGGCTCGTCGGGGTGGCGAGCAAACGGTGCCTCGACATCTCGGCGCCCGACTCGCCCGACCCGGTCCGGTTGCAGCTCTGGGACTGTCAGGACGACCGTGACCGCAACCAGCTCTGGACGTTGCGGGCGGACGGGAGCGTGCAGCTGGGTGGCCGCTGCCTGGACGTGCTCGGCGCGTCGAGCGACGACGGGGCGGCGATCCAGATCACCACGTGCAACACCACTCCGGCCCAGCAGTTCACCCTCAACGGGCAGCGTCAACTCGTCAACGCGCACAGCGGGAAGTGCGTGGGCCCGGTGGACCTGGGCACCGGGAACGGTACGTCGATCGAGCAGCGGACCTGTACCAGCGCCGACGCCCAGGAGTGGACGCGGGGCTGACACCCCGACGGCCGCGGGCTGCCCTCCCGGCGAAGCGGAGGACAGCCCTCGAAGCGGTTCGTCGCGTCAGGCGACCGAGGCGGGGAACCGTTCCCACACCCGGTGCGCGGCCATCAGCTCCTGCACCGAGGCCAGGGCCTGCGCCCCGGACCCCGCCGTGACTACGCCGGGGCTGTCGGTCACCCCGACCTGCTCCAGCACCGTGGTGCCGGCTCCCCAGGCGCCGATCGCCTTGGCGTGCCGCCAGCACTCCTCGACGAGGAGCAGCACACGCGGATCCACGGTCGTCGTACCGGCGTCCGGTGCGGGGACCGCGTCCGGCGCGGGTGCCGGTGCGCCGGCCAGCAGGAGCGCGTCGAACTCGACCGACCGGCCGGTCGCGAAGGTCCGCTGGACGGGCAGGTCTCCCACCACGCCTCCGTGCGGGGCGATCAGGAGCGGCACCATGCCGGCGGCGAACACGGCCGCGCGTACCGGGGCGACGTCGTCGAGGTCGCCGTCGGGGTCGACGACGACCCCGACCGTGCGTCCGTCGGCCGGCCACTCCCCGCCGACCTGCGACAGCGCCGGGCTGGGTGTGACGTCGGCGAGCGGCACGGTCGGCTCCGGAGTGGGCAGACCGAGACCGGTCGCGACCTGGGCGCACAGCTCCGGGTCGATGTTGGCGAGGCTCTGCAACTGGCGTTCCTTGATCGCCTGGTGGTAGCACTTGCCCAGTTCGAAGGTGTAGGCGCGGATGATGTGCTCCTTCTCGACCGGCGACATGCTGAGCCAGAACAGCCGTGCCTGGCTGTAGTGGTCGTCGAAGGAGGCCGGGTTCGCCCGCACCTTGGGCGCCTCGGTCACCGTCACCGGTACGTCGAGGAAGGCGTGCTCGTCGTCGCCCGCCGGGAAGGGGTTGCCGCCGTCGAGTGAGTTCGGCCGGTACGGCGCGACTCCCGCGTGCACGGCCTGCTGGTGGAAGCCGTCCCGCAGCATGTCGTTGACCGGGGCGTGCGGACGGTTGATCGGGATCTGCGAGAAGTTCGGCCCGCCCAGTCGGGTGAGCTGCGTGTCGACGTACGAGAAGAGCCGGCCCTGCAGCAGCGGGTCGTTCGTGACGTCGATGCCGGGTGGGAGGTGCCCGAGGTGGAAGGCGACCTGCTCGGTCTCGGCGAAGAAGTTCGTCGGCGTCCGGTTCAGGGTCAGCTTCCCCACGAGCTGCACCGCCGCCAGTTCCTCCGGCACGATCTTCGTGGGATCGAGCAGGTCGATCCCGGCGAAGGTCTCCTCGGGGGTGTCGGGCAGGACCTGGATGCCCAGCTCCCACTCGGGGAACGCGCCGGCTTCGATCGCGTCGTAGAGGTCCCGCCGGTGAAAGTCCGGGTCCATGCCGCTGAGCATCTGCGCCTCCTCCCAGGTCAGGGAGTGCACGCCCAGCTTGGGCTTCCAGTGGAACTTGGCCAGCGCCGTCGCGCCGGCCTCGTTGACGAGGCGGAAGGTGTGGACGCCGAAGCCCTCCATCGTCCGGTACGAGCGCGGGATGCCGCGGTCGGACATGTTCCAGAGCGTGTGGTGCTGCGCCTCGGTGTGCAGCGAGACGAAGTCCCAGAAGGTGTCGTGTGCGCTCTGTGCCTGCGGGATCTCGCGGTCCGGGTGTGGCTTGGCGGCGTGGATGATGTCGGGGAACTTGATGGCGTCCTGGATGAAGAAGACCGGCATGTTGTTGCCGACGAGGTCGAAGGTGCCCTCGTCGGTGTAGAACTTCGTCGCGAAACCGCGGGCGTCACGGACGGTGTCGGCGGAACCGCGCGAGCCGAGGACGGTGGAGAACCGGACGAAGACGTCCGTCTCCCGCCCCTCCTTCAGGAAGCCGGCCCTGGTGACCTGCTCGGCGGTGCCGTACGCGGTGAACACACCGTGCGCGCCCGCGCCGCGCGCGTGCACCACGCGCTCGGGAATCCGCTCGTGGTCGAAATGCGTGATCTTCTCGCGTAGGTGGTGGTCCTGGAGCAGGGTCGGACCGCGCGGGCCGGCCTTGAGCGAGTGATCGGTGTCGCGGAGCCGCGCGCCCTGCGCGGTGGTGAGGTGCGCGCCCTGCTGACCGTTGGCGGTCGTCGGCGCGCCGGTCTCGGCACCGGTCGGCGTGCGCGTCTGCGGAGCACCCTGCTCCTCCTTCGGCGGCAGCGGATCGTGCGGAGTCGTCGGCTCCTCGACGGTGGGCGTACCGCCCGGTGCGCCGGGGACCTCCGGCGTCAGTGCCTCGGCGATCTTCTTCGAGGCTGTCTTCACGGCGTTCTTGGCCGCCTTGGCGGGCTTGCTGGAATCCACTGAACGAACCCCTCCATGGAACATTGACGAGCAGGCAACTGGCCCCCTACCCCAGGTCAGAGGGCCAAAACGCAACCGATGCCGCCGTTCCGGCCCGGGGGTGGCGTGCCCGCCCGTCGGCGGGGACTGGTGATTTCACCGATGCGTGGATCGGCGCGGACGCCAAAACTGACGGACGTCGATATCCCTCGACTCTAGGGAGTGCCCGACGTGTCGTCACCAACCACCACCCGTCCCCGTTCCGTGGCAGCCCGAGCCGTCCGGCTCGTGCTGGCCGCAACTCTGGTCGCCGGCGGCGTCGTGGCCGGAACCACCGGCCCGGCGCAGGCGGCGAACCCGTACGAGCGGGGTCCCGCCCCGACCACCGCGATCCTGGAGGCCAGTCGCGGTCCGTTCGCCACGTCCTCGCAGAACGTCTCGGCGTTGAGCGTCACCGGCTTCGGCGGCGGCGTCATCTACTACCCGACCTCCACCAGTGAGGGCACCTTCGGCGCCATCGCCATCTCGCCGGGCTTCACCGCCTACTGGTCCAGCATCAGCTGGCTCGGGCCGCGGCTCGCCTCGCACGGGTTCGTGGTGATCGGCATCGAGACCAACTCCACGCTGGACCAGCCGGACAGCCGCGGCCGGCAACTCCTCGCGGCACTCGACTACCTGACCCAGCGCAGCTCGGTGCGTACCCGGATCGACAGCAGTCGGCTCGCGGTCGCCGGTCACTCGATGGGTGGCGGCGGCACCCTGGAGGCGGCCTCGTCTCGGCCGTCGTTGCAGGCCGCGGTGCCGCTGGCGCCGTGGAACACGGACAAGAGCTGGTCCGAGCTCCGGGTGCCCACGCTGATCATCGGTGGGGAGAGCGACACCGTCGCGCCGGTCGCGTCGCACTCCGAGCCGTTCTACAACAGCATCCCGGCCTCCGCCGAGAAGGCGTACCTGGAGCTGAACAACGCGAGCCACTTCTTCCCGCAGTCGGTGAACACACCGACGGCGCGGCAGATGGTGGCCTGGCTCAAGCGGTTCGTCGACGACGACACCCGCTACGAGCAGTTCCTCTGCCCCGGACCGAGCGGGTCGCAGATCCAGGAGTACCGCAACACCTGCCCCAGTTCCTGAGCGTGACAGCGGGGCGGGCGCCGATGGCGGCCGCCCCGTCCGCGTGCGGCGACGGGGCATCGAAGGTATTGACGCGGAACCCGAGAAACGTACACTGCGAGTGTAAATAACACCCGCCACCGACATAGGGATGGGTGATGGAGCGCGGGCTCGCACTGCACCACATCGGCGTACGTTTCGGGGGCCTCACCGCCCTCGACGACGTCTCGCTGCAGGTGCCACCGAACCAGGTGGTGGGCGTGATCGGGCCCAACGGCGCCGGCAAGACCACGCTGTTCAACGTGATCTGCGGCTTCGTCGCGCCGGAGACGGGTTCGCTCACTCTGGACGGTGCGCCGCTGCGGCCCCGGCCGCACCGACTGACCCGGCTCGGCATCGCCCGGACCCTGCAGGGGACCGGGCTCTTCGCCGGGCTCACCGTGCTGGAGAACGTGATGGCCGGCGCGTCGCACACCGCGCGGGCCGGCTTCGTCTCGGCGGTGCTCGGGCTGCCCCGCAGCGACCGCGACGAGCAGCGGCTGCGCGCGCACGCCCTGGACATCCTCGACGACCTGGGGATCGCCGGGCACGCCGAGGCCGCGCCGACCACGCTGCCCTTCGCCGTACGCCAACGGGTCGCCCTGGCCCGCGCGCTCGCCGCCCGGCCCCGGCTGCTGCTGCTCGACGAACCCGCCGGTGGCCTCGGTGCCGATGACATCGACGAGCTGGCCGAGCTGGTCCGCCAGTTGCCCCGGCGGGAGTCCGACCCCTGCGCCGTGCTGCTGGTCGAGCACCACATGGATCTGGTGATGGCCGTCTGCGACGAGATCGTGGTGCTCGACTTCGGCCGGGTCATCGCCGCCGGCACGCCGGACGAGATCCGCGACGACCCGGCGGTCACCGACGCCTATCTCGGGGCCACCGTCGACGAGGCCGCCCTGTGAGCGCGCCGGACCTGCTCGTGGTGCGTGGCCTGGTGGCGGGCTACGGCGCCGCGCCCGTGCTGCACGCCATCGACCTCGCCGTTCCGGCCGGCACCATCGCCGCGGTCGTCGGGGCCAACGGCGCCGGCAAGACCACCCTGCTGCGCGCGCTCTCCGGCATGATCCGCCCCGCCGGCGGTCAGATCCTGCTCGACGGGGACGACCTGCGCGGGACGCCGGTGGAGCAGCTCGTCCGGCGCGGCATGGCGCACGTGCCGGAGGGGCGGGGCGTGATCAGCGAGTTGACCGTCGACGAGAACCTGCGGCTCGGTGGGCTGTGGCGTCGCGACCGGGCCGACGCCCGCCGCGCCCTCGACGAGGTCTACGAGCTGTTCGAGCCGCTGGCCCGGCGCCGCAAGCACCTCGGCCATCAGCTCTCCGGCGGCGAGCGGCAGATGCTGGCACTCGGCCGGGCACTGGTCGGCCGGCCGCGCCTGCTCCTGCTCGACGAACCGTCGCTCGGGCTGGCGCCGCGGGTGGTCGCCCGGACCATGGCCCTGCTGCGCCAGCTACGGGACCGTACCGGCCTGACCGTGCTGCTGGTCGAGCAGAACGTACGCAGCGCCCTCGCCGTCGCCGACCAGGGCGTCGTGATGTCCCTCGGTCGGGTGGTGATCGCCGCCCCGGCGGTCAAGCTGCGCGACGACGCCGATCTGCGGCACGCCTACCTCGGTTTCTGACCACTTCGTCCCCCAGGAGGGAGGACCGTTGGACCGCTTCGTCTTCCTCACCATCGACGGCCTGTCCCGTGGTGCGGTGTACGCCGCGTTCGCGCTGGCCCTGGTTCTCATCTGGCGGGCGGCGCGGGTCGTCAACTTCGCCCAGGGGGCGATGGCCGTCGCCGCCGCCTACGTCGCGTACACCGTCTCCGCGGCGACCGGCTCGTACTGGCTGGGCTTCGTGGTCGCGATCATCGCCGGGCTGGTGCTCGGTGCGGTGGTGGACCGCGCGGTGATGCGCTTCGTCGACCACCGGTCGCCGCTCAATCCGGTGATCGTCGCGCTCGGGCTGGTCCTGCTGATCCAGGCCATCCTGGGGATGGTGTACGGCAGCGAGTTCCGGCCCGCCGAGGCGCCGTTCAGCCGTTCCGCCCTCACCGCGGGCGGGGTCGCGCTGCTCTCGCCGTACGACCTGTTCGTCTTCGCGACGATCGGGGTGGTGGTCAGCGCGCTGGCCTGGGTCTTCGCGCGTACCCCGGTCGGGTTGCGGATGCGTGCGGCGGCCTTCGCTCCGGAGGTCTCCCGCCTGCTCGGCGTCAACGTCGGCGGCATGTTGACTCTCGGCTGGGCGCTCGCCTCCGGGGTGGGCGCGTTGGCCGCCATGCTGGTCCTGCCGACCGAGCTGGGTCTGCACCCGCACGCGATGGACCTGGTCTTCGTCTCGGCGTTCACCGCGGCGGTGGTGGGCGGGCTGGACAGTCCACCAGGGGCGGTGGTCGGCGGCCTGGTGGTGGGTCTGTTGCTGTCCTACGTGAGCGGCTACGCCGGCAGCGACCTCACCCCGTTGGCGGTGCTGGTGCTGCTGCTGGCGGTGCTGCTGGTCCGGCCCGGTGGGCTGTTCGCTCCGGTCGCCGCGAGGCGGGTGTGAGCGCCACCCAGGCGGCCCTGCCGCCGAAGCACCGGCTGGCCGACGAGGCCGGCGGTCGTCCGGCGGACCGTCGGCGGGGCTCCACGCTGCTGCGCCACCTCGCGGTCGTGCTCGCGGTCGGGCTGCTGCTGGTGGCGGTCAGCTACGCCGTCGAGCCGTTCCGCAACTTCCAGCTCGCCACCGTGGCGGCCTATCTCTGCGCCACCGCCGGTCTGACCGTCCTCACCGGGCTCAACGGCCAGCTCTCCCTCGGGCACGGCGCGTTGATGGCCACCGGCGCGTACACCGTGGCGTTGTGCCAGAACGAGTTCCTCGACCGGGGGATGACCGGCGGCTGGTTGTTGCCGCTCTCGCTCGGCGCGGCGATTCTCAGCACGGTCGCGGTCGGCGCGGTCGTCGGCGTCGCCGCGGCCCGGCTACGCGGCCCCTACCTGGCCGGGGTGACGCTCGCGGTGGCCGTCGTGGTGCCGGCGCTGGCCGTCACGTTCGACGGTGTCTTCAACGGCGAGCAGGGGCTGTCGGTGCCGGTGGAGCCGCCGCCGTTGGCGCTCGGCCCCTACTTCCCGTACGAGCGGTGGCAGCTCTGGCTCACCGGCGCCGCCACCCTGCTCGCCCTGCTGCTGCTGGCCAACCTGATCCGCAGCCGGTACGGGCGCACCTTCCGGGCGGTACGCGACGACGAGGTGGCCGCCCGGCTCGCCGGCATCCACGTGGCCCGTACCCAGGTCCTCGCGTTCGTGGTCAGCGCCGCCACCGCCGGCCTGGGCGGCGCCCTGCTCGCGGTGCTCGCGCAGAGCGTCTCACCCGGGGCGTTCTCGCTGACCCTGTCGCTCTTCCTGCTGATGGCCGTGGTGATCGGCGGTCTCGGCCGGCTCACCGGCGCGTTGTGGGGGGCCGTCCTGCTGGTCGCGCTGCCCGACCTCACCCACTCCGCGACGGAGCTGCTCACGCTCTCGCCCGCGGCGGCACAGCGGCTGGCGGGCAACCTCCCGCTGGCGATCTTCGGAGTCACCCTGATCGTCGTCATGATCGCCGCACCCGGCGGCGTGCAGGGTCTGCTGTCGCGCCTCGGCCGGGCCGTGCTGGCCCGGTGGCGGGCCCGACGGTCCTGAGCTGTCCCCCTGCCCGGCCTCGGCCGGGCGCACCACCACCACACCGTTCAAAGAACCGGACCGAGAAAGGTCGGTGTTTCCTATGCATCGCACGGCACAACGCGGTCTCGCGATCGCCAGCGCCATAGCCCTGCTGATAGCCGCCGCCGGTTGCAGCGGCGACGACGGTTCCGGTTCCGGCGGCGGATCGGTGCCCGGCGTCACCGCCGGCGAGATCGTCGTCGGCACCCACATGCCGCTCACCGGGCCGGCATCGGCCGGCTATTCCAAGATCGCCCCGGCGACGAAGGCGTACTTCGACTACGTCAACGCCAACGGCGGCGTGCACGGCCGGAAGATCACCTACAAGATCATGGACGACGGCTACAACCCGGCGAACACCCAGAACGTCGTACGCCAGCTCGTCCTGCAGGACAAGGTCTTCGCGATCCTGAACGGTCTCGGTACGCCGACGCACACCGGTGTGCTGGACTTCCTCAAGAGCAACCGGGTGCCCGACCTCTTCGTGGCGTCCGGCAGCCGCAGCTGGGACCAGCCGGACAAGTATCCGGGCACGTTCGGCTTCAACCCGGACTACACCGTCGAGGGCAAGATCCTCGCCAACTACGCGAAGGCGAACCTGGCCGGCAAGAAGCTCTGCTTCCTCGGCCAGGACGACGACTTCGGCCGGGACAGCCTGGCCGGCGTCGAGAAGGTGCTCGGCGCGTCCGCCGTGGCGGTCAAGCAGACGTACGTCACCAGCAACACCAACGTGGCACCGCAGATCGGCGCGTTCAAGGCGGCCAACTGCCAGGTCGTCGTGCTCGCCACGGTGCCCGGCTTCACCGCGCTCTCGATCGGCACCGCCGCGCGGTTGGGCTTCAAGCCACAGTGGTTGGTCTCCAACGTCGGCGCTGACCACCCGACCCTGGCCAAGCAGCTCGGCGCGGCGGCTCCGCTGCTGGAGGGCATGGTCGGCACCAACTACCTGCCCATGCAGAACGAGGTCACGAACCCCTGGATCGAGCTCTTCACGAAGGTCAACAAGGAGCACAACGGGGACGCCCCGTTCGACGGGAACACCGTCTACGGCATGTCGGTCGGCTACCTGTTCGTGCAGACCCTACTCGCCGCGGGCAAGGACCTCACCCGGGAGAAGGTGCTCGAGGCCGTGCAGAAGGGCGGCTTCAAGGGCCCCGGCCTGGTGCCGCTGCGCTTCTCCGACAAGGACCACTCCGGCTACGGCGGCCAGCGGCTGAGCCGGGTGACCGGGGGAGTGCAGAGCTACTTCGGGCCGGCGTACGAGACCGACGAGGCGGACGGGCCGGTCAACGAGTACACCGCCACCCCTGCGCCGCCGCCGGCCAACGGGATCCCATCCGGCTCCTGACCCGCACACCCGGCCGGGGACCGGGCGTGGTCGCGCCGCACAGCGCGGTGACCACGTCCGGTCCGTCGGCGTGCCCGGCCGGCCGTCATCCCGGTTGCCGCCCGCCGTCGTCCGGGCGTTGACCGGTGCCGACCGGCCCTCCTACTATCTGCACCGTGGATGCAGATTCAGGTCGGCTCGTGGATCGGGTCGCCATCATCACCGGTGCCAGTCGGGGGATCGGCCTGGCCATCGCCCAACGCCTGGTGGCCGAGGGTGCCCGGGTGGGCCTGACGGCCCGGCATCCGGAGGCCCTCGCGGAGGCGGTCGCCGTCCTGGGCGGGCCGGCGTACGCCGTGGCCGTGGCCGGTCGGGCCGACGACGCCGCGCACCGGGCCGCCGCGGTGCGGCAGGTCAGCGAGACGTTCGGGCCGGTCGACCTGCTGGTCAACAACACCGGCATCAACCCGGCCTACGGCCCGTTGGTCAGTCTGGACCTGGCGGCGGCGCGCAAGATCCTCGACGTCAACCTGGTCGCCGCGCTCGGTTGGGTGCAGGAGGTCTGCGCCGCGGGGATGACCGATCGGGGTGGCTGTGTGGTCAACGTGTCCTCGATCGCCGGCCTCGGCCCGTCACCCGGAATCGCCTTCTACGGGGTGAGCAAGGCCGCGCTCAACCACCTCACCGCCAGCCTCGCGGTGGAACTCGGGCCGTCCGTCCGGGTCAACGCCGTCGCTCCCGGAGTGGTGAAGACCCGCTTCGCCTCCGCGCTCTACGAGGGCCGGGAGGACGAGGTGGCCGCGGCGTACCCGCTCGGGCGACTCGGGCTGCCACAGGACGTGGCGGGCGCGGTCGCCTTCCTCGCCTCCACCGACGCCGCCTGGATCACCGGGCAGACCATCGTCTGCGATGGCGGCGTCACGCTGACCGGCCGGGCCGGATGACCCCGCCCGGGGCCGCGGGTGGCACCCCGGAACCGCTGATCACCGCCTGTCTAGACTCGACGTTGCGTCCGGGGGCGTCGTGGCGGTGAAGGGGCGGGGGCGGATGAACAGGGTCGAGGCCCCGGGTCGGGTCGACGGGCGGACCGCCCGCGCGGAGCGCACCCGTGCGGCCATCGTCGAGGCGCACCTCGCGCTCATCTCCGAGGGCGACCTGCGGCCGACCGGCGAGCGCATCGCCGAGCGGGCGGGCATCTCGCTGCGCACGCTGTGGACCAACTTCAAGGACATGGAGACGCTCTTCGAGGCGAGCGGCGCCGAGGTGCTGCGGCAGCAGGATGCCGCCTACCGGCCGATCTCGCCGGGGCTGCCGCTGGCGAAGCGGGTCGACGCGTACTGCCGGCAACGGGCACGGCTGCTCCAGCTCATCGCGCCGTCGGCGCGCGCCGCCCAGATGCGTGAGCTGGTCTCCGACCAGTTGCACCGCAACCGCCTCAAGCACATCGACCGCGTCCGGGGTGAGGTCGAGGAGCTGTTCGCCGCCGAGCTGGAGCAGGCTGGGCGGGGGCGGGAGCAACTGCTGCACGCGCTGGTGGGCGCGAGCATGTGGCCGGCCTGGTCGATGCTGCGGGACGGCCTGGGGCTGGGAGTGGACCAGGCCCGCGCGGTGATGGCCCGGACGGTGGGCGCGCTGCTGGCCGAGGTGGCGGCCGGCTGACGCCCGGTCGTCCCGATATCGCCCACCTCTTTCCATTCGGTTATCGATGGGTAACACTGTGACGCATGGTTAATGCATCACGAGTGCAAATAACCGTACTGCGCGGCCGGGACGACGAGTGCCGAGCTGTCCGGAACCTGTTGGCCGGCGTGCCCGACGGCGGCGGCGCCCTGGTGCTGCACGGCGAGCCGGGATCGGGCCGCAGCGCGTTGATCGGCTACGCCCACCGCTACGCCGCCGAGGGCTGCACTGTGCTCGCCGGCACCGGGCTGGCCGAGGAGGCGGCGCTGCCGTACGCCGGCCTGCAGCGGCTGCTCGATCCGGTGCTCGACCGGGCCGGCGTCCTGCCGGAGGCGCAGCGGCACCTGCTGCGACTGGCCCTGGCCGGCGAGGGTTGCCCGGCCGACCGCCGCCTGGCGCTGTCGATGGCCGTCCTCGGGCTGCTCGCCGCCGCCGCCCGGGACCGCCCGCTGCTGGTCACCATGGACGACGTCGACCGGGGCGACCCACCGACCGCGCAGGTGCTGGCCTTCGTGGCCCGCCGACTGCGGCACCTGCCGGTCGCCGTCCTGCTCACCGCCGACGTCACGGCCACGATCGACGGGGTTGCGGCGCACCGGCTCGGGCTGTTGAACGAGCGGGAGAGCGTCGCCGTCCTCGCCGACCGACTGCCCGAGTGGCCCTGCGCGCCGGTCGCGGCCGCGCTCGCCGCGGTCGGTGGCGGCAACCCACAGGCACTGGTGGACCTCGCCGACGTGCTCAGCCCCGGGCAGTGCAGGGGGGAGGAGCCGCTGCCCGGCGCGCCGCCGGCCGACGGCGCGCTGGGTCGCGCCTACCGGGCCCGGCTGGACCGACTGCCGTCCGACACCCGACGGATGCTGCTGCTCGCGGCACTCGACGAGGACGGGGAGCCGGCCACTCTGATCCGGGCGGCGGGGGCCGCCGGCACCGCGGTCGAGGCGCTGGCCCCGGCGGAGGTCGCCGGTCTGGTCCGCGTCGGCCCACGCGGCGTCACGTTCCCCCAGCCGCTGGCCCGCGCGATGGTCGCGGCCACCGCGCCGCTGGCGGAGCGCCGCGCGGCGCACCGGCTGCTCGCCGGCGCGCTCGACGCCGACGGGCAGCGGCTGCGCCGGGCGATGCACCTCGCCGCCGCGCAGACGGGCACCAACCCGGCGCTGGCCGTCGAGCTGGAACGGGCGGCGGCCGGTGGGCAGGGTGGCTGGGCCACCGCCTCGGCGGCGCTACGTCGGGCCGCCGAACTCAGCGACCAACCGACCCGTGCTGCCGCCCGCCTGCTGGCCGCCGCCCGGTACGCCTGGGCCGCCGGCCAACCGGCCCAGGTCCGGTTGCTGCTCGGCCGTCTGCGCGCGGTCTGCACGGATCCGACCGTCACCGGGCACGCCGACCTGCTGCGCGGCGAGCTGGAGCTGCGCTGCGACGCCGCCTCGGCGGCGTCCGCCACGTTGCTGACCGCCGCCGGCGCGGTGGCCGGGACCGACCGCGCGCTCGCGCTGACCGCGCTGGTGCGGGCCGGCGAGGCCGTCTGCTTCGCCGGCGACCAGTACCGGTACGCCGAGGTCGGGCGCCGGGCGACGGCCCTGCGACGCCCGAACGACCCACCGGCCGTCGAGCTGATGAGTTCCCTGGTCGCCGGAGTCGCGGCGACCCTGCGGGGCGACCACGAGCGGGCCGGGCCGGCACTGCGCCGAGCCGTCGTGCTGGGTGGCCGTTTGACCGGGCCCGCGCTCACCCCGACCGCGCTCACCTGCGCGGCGGCGGCCGGCCTGGTGGTGGCCGTGGACGGTGCGGCGCACCGGCTCGCCGAGCGCGCCGCCGTGCTGGCCCGGGAGCGGGGCGAGCTGTCCATGCTGTCCCGGGCGCTGGAGCTGCGGGCCGTCGCGGAGTACTGGCTGGGTCGGCACGAGGCGGCGGCCGAGACGTCCCGGGACGGGCTGCGGGTCGCCCGCGCCGCCGGCCAGGTCAACTGCGCCAACGTCCACCTGGGCATGCTCGCGGTACTGGCCGCCATCCGGGCCGACCGGGAGACCAGCCTGCGGCGGATCCGGGAGATCGGCGAGGCGCCGACGCCGGGCAGCCGGCCGCACGCGCTCGCCGGGTGGGCGCTGGCGGTGCTCGACCTGGTCGACGGCCGGCACGCCGAGGCGGCGGCCCGGCTGGCGTCCCTGGCCCGACTCGGCACCGGGCGGGGGCAGGTCCTCGTCCAGGTGATGGCCACCCCGTACCTGGTGGAGGCGGCCGCCGCCGACCTGCCGCACCGGCCGGTGGCGACCGCCGCGCTCGCCGTCTTCGACCGCTGGGCCAGCAGCACCGCGAGCCCGCTGCGCCGGGCCCTCTCCGCCCGGTGTCACGCCCTGCTCGCGTCACGGGGTAGCGGCGAGGCCGAGCGCGAGTTCGAGACGGCGCTGCGCCTGCACCCGACGGAGGCCGGCACGTTCGAGCGGGCCCGTACCGAGCTGCTCTTCGGTCAGGAGCTGCGCCGCAGTCGGCGTCCACGGGACGCCCGTGGACACCTGCACCAGGCCCGCGAGACGTTCATCCTGCTCGGGGCGAGCTGCTGGGCCGAGCAGGCGACCGCCGAGCTGCGCGCGGCCGGTGAGTCGGTCGGCCCGCCCGACCTGCCCGCGGCACGGCTGCTGACCGGCCAGCAACTGCGGATCGCCCAACTGGTCGCGGAGGGGGCCACCAACCGGGAGATCGCCGCGCGGATGTTCCTCTCCACCCGTACGGTCGACCACCACCTGCGCAACGTCTTTCACCGGCTCGGCATCCGTTCGCGTACCGAGTTGGCCCGTGCGTTCGCCGCCGAGCGGCACGCCGGTCTGGCCTCGGACCGCTGATCGTCCGGTCTGGACGACTTTAACTATCACCGCTAGTTTATTCGCCATGGAGCTCACCCTCTCCGAGGAGCAGACCGCGGTCCGTCAGCTCGCTGCCGATTTCGCCAACCGGGAGTTGGTGCCGCACGCGGCGGCCTGGGATCGGCGCGAGTCGGTCGACCCGGCCATCGTCGGGATGCTCGGCGACCTGGGCTTTCTGGGGCTGACCATCGACGAGTCCGACGGCGGTTCCGGCGGCGACCATGTGGCGTACTGCCTGGTCCTGGAGGAGCTTGGCCGGGGCGACTCGGCCGTGCGTGGCATCGTCTCGGTCTCGCTCGGTCTGGTCGCGAAGTCGATCGCCGCGCACGGGTCGGCCGCGCAGCGGGCCGAGTGGTTGCCCCGGCTCTGCTCCGGCGCCGCGCTCGGTTGCTTCGCGCTCACCGAGCCGGACAGCGGCTCGGACGCGGCAGCCCTGACCACCCGCGCCGTCCGCGACGGTGACGACTGGCTGCTCACCGGCACGAAGATGTTCATCACCAACGGCACCACCGCTGACGTCGCGCTGGTCTTCGCCCGCACCGGTGGCCCCGGGCACCGGGGCATCTCCGCGTTCCTGGTGCCCACGGCGAGCCCGGGGCTGACCCGGCGGGAGATCCACGGCAAGCTCGGCCTGCGCGGGCAGGCCACCGGGGAGTTGCGCTTCGACGAGGTACGGGTGCCCGACGCCGCCCGCCTCGGTGCCGAGGGTGGTGGTTTCCGCCTCGCGCTGGCCACTCTGGCCAAGGGCCGGATGTCCGTCGCCGCGGGCTGCGTCGGCATCGCCCAGGGCTGCCTGGACGCCGCGGTCGGCTACGCCGGCCAGCGGACCCAGTTCGGTAAACCCATCGCCAACCACCAGCTCGTCCAGCAACTGCTCGCCGGCATCGCGGTGGACACCGCGGCGGCACGGCTGCTGGTGTGGCAGGTGGCCGATCTGATCGACCGTGGCCAGCCGTTCGCCACCGAGGCCTCGATCGCGAAGCTCTTCGCCAGCGAGGCCGCCGTCCGCGCGGCCAACAACGCGGTCCAGGTCTTCGGGGGGTACGGCTACATCGACGAGTACCCGGTCGGCAAGTACCTGCGTGACGCCCGGGTCGCCACCCTCTACGAGGGCACCAGCCAGATCCAGCAACTCCTCATCGGACGCGCGCTCACCGGCGTCAACGCCTTCTAGCTAAGGGGCATCCGCATGCGAGTCTTCACCTCCGTCGACGAACTGGCCGCCGCGGTCGGCGAGACCCTCGGTCCCGGCCCCTGGCAACGGATCGAGCAGAGCCGCGTCGACCTCTTCGCCGACGCCACCGACGATCACCAGTGGATCCACCTCGACCCGGTACGCGCCGCGAGCGGACCGTTCGGTGGCACCATCGCGCACGGCTACCTGACCCTGTCGCTGCTGCCGTCGCTGGCCAGCCAGCTCTACCGGGTGCAGGGGGTGGCGATGGGCGTCAACTACGGCCTGAACCGGGTACGGTTTCCCGCCCCGGTCCGGGTCGGCGCCTCCGTACGGGCCACCGCCACCATCGCCGAGGTGTCCCCGGTGCAGGGTGGGGTGCAGATGGTCGCCTCGATCACCGTGGAGAGCGACGGCGGTGGCAAGCCGGTCTGCGTCGCCGAGACGGTCAGTCGGATCTATCCGGCTCGTTGACCGCCGTACCCCTTGAAGGTCTTGGCAGGTGATGGCCCCTCCGGGGGCAGCCTCCTTCCACGATTCGCGGTGCTCTGGCGGTGCGGCATGGCCGGGTCGCCGATCCGGAACTGTTCCGGAACATCTGCCGTGGATGGTGCTCCTGTTGTCGGCGTTCAGCGGGCCAGGGTGCGCCGTTCGCCATCCATGCCGAGGTAGAACGCCCGCAGCGGCATCTCAACTCTCATCGGTCTTCCGGAAGTATTGACAATCGAGCGTCCTCGATTAAAGCTGGCAGTCACGCGAGCCGCGGTCAGGGTCGGGCGAAGGGCAGTCCTCGATCTACTCCCCTTCCATGCGCCAACTCTCCCGAGGATTCGCAGACGATGAGACTCAAGACAGCAATGCTTGGCGCCCTCACGGCGACCATGACGCTGGCCGCCGCCGCGTTGACGTTCGCCGTGCCGGCCTCGGCGGCGACGCTGACCGAGGTGACCGGCTTCGGCGCCAACCCCACCAACCTTCGGATGCACCTGTACGTCCCGGACCGGCTGGCGACCCGGCCGGCGGTCCTGCTCGCCCTGCACTACTGCACCGGCTCGGGCCCGGCGTACCACTCCGGCACGCAGTACGCCGCGCTCGCGGACCGGTACGGGTTCATCGTGATCTACCCGTCGGTCACCCGTAGCAGCCTGTGCTGGGACGTGTCCTCGCCCCAGGCGCTGCGCCGGGGCGGCGGCAGTGACCCGGTCGGGCTCCTGGCGATGGTCGACCACGTGCGCCAGCGGTACGCCGTCGACCCGGAACGCATCTTCGTCACCGGCACCTCGTCCGGGGCCATGATGACGAACGTCCTGCTCGGCGACTACCCGGACGTGTTCGCAGCGGGTGCGTCGTTCGCCGGCGTGCCGTTCGGCTGCTTCGCCACCGGGGGCACCTCCGAGTGGAACAGCCAGTGCGCCAACGGCCAGGTCATCAGGACCCCGCAGCAGTGGGGGGACCTGGTCCGCGAGGCGTACCCCGGCTACACCGCTCGACGGCCACGGATGCAGATCTGGCACGGCACCAACGATGAGACGCTGCGCTACCCGAACTTCGGCGAGCAGGTCAAGCAGTGGACCAACGTGCACGGGTTGAGCCAGACGCCGACGTACACCGACTCGCCGCAGTCCGGTTACACCCGCACCCGGTACGGCGGCAGCGGCGGCACGGCCCCGGTCGAGGCGATCAGCATGCAGGGCGTCTCGCACAACCTGCCGGTCGACGCGGCGCAGGTGATCCGTTTCTTCGCGCTGGACGGCGTCACGCCGCCGACCAGCCCGCCGCCGAGCACGCCACCGCCGAGCACGCCACCGCCGACGACGGGTGCTTGCCGGGTCGGTTACGCGGTCAACGCCTGGAACACCGGCCTCACCGCGAGCATCACCATCACCAACACCGGCGCCGCCCCGGTGACCGGGTGGGCGCTGACCTTCGCACTGCCCGCCGGCCAGCGCATCACCACCGGCTGGAACGCGCAGTACGCGCCGGCGAGCGGCGCGGTGACCGCGAGCAACGTCTCGTACAACGCCACCATCGCGCCGAACGCCTCGGTCAGCATCGGCTTCCAGGCCACCCACGAGGGCGGCGCCGGCAGGCCCTCGTCGTTCGCGTTGAACGGCGTCGCCTGCTCGATCGCCTGAACGTCCCCGATCCCACCACCACCCAGAACTGGAGTTGCACGATGAGTAGAGCGACGTGGAAGGCGGCATGGAGAGCCGCTCTCGCACTGGTCGGGGCGGGCAGCCTCGCCGTCGGCGCGGCGATCCTCCTGGCGGGGCCGGCCGCCGCCGGCACCACGCTCGGCGCGTCCGCCGCCGAGAAGGGCCGATACTTCGGCACCGCCGTGGCCGCCAACAAACTGAGCGACAACACCTACGTCACGATCCTGAACCGCGAGTTCAACTCGGTGACCCCCGAGAACGAGATGAAGATCGACGCCACCGAGCCGCAGCAGGGCCAGTTCAGCTACGGCGCGGCGGACCAGATCGTCAACCACGCCCGCAGTCGCGGGATGAGCGTGCGCGGTCACACCCTGGCCTGGCACTCCCAGCAGCCCGGCTGGATGCAGAACCTGAGCGGGAGCACGCTGCGTCAGGCGATGCTCAACCACGTCACCCAGGTGGCGACGCACTTCCGGGGTCAGGTCGTGACCTGGGACGTGGTGAACGAGGCGTTCGCCGACGGCGGCTCCGGCGCCCGCCGCGATTCCAACCTCCAGCGCACCGGCAACGACTGGATCGAGGCCGCGTTCCGGGCCGCCCGGGCCGCCGACGCGACGGTGAAGCTCTGCTACAACGACTACAACACCGACGATTGGTCGCACGCGAAGACCCAGGCCGTGTACGCGATGGTGCGCGACTTCAAGCAGCGCGGCGTGCCGATCGACTGTGTGGGGTTCCAGTCGCACTTCAACAGCGGATCGCCGTACCCGGGCAACTACCGCACCACGCTGTCCAGCTTCGCGGCGCTCGGGGTCGACGTGCAGATCACCGAGCTGGACATCGAGGGCGCGTCGGCGGCCACCTACCGCAGCGTGGTGGAGGACTGCCTCGCCGTGGCCCGGTGCAACGGGGTGACCGTGTGGGGCATCCGGGACAGCGACTCGTGGCGGGCCTCGCAGACCCCGCTGCTGTTCACCAGCGGCGGTGCCAAGAAGCCGGCGTACGATGCGGTGCTCGCCGCGCTCAACAACGGAACCACCCCGCCCACCACCACGCCGCCGCCCACCACCACCCCGCCGCCTCCGGGCCCGGGTGCCTGCACCGCCGCTGTGTCGGTGAACCAGTGGACCGGCGGCTTCGTGGCTACCGTGCGGGTGACGGCCGGTTCCTCGGCCATCACCTCCTGGACGGTGACGATCGCGTTGCCGTCCGGCGCGACGGTCACCAACGCCTGGAACGCCAGCCGCAGTGCTGACACCGGCACCACGCGGTGGACGAACGTGGCCTACAACGGCCGGGTCGGCGCGGGTCAGTCCACCGAGTTCGGGTTCCAGGCCAACGGCACCGCCGGCAGCCTGAGCCCGACCTGCGCGGCGGGCTGAGCTGACACCGGCCGGTGTGCAGGGTGCCCCCACACCCTGCACACCGGCCGGCCCCCGTCGTCAGCCCCGCCGCCCGGCGCGGTCAGCCCAGAGTGATCCGGACCGGGTCGTCGGCCGGGCCGGCCGGCAGGCGTACGGTGACCCGGCCGTCGGCGGTGGTCACCGTGCCCCGGCTGGTGGTGACCGGCCGCTCGGTGGCCAGCACCACCACGTCGTCGCCCTGAGTGGGGCGTACGCCGATCGAGTCGCCGTCGGTCCAGGCCACCTCGCAGGTCGTCTCCACCAGCGTCGCGTCGCCGACCCGGATGCCGTAGGGCAGGATCAGGCCGGTTCGGGCGGGCACCCGGATCGCTCGGCCGTCGAGTACCGGGGTGCCGTGCCAACTCAGCGTGACCGTCACCGCCGACGGCGCCACGTTGACCAGGTGCAGCAGCCGCTGCCCGGTCCGGTCGACGGTGGAGGTCAGCACCAGGCCGGGCCCGTCGGCCCGCGGGTCGAGTCGGGGGCGTACGCCCAGCCGGTCCAGGGCGCCGCGCCAGAACGCGAGGTCGCACGGCACGTCGGCGGCGACCACCACGGCCCGGCCGGCACCGCAGGTGACCTCCACGGCACACGGCTCGTTCGAGCCGATCTCGGTGAGGATCGGCCGGGCGTTCGTGCCGGCGAGGTGCTGGGCGTAGCCGACCCGCACCTCGGGTCGGCCGGCCGCCCACCCGTGCCCGATCACCGACGGGAAGTAGTGCGGGCCGCCCTCGACCCGTCCGGTGACGCTCAGCCCCAGCGCGTCGGCGAGCAGCGTGCAGGGTGTGCCGTCGTGGTCACGTTCGGGCAGCACTCCGTGCAGCAGTAGTCCGCCGCCGCCGTGCAGATGGTCGACGAGTCGTTGCTGGACGTCGCGCCCCAGCGTGGTGGCGCTGGCCAGGGCGATCACCCCACTGGTGGGGCCGGCCGACTGCAGGTCCACGGCCGGGAACGAGTAGCCGGCCAGCAGCAGCGCCCGCGCGAGCACGTCACGCGGCCCCATGCCCCGGAACCGTTCCAGGTCGGCGACCTGCTCGGCGCGGGACGACGAGGCCGGGTGGTGGTACTCGGTGAGGTAGTGGTCGGGGACGAAGCCGAGCGCCAGCCCGTCGTCCTCCTCGTCCGAGTCGGCCAGCAGGTCGGCGACGCCGCGTACGGCGTGCAGCGCCCGCTTCGCGGCGTCGAAGGTCGGGTTGAGTCGCCCCTCCGGGCCGACCGGCGCGGCGAAGCCGTGTCGCTCGCCGGTGAACGCGATCCGGTCGTTGCCGTCGCCCACCGGCTCGGCCAGTGGCGGGTTGTGGCCACCGGCGAACAGGTAGAGGTTGAGCAGCCGGTTGCCCTGCGCCACGCAGAGCCGGGTCTTCAGCTCGACCGCCTCCGGTGGGTAGAGCGTCGACAGGTCCTCGCCGTAGTCGCCGTTGCCCGCCTCGAACTCCAGCGAGGTCAGGGGCTGGTCGGCGTCGTGCACGGCGGCCAGGAACGCGTTGCCCACGTACAGGTCCGCGACGTTCGTGACGGTGAGGTCGCCCAGGTAGTAGTCCGAGCCGGAGGTCACCTGCGGCAGCCCACGGTAGGACTCGAAGAGCTGACTGATGCCGATCGGGAAGCTCTGCCCGCGACCACCGCCGGTGCCGTGCACGTTGATCAGGAACGGCACCCCGCGTACGCCGTGCCGCTCGGCGCTGGCGCGCAGCTCGGCCACGTAGCGGCGGTACCGGTCGCGCATGTACCGGCCCAGGTCGTCGTGCACGGACAGGGACCGCGCCTCGGCCGGGGTGCGCAGCGCCGCCGCCCAGGCCGCCGGGTCGCCCGGGTCGGCGCCGATCCGCTCGGCGGCGGCGTCCTTGCCGTACCGGTCGACGGCCCACCGGCGCAGGTCCTCGCAGAGCAGGTCGGTGAGGTCGGGGGAGTTGGTAACCCAGGAGAGCATGCCGATCTCGTTGTCCAGCTGCACCGCGATCACCGGGCCACCGCGACCGGCCAGCCGCTCGGCGATCACCGGCATGACCTCGGCGTACCACCCGTCGGCGGCGGCGAGGAACTCCGGGGCGAGGTAGTCGACGGTGCGGGTCGCGATCGGCGCGCCATCCCAGGTGGACGGCAGCAGGTGGGGGTGCTCGTCGTACACCCGGTAGGGGATGCCCTCGTTCTTGACCTCGGCCATGATGAACGGCCCGGGGCGGACCACCGCGTGCAGGCCACGTTCGTGGGCCAGGTCGAGGAAGCCGGCCAGGTCCCGCTGCTCATGGGTACGCCCCGTGAGGTCGACCGTGCCGTCCGGCAACTCGTGCCAGAGCCAGGGCACGTACGTGGCCACCGTGTCGGCGCCGCACTCGCGTAGCCGGTCGAGCCGGTCGGCCCAGTCGGCCCTGGCCAGCCGGAAGTAGTGCACTTCTCCGGCGAGCAGCAGTCGGGGGCGACCGTCGACGACGATCCTGCGGTTCTGGAGCAACACTTCGGACATATGACCTGTCTCATCCTCTCGGGCGCATCTCGGGCCACCTCTTGTGATCTGCCACGAGGCTGCTTATGGTGCCTGAAACCGGTTTCTGTTAACCGCACGTTACGGATCGAGGGGGCCATGGGCAACAGTCGGATCACGGTTCGGGAGATCGCCCGCCTGGCCGGCGTGTCCGTCGCCACCGTCTCCCGGGTCTCCAACGGCACCGGCCAGGTGTCGCCTGAGCTGCGGCAACGGGTCCTCGACGCGATCGAGCTGCACGGCTACCAACCCGACCATCTGGGCCGGGCGCTGGCCGCCCGCCGACACGGCGCGCTCGGCCTGGTCTTTCCGGGCCTCTCCGGCCCCTACTTCAGCGAACTCATCCAGGGCTTCGAGTCCGAGGCGGTGCCCGCCCGGGCCAGCGTGCACATCCTCTGCACCCACCTGCGGGAGGACTCCGACGCCCAGGTGCTGGAGATGGCACGGCGGGTCGACGGCATCGCCGTGATGGGCGGCACCATCTCGGAGTCGGCGCTGCGCACGCTCGCCGACCTGGTCCCGGTGGTCGTCCTGGCCGGCCCGGGCGGCGACGCGGTGCCCTCGGTCGGCGTGGACAACGCCGACGCCATGAGCCGGCTGACCGGGCACCTGCTCGCCGAGCACGGCCTGCGTGACCTGGTGTTCGTGGGCACCCCGGAGGGATCACCCGACGTCAGCCAACGATGGGCCGGCTTCCTGGCCGCCCACCGGGAGCTGGGGCTCACCCCGCCCACCGAGCCGATCCGGGTCAGCATGCAGCAGCCCGACGGCGTGCTCGCCGCAGACCAGTTGCTGCACGACCGGCAGCCCCCGGACGCCATCGTCTGTGCGAACGACGAGATCGCCCTCGGTGCCCTCGTCGGTGCTCTCGGTCGTGGCCTGCGGGTGCCGCAGGACCTGGTCATCACCGGATTCGACGACGCGCCCATGGCCGCGCTCGTCTCTCCTCCACTCACCACCGTCCGCCAGCCGGTGCGGGAGTTGGCGGCCGAGGCCGCCCGACTGATCCTGCACGCCGCTGGCGAACCCGGCGCCCCCGCGCCGGAGGGCATCGTCCTCCCCACCGAGGTCGTCGTGCGCCGCAGTTGTGGCTGCCCGACGGCCACCACCCCTGGAGGTACCGGCAAGTGAAGAGATCCATGTTCGTCCGGACTGCCGCGATCGTGGCGGCGCTGACGCTGACCGTAACCGGTTGCACCGGTACCGAGTCCGCATCCGGTCCCGGCACCGAGGGGCGCATCGCGTTCCTCGACTACGGCGACTTCGGCGGTGGGAGCAATCCACAGGCCAACTACAACCCATACCTGGACGCCACCCGCCTCGGCGCCACCGAATACCTCTTCGAGCAGTTGGTCGCCTACGACAGCTACGGCTGCCAGGCCAAGCCCTGGCTGGCCACACAGTGGACCTGGACGGACCCGCAGACGCTGGTCTGGAAGCTGCGCGACGGGGTGACGTGGAACGACGGCAAGCCGTTCACCGCCGAGGACGTCACCTTCACCTACGACATGCTCAAGCAGCACAAGGCGCTGGACGTCAAGGGCATCTGGCGGTACCTCAGCGCGGTCGAGACGACCGACCCGAAGACCGTGACGATGCGGTTCACCCAGCCCGGTGCGGCGGCGTTCACGCTGTTCGGCGAGATCAAGATCGTGCCGAAGCACGTCTGGTCCACCGTGGCCGACCCGGTGACCTACACCAACGCCGAGAAGCCGGTCGGCACCGGCCCGTTCACCGTCAAGGCCTTCAATCCGCAGCAGCTCACCCTCGGCCGCAACGCCAGCTACTGGCAGGCCGACAAGGTCAAGGTCGACGAGCTACGGTTCCACAAGGCCGACGGGGGCGGCCAGATCGACCAGCTCAAGCTCAGCCGCGGTGAGTACGACACCAACGCCATGTTCGTACCGGACATCAAGAAGGCGTACGTCGACCGGGACCCGGCGAACAACAAGTACTGGTACCCCTCCGGCGGCTCGATCAGCGTCTACCTGAACCTGACCAAGGCCCCCTTCAACGACACCGCCTTCCGCAAGGCGCTGGTGCCCGCGTTCAACCGGCAGGAGATCGTCGACAAGGCACAGCTCGGCTACGTCAAGCCGGCCAGCCAGACCGGTCTGGTGGTGCCCGGGCAGGCCGAGTGGCTGCCCAAGGACCTGCCCAACCAGGGCGTCGCCGGCTACGACCCGGCCAAGGCCGACGCCGACCTGACCGCCGCCGGCTACCCGAAGAACGGCGCCGGCAAGCGCGTGGGCAAGGACGGCAAGCCGATCGCCTTCAGCTTCCGGGTGCCCGGCTCCTGGACCGACTGGGTGCAGGCGCAGCGGATCATCGTGGCCAACCTCAACGCGCTCGGCTTCACCGTCCGGGCCGAGACGCCGACCCCCGAGGCGTACGAGAACGACCGG
This sequence comes from Micromonospora vulcania, assembly GCF_042658605.1. Taxonomy (NCBI): domain Bacteria; kingdom Bacillati; phylum Actinomycetota; class Actinomycetes; order Micromonosporales; family Micromonosporaceae; genus Micromonospora; species Micromonospora vulcania. The sequence goes on along the minus strand of NZ_JBHSQS010000025.1, from coordinate 29,616 downwards.
GCGATCGGCAACTACGACGCGGTGCTCGGTGTGCACGGCGGCTCCTGCAACATGTTCCGCAACTTCCAGGAGCCGCTGGCCAGCGACCAGTCCGCGCCGATCGGCAAGAAGGCCGTCAGCAACTTCGTACGCTGGAACGACCCGCACACCGACCAGTTGATCGCCACCCTGCGCACCGCCACCGACGAGTCGGCGCAGAAGGCCGCCGTCGCCGACCTGACCAAGGTGATGGTGGACCAGGTGCCGGTGATCCCGCTCTGGTACGGGGCGAAGTGGTTCCAGTACCGCACCGCGAAGGCGACCGGCTGGCCGAACGAGCAGGACCCGTACGCCGGGCCCAGCGACAACCTGCTCATCGTCACGCACCTGCAGCCCGCCGGGACCCCCGCCAAGTAGCCGCTGGCCGGCCGGTGTGCCCGCGCACGCCGGCCGGCCCGTCATCCCGAAGGGAGGGCCCCGGTGGCCTACGTCGCCAGACGCTTCCTGTTCTTCATCGGCACCCTGTGGGCCGCCGTCACACTCAACTTCCTCATTCCCCGACTGCAACCCGGCGACCCGGCCGAGGCGATCGTGTCGCGGCTGGCCGGGCAGAGCGAGAGCATCGACCCGGCCCAGCTGCAAGCCATCCGGACCATGCTCGGCACCCCGGACGGCAACCTCTTCGAGCAGTACGTGCGGTACCTCGGCGCGGTCGTGCACGGCGACTTCGGGGTGTCGTACACCTACTTCCCCTACAGCGTCACCCACATGATCGGGCAGGCCCTGCCGTGGACGGTGATCCTGGTCGGGGTCACCCAGATCATCTCGTTCATCGTCGGTACGCTGCTGGGCACCTGGGCCGCGTACCGGCGCAACAGCCGGGTCGACTCGGTGATCACCCTCGGCTCGACGTTCCTCGGCACGCTGCCGTTCTTCTGGCTCGCCCTGCTGCTCATCTACGTCTTCGCGATCACCCTGCGCTGGTTCCCCGAGCGCGGCGGCTACGGCGGCGGCAGCAGTCCCGGTTGGAGCTGGATCTTCATCTCCGACGCGTTCCAACACAGCGTGCTGCCCGCCGTCGCGCTGCTGATCACCGGCCCGATCGGCTGGATCATCGGAATGCGCAACAACATGGTGCAGAGCCTCGGCGAGGACCACGCGCGGCTCGCCGTGGCCCGCGGCCTGCCCCGACGGCGCATCGCGCTCACCTACGGCGCGCGGATCGCGATCCTGCCCAACGTCACCGGCTTCGCCATCGCGCTGGGCAGCGTCCTGGGCGGCACCGTGCTCGTGGAGACCGTCTTCAACTATCCGGGCATGGGCCGGCTGCTACTGGAGTCGGTGTCCAGCCGGGACTATCCGCTGACGCAGGCGATCTTCCTGTTCACCACGGTCGGCGTGCTGGTCGCGAACTTCCTCGCGGACCTGCTCTACGGGTTCCTCGACCCCCGGGTGCGAAAGGCGGAGACGGCATGACCGAGCGGACCGAGGAGCTGTCATGAGCACACCCGCTCCCGCCGTACCGGCCCCGGGCACCGACACCGAGGGCGTGCAGGCCACCGCCGCCGAGTTGGCCCGGCGCAGCCGGCTCCCCGGCTGGTTCGTCATCCTGTGGCGCAACGGCAAGTGCCGCACCGGGCTGCTGATGTTGGGCGCCTTCGTGCTGGTCGCGCTGTTCGCACCGCTGATCGCGCCGGCCGACCCGCGGGCCGACGACTTCCCGACCTCGCTCGGCCCGACCGGTGCGCACTGGCTCGGCACCACGGCGCAGGGCGAGGACGTCTTCTCGCAACTGGTCGTGGGTGCCCGTACCTCGTTGATCGTCGGGATCGCGGCCGGGCTGCTCTCCACCCTGATCGGGCTGGTCATCGGGCTGACCGCCGGCTACCTGCAGGGCTGGCTCGACGAGGTGCTCTCCTTCCTGATCAACCTCGGTCTGGTGGTGCCGGCACTGCCGCTGATGGTGACGCTGGCCGCGTACGCGCCGGTCCGTGGGCTGTGGCTGATCATCGCCGTGATCAGCGTGACCGGCTGGGCGTACGGCGCCCGGATCAAGCGGTCACAGATCATCACGCTGCGTACCCGGGACTACATCACGGCCGCCCGGTTCGCCGGCGACGGCACCGCCCGGATCATCGCCCGGGAGATCGTGCCCAACATGACCTCGCTGATCGTGGTCGGCTTCATGGGCGCGGCGCTCGGCGCGATCGGTGGCGAGGCGGGCCTGGCGTTCCTCGGCCTCGGCGACCCACAGACGGTCAGCTGGGGCACCATGCTCAACCAGGCCAGCCTCGGAGGCGCCCTGCTCACCGGGCAGTGGGCCTGGCTGATCGCCCCCGGCCTGGCGCTCTCGCTGCTGATCACCTCGTTCACTCTGATCAACTTCGGCATCGACGCGCTGAGCAACCCCCACCTCCGGGAGGAATGAGATGGCCCTGCTCCAGGTGGAGAACCTCTCCGTCACCTACACGCCGCGCGACCTGCCGGCCAACCGCGCCGTCCACAACGTCTCGTTCGACATCGGCGAGGGCGAGTTCGTCGGGCTGCTGGGAGAGTCCGGCTGCGGCAAGTCCACGCTCGGCAACGCGATCCTGCGGCTGCTGTCCCCGCCGGCCAGGATCAGCGGCGGCCGGGTCACCTTCGACGGCGTCGAGCTGACCAGCGCCAGCGAGGACGAGCTTCGTCGCCTGCGCTGGACGAACCTGTCCACGGTCTTCCAGAGCAGCATGAACTCGCTCAACCCGGTGATCCGGGTGCAGGCGCAGTTCGCCGACACCTTCGCCGCTCACAAGATCCCCGGTGACGTCACCGCGCGGGCCACCGAACTGCTCGAACTGGTCTCGCTGGACCCCCAGGTGCTCAGGGCGTACCCGCACGAACTCTCCGGCGGGATGAAACAGCGGGTCGCGCTGGCCCTCGCGCTGGCCCTGCGCCCCAAGCTGGTGGTGCTGGACGAGCCGACCACCGGGCTGGACGTGGTCGTGCAACGCAGCATCCTCACCCGACTGGCCGAGCTACGCCGCGAGCTGGGCTTCGCGGTGCTGTTCATCAGCCACGACCTGGGTACGGTGCTGGAGATGGCCGACCGGGTGATGGTGATGTACGGCGGCGAGATCGTCGAGAACCGTTCGGCGGCCAGCATGCTGCACGAGCCGCGCCACCCCTACAGCCGAGGGTTGCTCGGCTCGTACGCCGACCCACGCCTGCCCGACGTGCAGGTCACCTACATCCCGGGCCGGCCGCCGGACCTGTCCCGGCCGCAGTCGGGCTGCCTGTTCACCCCGCGCTGCCCGCATGCCGAGGACGCCTGTCGGCAGGTGCACCCCGAGTTGCTGCCCGAGCACGACGGGCTGGTCCGCTGCCTGGTCGCCCAGCAGGACCGCCTGCCGGTCGTACGCCTCGGCGCGGCGGACGCCGCCGCCACGATCGGCAGCCACTTCCCGGCCACCGGCGCCCTGACCGACCCGACCGGCACCCCCGACGAGGCCGTCCTCTCCGTCGACGGCGTCACCAAGCGCTACACCAGCCGGCGTGGGCTGCGTACCAACACGGTCGAGGCCGTTCGGGACGTCTCGTTCACCCTGCACCCGGGCCGGGTCACCGCCCTGGTGGGCCAGAGCGGCAGCGGCAAGTCGACGATCGCCCGCCTGATCACCGGCGTCGAGCGCCCCAGCACGGGCGAGGTGCGCTTCGACGGCGAAAAGGGCCCGACGGTACGGGTGGACCGACTGCGCGGCCGCGCCCTGGTCGGCTACCGCCGACACGTGCAGATGGTCTTCCAGGACCCGTTCAGCGCCCTCAATCCGACCCGGACGGTGGCGTACGCCCTGTCCCGTCCACTGGTCAACTTCGCCGGGCTCCGCGGTGCCGCGATCCGGGAACGTTCGGCGCAGCTGCTGGAGAGCGTGGGGCTCGCCCCGGCCGGGCAGTTCCTCGACAAACTGCCACACCAGCTCTCCGGTGGCCAGCGCCAGCGGGTGGTGACCGCCAGGGCGCTCGCCCCCGACCCGCAGGTGCTCATCGCCGACGAGCCGATCTCGATGCTGGACGTGTCGATCCGCGCCGAGATCCTGGAACTGCTCGGCGAGCTGGTCCGCACCCGGCGGCTCGCGATGCTCTACATCACCCACGACCTGCTCAGCGCCCGGCTGCTCGCCGACGAGGTGCTGGTGCTCAACCAGGGGGTGCTGGTGGAGCGCGGCCCGACCCGGGAGGTGATCGGGGCCGCGCAGGACGACTACACGAAGCTGCTGCTCGACTCGATTCCCAACCCGTTCGCCCCGGCCGGGCGCTCGTAGGCGCAGCACATGGAACGCTGGATCAGCGAGCTGGCAGGTTGAGCAGGTCACGGGCGCCCTGCCGGAGCAGGGCCGCCGCGACGGACGTCCCGAGGGTGATCGGATCCGCCGCCCACTCGTGCACGTCGAGCACGGTCTTGCCGTCGAGGCTGATCACCCGTGCCCGTAGGCCGAGGCGTCCGTCAGGCTCGGTGCGTGCGAGCGCAGCGATGGGGGAATGGCAGTTGCCCTGCAGGATGTGCAGCATGGTCCGTTCGGACATACCAGCGAGGGTAGTCCGCTGGATATCGACGCCGACCAGCAGCCCGGATGTGCGTCCAGGCCAGACGGAGCACTCGACGGGTAGGGAGTGCCGGTCAGCACAACCAGGCGGTCGACCGGCCGGGCAGCATCAGCCCGTCCACCGGGGCGCTGGCGAGCAGCACCCGATCTCCGTACGGTCGAACGTCGATCGGGGTGTCACCCAGGTTGACCAGGCAGCTCGGGCCGTCGGTGCCTCGGCGGAAGGCGAGGCAGTCGGCGGGTGCCTCCAACCAGGACACCTGTGCCGGTCGACCGCGCCAGTGCGTGCCACGCAGCGACACCGCCGCCCGGGTCAGCGCCAGCGTCGAGGCCGGGTCGTCGACCTGCCGGGCCACCGCGAAGTCACCCCAGCCGGCCGGCTGCGGCAGCCACGGCGTCGACCCGTCCGGCCCGAAGCCGTAGGGCACCGGCTGCGTGGTCCAGGGCAGCGGCACCCGTGCACCGTCGCGCCCCCGGTCGGTGCCGCCGGAGCGGCGGAACACCGGGTCGCGGATCTCGTCGTCGGCCAGCGCCACCTCGGGCAGACCCAGCTCGTCACCGGCGTAGAGGTACACCGCGCCGGGCAGCGCGAGCATCAGCAGCACCATGGCCCGGGCGCCGTCGCGGCCCCACCGCTGCACGGCACGGCTCACGTCGTGACTGCCGTACACCCAGGCCGGCAGGCGGTCGTGCCGGGCGGTGGCGGCGAGCAGCGCGTCCACCCCCGCCCGCCAGGGTTCCGGTCGCAGTGGCCAGTAGAGCGGGTCCATGGCGAAGGCCTGGCCCAACTCGTCGGGGCGCAGGTACGGCTCGATCACCTCCGGGCCGCCCCAGGTCTCGGCCACCCCGAGCCGGTCACCCGGGTACGCGGCGAGCTGCCGTGCCCACCGGCGGTAGATCTCGTGCACGTCCTCGCGGTCGCTGTACGGCGCCGGGTCGCCGGGCCGCCAACCGGCGGGCAGCTCGGGGTACGTCGGGTCCTTCGTCAGCGAGCCGGCGGCGTCGAAGCGCACCCCGTCCACGCCTCGATCAAGCCAGAACCGCAGTGTGGCCACCGCGTCCGCGGCCACCTCGGGATGCTCGTGGCGCAGGTCGGGCTGCTCGGTGTCGAACAGGTGCAGGTACCACTCGCCGTCGCCGAAGGGCGCCCACGCGGAGCCCCCGAAGATGGACGGCCAGCCGTTCGGTGGCAACTCGCCGGCCACGCCGCGACCGGGCCGGACGTGGAACCGGTCCCGCTCGGGCGAGCCGGGGCCGGCCGCGCGGGCCGCTACGAACCAGGGGTGCGCGCTGGAGACGTGGTTGAGCACCAGGTCGACCACCACCCGCAGGCCCAGGCGGTGCGCGTCGTCGATCAGCCCGTCCACCTCGGCGAGGCTGCCCAGCCGCGGGTCGACCTCGCGGTGGTCGGACACGTCGTACCCGGCGTCGTGATCCGGGCTCGGATAGAACGGGGTCAGCCAGACCGCGTCGACGCCGAGATCGGCCAGGTACGGCAACCGGGACCGGGCACCGGCCAGGTCACCGAGGCCGTCACCGTCGGCGTCGACGAAGGAGCGCAGGTAGACCTCGTAGGTGACGGCCTCGCGCCACCACGGTCCGGTGTCGGTCATCGCGGGGTCAGCTCCAGCAGGGAGATCGAGGGCATGGGCAGGGTCACCGACAACTCGACCGAGCCGCGATCGGGGGTGAGTGTCGTCGGTGGGGTCGTGTCGGCGAGACGGTCGGCGGCCCGTAGTGCGTCCCACTGCTCGTCGGTCGGCCACCCGTCGACGCCGAGTCGCCGGGCGGTGCCGGCGAGGTTGGAGGTCTGCTCGTCGAGCCGCCGATGCCGCAGCTCGTACGCGCCGTACGCCAGCCCGTCGACGCGCAGCCGGACCGACCGGTGCAGCCGGTCGTGGTCGAGCACGCCCTGGTCGAGGGTGCCGTTCCAGAGCACCACCGCGACCCGTCCGGTCTGCGGGTCGACCGACGGCCAGACCCGGACCAGGGTGCCCGCACCGTCACCGTCGAGCCGGGCGGCGAGTTGCTCCGGGGCGAGTCGCTCCAGCATCCACAGCGCCCAGAACCGGGGTTTCGCCAGCCCACCGACCGACAGCAGCCCGAACCCGCCGTGCAGCAGTGCGGGCGGTCGGCCCAGCTCCTCGAAGTGGTCGCTGGCCACCCAGCAGGCCAGCGCCGCCACCCGACCGGCGGCCTCCTGCATTCCGGTGGCCACGAAGGCCGCCGAGAGCACCGAGTCGTTGACCGGCGCGAAGTGCGTGGGGGAGGGGCCCCACTCGGTCCAGAGCAGTGGCGTACCGGCCCGACCGTGCCGGGCCAGCGTCGGGCGCAGGTCCACCGGCGGACTGCCGTAGACGTGTGTGGAGAGGAAGTCCAGCGGGGCGCCGGAGGCGTCGACGTGATCGAGGAACGGCTCGATCCACTTCGTCGCCGCGGTCGCCGGCCCGCCGACGGGCAGGCCGGGGCAGGCCGCCCGTACGGCCCTGGCGGTCACGTCGTACATCCGTAGGTAGTCGTCCCTGCTGCCGGTCCAGAAACAGTCCAGGTCGGGTTCGTTCCACACCTCGACCGCCCAGCGGCGCAGTTCGGCGTCGCCGACCCGGTGCCGCAGGTGCCGGACCAGGTCCCCGACCAGGTTGGCCCATCGGTCCCAGTCGCGCGGTGGACTCGACACGCCGGCGTCGGTCACCACCCGGGACGGGTCGCGGGCCAGCGCCCGAGGGGTGAACGACAGCTCCAGCACCGGCCGCAACCCGGTCGGGGCCAGCGCGTCCAGCACCGCGTCGATGCCGGCGAAGTCGTGCACCGGCTCGCCGTCGACCTCGCGGTAGACGCCGAGGTCGTCGCCGAGGATGCCGTGTGCCCGGACCCGCTCGACGCCCAGCTCGCGGTGCACCCGGCCGAGCGCGGCGGCGAGCCCGGCGCCCATCTGCTCGCCGCCGACCCGGTCGGTGCAGAGCAGCAGGCTCAGGTGTTCCGAGCCGATCATGTCCCGCCAGGGCCGGTGCACCGGCCCGAGTGCCCGGGCCGCGTCGATGGTCACCTCGACCACGCCGTCGCCGTCGGCCCGGGCCGCGACCGGCGCCGTCGGCGGCCCGAGCGGGCTGTCGTCGGGCCGGTCCGGGTCGAGCACCGGGCGGACCGCGTACCGCACGGTCCGTCCGGGCTCGACAGTGGTGTCCCCGTACGGTGGCCCGGGCACCGCCAGCAGGTCGCCGCCGCGATGGTCGACCACCCGGTACGGGCCGTCGCCGTCGGCCCGGTGCACCAGGTAGCCGACGGCGTCAGGCACCCGATCCCAGTCGACGCTCACCTGACCGCGACCGGCACGGACCCGAGGGGAGGTCACCGTTCAGCTCCCGGCGACCTCGATCAGCACGGCACCCGGCTGAGGCAGCAGCAGCTCCACCACCGCGGCCCCGCCCCGGACCCGGGCGTCGACCTTCTCGGTGAGCAGCGCGTCGGCGGCGCGCAGCGCGTCCCACTGCTGCTCGGCGGGCCAGTCGGTCACCCCGAGCTGGTCGGCCAGCGTCGTGACATCGCCGTGCTCGCGGTCGAGCCTGGTCACCGTCACCGTCCGGCCGGCGGCACCCTCGACGGCGAGCCGGATCTGCCGGGCCAACGCCGGGTCACCGTCGCGCTTGGACTGGTCGAGCGTGGACGCCCAGACCAGGATGGCGAGGCTCCCGTCGGCACGGCGGCTGGCCCAGGTCTGCACCAGACCGTCCGCGCCGTCTCCGGACGCCTCGACGGCCAGCTCGGTCTCGCCGAGTTCGGCGAGCATCCGCAGGGCGTGGTAGCGGGGCTTGGCGATGCCGCCAACGGTGATCAGACCGAAGCCGCCGTGCAGCAGCCGCGGTGGGCGGCCCAGCTCCTCGAAGTGGTCGCTGGCGACCCAGTAGGAGAGCGCGTCGACCCGCCCGGCCGCCGATCGCATGCCGCTGAGCAGGAAGGTCGCCGCCGAGGTGCCGTCGTTGACCGGGTGGAAGTGGGTGGGCGTCACGCCCCACTCGGTCCACAGGATCCGTGCGTCCGGGAAGCCCAGCCGGTGCAGGGTCGGGCGCAGGTCCAGCGGCGGGCTGCCGTAGGTGTGGGTGGAGACGAAGTCGACCGGCGCGCCCGAGCGGTTGGCGTGCTCCAGCAGCGCGTCCACCCAACCGGCGGCGGCCGACGACGGCCCGCCGACGGGAATGCGCGGGTCGACGTCCTTGACCGCCTGGGCGGTGACGTCGTAGAGCCGCATCCACTCGTCCCGGGTGCCGGACCAGAACACCTCCAGGTTGGCCTCGTTCCACACCTCGAAGTCCCAGGTCAGCACCGTGTCGCCGTACCGCTCCAGCAGGTGCGCGACGAACGCCCGGACCAGGTCGGCCCAGCGCTGCCAGTCCTTGGGCGGGGAGATGAAGCCGCGGTACTGGAAGACCGTCTTCTCCGGGTCGCTGGCCAGGTCGTGAGGCAGGAAACCGATCTCCACGACCGGTCGCAGGCCGATGGAGAGCAGCAGGTCGTAGACCCGGTCGACGCCGGTGAAGTCGAGCACCGGCTCGCCGTCGACCTCGCGGTAGACGGCCAGGTCGTCGTGGAAGATCGCATGCGCGCGCACCGACTCCACACCGACCTCCTCGCGGATGCGGCGCAGCGCGGCGAGCAGTTCGGCGCCGATCTCCCGACCGCCGGAGGTGTCCGTGCAGAGCAGTTGGGACAGCCGCTCGCTGCCGATCATCGGCTGCCAGGGCCGGGGCAGCGGCACGCCCTCGGCGGCGGCGTCGACCCGCAGCGCGACGGTCGGCGCGGCGTCACCCGCCAGCAGTGCGGCGGCGTGGACCGGGGCGCCGAGCGGGCCGGTCACGGTGACCTCGGGTACGGCGGCCACCGCGTACGCGTACGTCTCGCCGGCCTCGCCGGTGGTGTCGACGTACCAGGTGTCGGGCACCGAGAGGACGTCGCCGCCGAGGTGGTCGATCGGGGTGAGTTCACCAGCGGGTACGCCGTCGCGCAGCGGCGCGCGGTGCACCAGGTAACCGACCGCGCCGGCGACCGGTGACCAGCGCAGCTGGACGTGTCCGACGCCGGCGGTGGCCACCAGGTCGTCGGGCGGGGCGAGTTGCGGGGTGCCGGTCGTGGTGCCGTCCTCATCGCTGCGCAGCGCGATGCGGGCCTCCCAGTCGGATCGGGCGTCTGCCGGTTGGCGGTCGCTTGCGCTCGTCACCGGGGTACCTCCAGGTGTGTCGTGTGGTCGGCCGGTCCGAGCACTGTAACCGGTTTCTGCGATGGTTGCGCCAGAGGAGCCGGGACTTTTTCGCGTACGGTGCCGGCCTGTCCGAGTCGATCCGGCAGAGCGGAGGTGACTAGCCGGCGCGGCGGTGACCGGTCGCCGCGCAGCCGCAGCTGCTCCGGACGACCACCTCGGTCGGCAGCACCAGGGTCGGCCCGTCACGGTCGGCGTCCCCGGTGGCCAGTTGCAGCAGCAGCCGCGCGGTCCGCGCGGCGAGCTCGCGGACCGGCTGGCGTACGGTCGTCAGCGCCGGCGTGACGAGGGCCGCCATCGGGGCGTCGTCGAAGCCGGTGATCACGAGATCCTCCGGCACCCGGAGCCCGTGACCGGACGCGCCGACGAGCACGCCGAGGGCGGTCTCGTCGTTGGCGCAGACGATGCCCTGCGGGCGGATGCTGCGGCGCAGCAACTGCTGGGCGGCGAAGACCCCGTCGGGCTGCTGCAACCCGACCCGGATCGGGGCGCGGGGCAGCGGCAGGCCCAGTTGGCGGTACGCCTCGCGGAAGCCCGCCCAGCGTTCGCTCACGTCGGGCGAGCCACTCGGGTTGCCGACGAACTCGAGCCGCCGCAGCGCGTGGTCGACCAGCAGGTGCCGGGTCAGCTCGGTCATCGAGGCCGCGTTCTCGACCCGTACGGCCGGCACGCCGGGCGGTCCGTCGCCGGCCAGGACCACGACCGGGACCATGCCGGCCAGCTCTTCGAGGGTCTCGTCGGACAGGGTGCCACCCAGCACGGCCAGGCCGTCCACCCGGTGCGCCATGTCGATCACCTCGGCGTCGGAGTCGGCGCGCAGGTGGGTGCAGAGGATGTGCACGCTGGTCCGGGAATTCACCGCCTCGGACTCGAAGCCCTGGATCAACTCCGAGAAGTACGGGCCGGACAGCCCGGGGAAGACCAGCCCCACGGCGCCGTGGCGACGGGCGGCAAGGGCCTGGCCGAGGTGGTGCGGGCGGTACCCGTGCTCCTCGATGGCTCGCAGCACCCGGCGGCGGGTCTCCTCGGAGACCTGACCGGTGCCGTTGGAGACCCGGGAGACCGTCGCGACGGACACGCCGGCCAGGCGGGCGACCTCCCGCGCTGTCAGTCGAGCGTTGCCCATGCCTGCCGATCCGTTTCTGCGAAACCGGTTACGGCAGCACTATATGGAGCTTCATCGAAGGCCACAACAGTCAGGCGGTCCGCTGCCGATGTTAGGTTCACCCGCATGACCGTGCAGATCACCGCCCGGCAGTTCCACGCGGCCGATGGCGTTGAGGACTGGCGCTGCCTCTACCACGTGGTCTCGGCCTACTTCCGAACTGGCTCGCTGACCAGGGGCATCGCTCTCGTCGACGAAATCGGCCGGCTCGTTGGCGACGACGAGCAGCAGTACCTCAACGTCGACCTGCGCCACGCTGGTGTCACGGTGTCGCTGACCCGGCGCGACGTCGCGCTGGCCCGGCGGATCTCGGCCGCGGCCAGGGAACTGGGCATCGTCGGTGACCCGACCGCCGTGCAACTTGTCTGCGTCACCCTCGACGCGCTCGTTGGCGCGGACGTGCTGCCGTTCTGGCAGGCGGTGCTGGGTTACCGCCGAATCGGCGACGACTACCTGGCCGACCCGTCGCGCCGAGGCCCGGGCCTCGGGTTGCAGCAGTTGGACGCGGTGCGCCCACAACGAAACCGCCTGCACCTCGATGTCGCCGTCCCGCACGACCAGGCCGAAGCCCGTATCGCCGCGGCGCTGGCTGCCGGCGGCCACCTCGTCTCTGCCGAACACGCGCCGAAGTGGTGGGTCCTGGCCGACGCCGAGGGCAACGAAGCGTGCGTCGCCACCTGGGTCGGCCGCGAATAGCGGATCCGGATGCTGGCCCACGTCGATCACGCGAACACTGCCTCGGCCGACGCCCGCCCGGCCAGCCGGGGCGATCGTGGCGGTCGGACGGTGGCTCAACCAAGCCACCGGTCGAACCAGGCGCGGGTGCGGCCCAGTACGTCGAGTTGGTGGTTGCGTTCGCGGATCGAGTGGTTCTCTCGGGGATAGACGACGTACTCGTGTTCGACCCCGAACCTGCGTAGTGCGCGGTGAAAGAACTCCGCCTGTGAGACCGGAACGTTCGTGTCGTTCCCGCCGTGCAGGATCAGCACCGGCGTGCGGACCTTCGAGGCGTACGAGATCGGGCTGAGCCGGTCGTGGCGGTGCGGGCCCGTCCCCTCCCAGCCGCTGCTACCGCCGAGGGCGGCTTCGAACGGCCCCTGCTCTCCGGTTGCGGCGAGCATCCCCCAGTCGCTGATTCCGGCTCCCATCACGGCGGCCTTGAATCGGTCGGTCTGTCCGACCGCCCACGCGGCCATGAACCCGCCGTGGCTCCAGCCGCCGATGCCCAGCCGGTCCGGGTTGGCGATGCCGTCGGCGACGAGCAGGTCGATGCCGGTGCAGATGTCGGTCCACTCGTCGAGGCCGACCGCGCCGGCGACGCGCGCCGCGAAGTCGTGGCCGTGCCCTTGCCCGCCGCGCGGGTTCGGCAGGAACACGGCGTAGCCGGCGGTCGCCAGCCACTGGCCGGACGGGTTCCAGCCGAGCATGAGGCGGTCGGCGTGTCGGTCGTACGGGCCGCCGTGGACCAGCGTCACGAGCGGAAAGGGCCCGTCCTTGTGAGAACGGCCGGCGGGCAGGATCAGCAGGCCGTCGAGGACCAGCCCGTCGGATGCCTGGTATGACAGGCGTTCCTGGACGCCCCACTGGATGGCGCGGAGTTCGGGCCTGAGGTCGGTCAGCCTCGTCAGCGGCCCGCTCGTGGGGCCGGCGCAGACGTCTGCGGGCTCGTAGGACGTGCTGACGACCGCCGCGACGACGTCGCCGTCCCGGTTTGTGGTCAACGACGTCGCGATGCCGTCGACTCGGGACAGCTCGACGAGGGTGGGCCCGGCCGGATCGAGCCGGTGGATCGCGGTATCGAGCCCGTCGGCGACCAGTGCCAGTGGCGGACCGGTATCGACCTGAACCAGGCTGCTCGGGCAGACGCTCGTGCCGGCGGTCAGGTTGCGGTGTGCCCCCACCGGCCCGTTCCCCGGCACGACGACGTCGAGAACCGCGTCTCCGCCCACCAGAGCGGGCGGGGTCTTCGCGACATATGCCAGGTGCCAGGCGTCGTCGACGGACCACCAGACGACCGACGACGCGTCCGCCGCGGCCGGGCCGAGCTCCCGCGTCGCGCCGCTGACCGGGTCGAGCAGGTGCAGGCCGGGCTTCACCAGACCTGGGTCCACGTCGGGGGTCGACCAGGTCAGTATCGCCAGCATTCCATCGTCCGGCCGCTGGGCCACCTCGACGACATGCCGATCGCCGAACGCGTCCGGCGTCCGGACCTCCCGGCGTCGTACGTCGAGTAGCCGCAGCCGGTCCGGGTGTACGCGTTCACCCCACACCCGAGCATCGTCGCGCTCCCGGTCGCGGCGTTCGTCCGCAGCGGACGGCTCATCGGCTGCGATCACGACGACCAGGTCGGGATCGGCCAGCGGGAGGTGACCAGACACCCCACCGGACCAGGACGTGACCGCCTCCACGACGCCGTCGACCAACCCGACCCGGTGCAGCTGCGCCGTGCCACGCTCGGCTCGGTCAGAGAGAAAGTAGATCAACAGCGAGTCCGCGGCCCACCGCGGCGCCGAATCGTGCGCCTCACCCGAGGTCAATCGTCGCGGCGGCCCGGTCCCGTCGCTGGCGGTGACCCAGAGTTCGCTGGTTGGGTGGTCACCGGCCCGTCCGACCGGGGAGACCACGTAGGCGACCCATCTGCCGTCCGGCGACAGGGCCAATGCGTGCGGAAGACGACCGTCGACCACCAACTCGGCGGTGAGCTCGGTATGCGCCACCGCTGCACAGTAGCGACCGGCGGATTTCACAGTGTGATGTCATGACTCGTCCCGGACATAAGCCCAATAGGGGGTGCTGTGGACGTGGCGGAGGATCAGTTCACCGAGTTGTACCAGCGTCATCACGGTGACGTGTGGCGCTACGTGGCCCGTCGCGTCGTCGGGTCCGACGTCGGTGACGTGGTCGCCGAGGTGTTCCTGGTGGCGTGGCGCCGCCTGGCTGATGTCCCGGCGGGCTCGGCCTTGCCGTGGCTGTACGGGGTGGCTCGGCTGGTGCTGTCGAACGAGGCCAGGGGTCGCCGACGGTGGCGGGAGTTGACGCTGCGCGTGGCGGCCGAGCCGGACCAGTCGGTGGTGGTCGATCACGCCGATGCGGTGATCAGCCAGCGTGACGTGGCTGTCGCGTTCGCGCAGGTGTCCGGTGCCGACCAGGAGATTCTGCGGCTGGTGGCCTGGGAGCGGTTGACCCCCGCCGAGGCGGCGCTCGTGCTCGGCTGCTCGCGAGCGACGTTCGCGATGCGGTTGATGCGGGCCCGTCGCCGGCTTCGGGCACGGCTGGCGGTGGCCGTCGACGGCGCGAGCCGGACGCCGGACGCGGTCGATGACGAAATGAGGAGGGTGCGATGAACGCCGTCGACGATGTCCGCGATCTGCTGGGTGGTCTGGACCCGGCCCGGGACGGCCGGCCGGGCGACGAGGAGAGCCGGGCGCGGGAGCTGACCCGGATCCTCGCCACCGACCGCACGGTGGGAAACGGCCGGCGTCGGATTCCGCGTCGTCGTCTCCTGCTGATGGCGGGCGCGGCGGTGCTGGCGGTTGCCGCGGGTGGGGTCGCGATCGAGGCGGCGCGGGAACCACGGTCGGCCTGGGCGGCCACGCCGGCGATCCTCACGTTCGGCCCGCCGGCGAGTGACGAACGCGCCGACGCCCGACTGCGGCACCTGGCCGAGGTCGCGGCGGGGCAACCGGCCCCGGACCGGCCGGCCGGGACCGTGGAGCACCTGGAGTCGGCGAACTGGTTCCTGAACTCCTCGATCTCCGGCGGCCGGACGACGTCTGGCGTCGTACCCCAGCAGTGGCGGTCCTGGCGGACCGACGACGACGCCGGTCGGATGATCAAGAAGGAGTTGCCACCGACGTTCCGCTCCGAAGCCGACCGCCGTGAGTGGCAGCGGCGCGGTGGCCGGGTCGGCTCGTCACGGGAGGTGACCGACTACCCGGCCGGCCAGTTCCACTCCGGTTGGTCCGGCGCCGTGCCGACGGACCCGACGGCGCTACGGGCGTGGTTCACCACGGGCATGACGGTGGACGTGGCGCCGGTGCAGTATCTGGAGTACGTCGCCGAGCTGGCCGGGGTACGTCTGCTGAGCCCGGCACAGCGCGCCGCCGCGCTGCGGCTGCTGGCCAGCCTGCCGGGCATCACCGTGAGCGGGACCGTCACCGACCGGGCCGGCCGCGCCGGGGAGGCGTTCTCGATCACCTCCGACGCGCACGGCCTGCCCGCCCAGTACACGGTCATCGTCGACGCGCGGTCCGGCTCGTTGCTCGGCTACGAGGAGGTGCTCACCACGACCGCGGGCATGCTGAACGTGACGATCCCCGCGGTGATCAGCTACCGCTCGTACCTGGTCGCCGAGTATGCGGTGATGCCCCGTTGAAGGCGCTCAGCCGTCGATCCGGGTGATGTTGCGGATCTTGTTGGACGCGTCCAGGGCCGCCACCTTGTACGCCTCGGCCAGCGTCGGATAGTTGAACACGGCGTCGACCAGGTAGTCGATCGTGCCGCCGCAGCCGATCACCGCCTGCCCGATGTGGACGATCTCGGTGGCGGCGGTGCCGAACACGTGCACGCCGAGCAGCCGGCCGTCGTCGGGGGAGACGAGCAG
The DNA here is from genome assembly GCF_042658605.1 of Micromonospora vulcania. Taxonomy (NCBI): domain Bacteria; kingdom Bacillati; phylum Actinomycetota; class Actinomycetes; order Micromonosporales; family Micromonosporaceae; genus Micromonospora; species Micromonospora vulcania. Next base: position 14,038 of record NZ_JBHSQS010000025.1, on the reverse strand, counting down.
CTTCAGCATGCCGTACGAGTCGCCCACGATCTGACCGCGCGCCAACTCGCGGTAGCGCGCGATGCCCACCTCGAACGGCGTCGAGGAGTCGGTCAGTTGCCCCTCGGTCTGCCCGACGAAGCTGATCTCCGGGATCGTGTAGATGCCGATCGGCTGTAGGCCGTGCATCTCCCGGATCGGCTCACCGCAGGCGTGCTGCGCGGCCAGGCGGCCCTGTTCCATCGACGTGGACGCCAGGGCCGGAAAGCCGATCACGTCACCGACCGCGTAGATGTTGTCGACCGACGTGCGGTAGTTGGCGTCGACCTTGATCCGGCCGCGCTTGTCCGCCTCCAGCCCGGCCGCCTCCAGCGCCAGGTCGTCGGTCTGGCCCTGCCGGCCGGCGGAGTACATCACCGTGTCGGCGACGATCTTCTTGCCGCTCTTGAGGATGCACAGGGCCGCCGTCTGGTGCTTCTCCACCGCCGCGACCTCCTCACCGAAGCGGAACGCCACGGAGAGGTCACGCAGGTGGTACTTGAGCGACTCGACCACCTCGTCGTCGCAGAACTCGAGCATCCGGTCGCGGCGCTCCACCACGGTCACCTTGGTGCCGAGCGCGGCGAACATGGACGCGTACTCCATCCCGATCACCCCGGCGCCGACCACGACCATGCTGCGGGGTACGGCCTGCAGGTTGATGACACCGTCCGAGTCCACGATGGTCCGGTCGTCGAAGTCGACACTGTCCGGCCGGGCCGGGCGGGTGCCCGCCGCGATGATGATCTTGTCGAAGGTGACCCGGGTGTCGCGGCCGGAGCCGCCGTCGACCCAGATCGCGTGCGCGTCCGCGAACCGGCCAGTGCCGGTGATCATGGCGACCCGGTTGCGGGCCAACTGGTTGCGGATCACGTCGGTCTGCCGGGTGATCACATGTTGGGTACGGGCGGCCAGGTCGCTGACCGTGATCTCTTCCTTGACCCGGTAGCTGCTGCCGTAGAGGTCCCGCTGGCTGAGCCCGGTCAGATAGAGCACGGCCTCGCGTAGCGTCTTGGAGGGGACGGTGCCGGTGTTGATGCACACCCCACCGATCATGTCGCGGCGGTCCACGATGCCGACCCGCCTGCCGAGCTTGGCAGCGGCGATCGCGGCCTTCTGTCCACTGGGGCCGGAGCCCAGCACCAACAGGTCGTAGTCATACACAATCGTTAGCCTCGCAAGATGTCGCGGCCCGCGCCAGACCCGGGAGCGGCCCTTCGTCAGCCGACGAGGCGGCGTTCCCAGGCCCAGGCGGCGATCTCGACCCGGTTCCGGGCCGGAAGCTTCATCTGCACGCTGGCCAGGTGGGTCTTGACGGTGCCGACGGCGATGAAGAGCTGGGCGGCGATCTCGGCGTTGGTCAGGCCCCGGGCGACGAGCCGCACGACGTCGAGTTCCCGTGGGGACAGCCCGGCGTCGTCGCGCACCGCGGCGGGTGTGCTCAGGTGCTCCAGCAGCCGAACCGTGATAGAGGGGCTGATCAGCGCGTCACCGAAAACGGCCGCGCGGACGGCCTCCACGAGCAGCGCCGGGCCGGAGTCCTTGAGCAGGAAGCCGCAGGCGCCGTTGGACAGCGCGGTGTGCACGTACTCGTCGAGGTCGAAGGTGGTCACCACGACCACCCGGATCGGGTCGGCCACGCCCGGCCCGGCGAGCAGCCGCAGCGCTTCGAGCCCGTCGAGGCGAGGCATCCGGATGTCCAGCAGGACCACGTCCGGGCGCAGGCGGCGGGCCAGCTCGACCGCGGCGACCCCGTCGGCCGCCTCGCCGACCACCTCCATGTCCGACTGCGCCTCGATGATCATGCCGAAGCCGGTCCGGACCATCGCCTGGTCGTCGGCGATCACCACCCGGATCACGGGAGCACCGCCGGGCGAAGCGGCAGCGCAGCGTCGAGCACCCAGCCGCCGGCGACGCCGGGCCCGGCGGTGATCGTTCCGCCGAGGGCGCGTACCCGCTCGGTGAGGCCCAGCAGGCCGAAGCCGTGCCCCCGGGCCGGCGCCGTACGCGGGGTCGCGCCGTCGTCGGCCACCCGGATCAACAACCAGTCCGGGGTACGACGTACCGCCACGTCCACGGCTCGCGCGTCCGGGGCGTGCTGACGGGTGTTGGTCAACCCCTCCATCACCACCCGGTACGCCGACGTGGAGACCTCGACCGGCAGCCCGTCCAACGGGCCGTCGACGTGCAACCGGGCCGGGCTGCCCGCCGTGGCGTTGTGCCCCTCGATCAACGGAGCCAGCTCGGCCACGCCGGCGAGCGGGGCCAGCGGCGCGTCCGGCGGGGCGTCCGGATTACGCAGGATGCCGACCATCCGCCGCATCGAGGTCATCGTCTCCGCACCGGCCCGCTCGATCTGTTCCAGGGCGGTGATCACCCGCTGCGGGTCCTGCTCGGCGACGAACCGGGCGCCCTGCGCCTGCACCACGATGCCGGTGACGTGGTGGGCGATGAAGTCGTGCAGGTCGCGGGCGAACTCGGCGCGCTGCTCGGCCCGGACCAGCGCGATCGTCCGGTCCCGCCGGGTGGCGATGACGCGCAGGTAGATCCCGCCGGCGGCGGCGCCGACCGCGGCGAGCGCCTGGACCAGCCCGAAGATCACGTACACGCTCTCCGTGCCGGAGCGCAGCGGCAGCGCCGCGACGGCGAGCGCGGTGAGCGCCGCAGCCCACGGCGCGATCCGGGGTGCGCCCTGGCGGGCCACCACGAAGACCACCGCCAGCAGCCCGGCCGACTCGGCGAGCCCCCAGCTGCCGCCGAACACGTAGCTTCCGGTCGACGTGAACAACCAGACACTGAACGTGACGGTGAGTGAGGCGGCGCTGAGCACGAGCGCCGACATCGGCAACCTTCGGGAGCCCTGCCGGTGCACCGGCAGCCACACCAGCGCGGTCGCCACCGCCAGCCCCACCCGCACCAGGATGAGCAGAGCGGCGTCCGTACGCATCCCGGTGGCCAGGCCGAACCGAAGGTCGAAGAGGCCGAGCAGGGCCAGCGTCGCCAGGCCGGCGAGCTGACCCAGGCGTACCCACCATGTCGAGAGTCCCGGCGTGTTCATCGTGACCCAGAGTAGCCAGGGCGGCGGTGTAGACGGATCGGCCGAAAGGCAGACCCGACAGTCGGGATCCCCCGCCGCGGGCCGATGCGGCAACCGGGCCATGGCGGCGAGGCTTCCCCGGTCACCATCGCAGTCACTGGAGGAACGATGAAAACGCACGCCCCGCCGGAGATCAGCCAGGCCGTCGCCGCGGTCGATCTGGTGAAGGTGTACGGCAGCGGCGACACCGCGGTCCGTGCCCTGGACGGGGTCTCGGTCGGCTTCGGTCGGGCCGAGTTCACCGCGATCATGGGCTCGTCCGGGTCCGGCAAGTCGACGCTTATGCACTGCCTCGCCGGCCTGGACACGGCCACCTCCGGGCGGGTCCTGCTCGGCGGCACGGAGCTGACCGGGCAGTCCGACCGGACGCTGACCCGGGTACGCCGGGATCGGATCGGGTTCGTCTTCCAGTCGTTCAACCTGCTGCCGCAGCTCACCGCCGCGCAGAACATCACCCTGCCGCTGGATCTCGCCGGCCGGCAGCCGGACAGCGAACTGCTCGCGCACCTGGTCGACGTGCTGGGGCTCGGCCAGCGGCTCGGTCACCGGCCCAGCGAGCTGTCCGGCGGCCAGCAGCAGCGCGTCGCGCTGGCCCGGGCGTTGGTGTCGCGGCCCGAGGTGGTCTTCGCCGACGAGCCGACCGGCAACCTGGACTCCCGCGCCGGAGCCGAGGTGCTCACCATCCTGCGCGACTCCGTACGCGACCTCGGCCAGACGGTCGTCATGGTCACCCACGACCCGATCGCCGCCGCGTACGCCGACCGGGTGGTGCTGCTCGCCGACGGTCGGGTCGCCGGCGAGATCGACAAGCCGGACCAGGTCTCGGTCACCGACGCGTTGCGCGAGTTGGCGGCTGCCGCATGAGGGCGACGGTGTTGCGTACCCAGGTGAGCGGGGCGGCCCGCCGTCCGGGCCGGCTGATCCTGACCGGGCTCGCCGTCCTGGTCGCGTCGTTCGTCGTCTTCGGCACCGTGCTGGTGCAGCAGATCACCGAACGAACCACGCGGGACAACCTCAGCGGCACCCCGGCCGCCACCGACCTGGTGATCGGCGACCTCGACCACGAGCCGCCGACCGTGGCGGCGCTGCGGCAGGTCGGTGCGCTGCCCGGCGTCGCCGAGGCGGTGGGCCGGCTGACGGTCGGCGTGTCCATCGGCCAGGGGTACGTCAACCTCCAGGCCGATCCGGGCACCGGTCCGCTGGCCACCGTCCGGTTGATCGAGGGCAGCTACCCGGACAGCCCCGGGGAGATCGCGGTCAGCCCGCGTACCGTCGAACGGCTGGGGCTCTCGGTCGGCACCGTGACCAGCGGGTTCGGCGGTGAACTCACCACCCCCACCCGGCTCACCGTCACCGGCGTGGTCGCCACCCCCGACGACGGCGGTTACAACGCGTACGCCCCGGGCGACGTCATCCTGGCTTGGGGCCACCTGAGGGCGCTGGAGCGGATCGACCTGCGGGTGGCCCCCGGCGAGGCGGCGGCGACCGTCCGGCAACGGGCGGCGGCGGTGGTCCCGGCCGACCTGCCGATCCGTACCGGCGACGAGGTACGCCAGGCCGAGGCGAACGCCGCGGCCGAGCAGGTCTCGAAGCTGTTCGCCCTGGTCGGCATGTTCGTCGCGGTCGCCGTCGCCGCCGCGGCGTTGGTGGTCACGTCGACCTTCCGCATCGTCTTCGCCCAGCGGATGCGCCAGCTCGCGCTGCTGCGTGCGGTCGGCGCGAGCCGGGCCACGCTGGTCGGAGCGCTGACCGCCGAGGGTGCCCTGACCGGGCTTGTCGCCGGCGTCGTCGGGGTCACCGGGGCGCTCGCCGTCGGGTACGCGCTCCCGGCGATCCTGCGCGCCAGCGGCCGGGCGGTCTCGTCGCCGGGCCTGCCGCTGGCGGCGGCGGGCGCGGTGGTGGTCGGCGCGGTCGTCCTCACCGTGCTGGCGGTCCTGGCGCCGGCCTTCTCCGCCGCCCGGGTCTCCCCGTTGGAGGCGCTTCGCGTGGCGAGCGTCACCGCCGGCCGGCGCGGCATCGGTGTGCCGCGCCTGGTGGCCGGGCTGCTGCTGGTCGTCGGTGCGGCCCTGGCCGGCGCCGCGACGATCAGCCGGTTGCCGACGCCGGACCAGGAGTCCTACGACCCGATGTCGGGGTTGCTCCTGCTCGTTGTCTCCGGTGCGCTGGCGTTCTTCGCCCTGGTGGCCCTCGGGCCGCTGCTGGTGCGCCCGGTGCTGGCCGTGGTGGGCTGGCCGCTACGCCAGTTCGGGCCGCACGGACGGCTGGCCGTCGGTGGGATCGGTGGCACGCCCCGCCGGGCCGCCGCGATCTCCGTCGTGGTCGCGCTCGGCGTGACCCTGATCTCCGGCGTGCTGATCGGCGGCGCGTCGATGCGGGTCCTCGCCGACCGGGAGATGGCGCTCGCCGCACCGGCCGACTTCGAGGTCACCACCAACGAGGGCCCGCTGCCGGCGGCTGTCGTGACGCGGGTCGAGGCGGCGCGGGGCGAACTGGCGCGGGTGGTGCCGTACCGGCGGGTCGACGACGTCACCCTGGTGCGAGGCGGCGAGCTGCTTGGTGACCCGGTGTCCGACGGCGAGTCCGGATACCCGACGAGCGATCTCGACCTGACGGCGTTGCCGAGCACCGACGATCTGGACGTGGCGCACGGCACGTTGGCCGAGCGTGGCCCGGGCCGGATCGTGCTCGGCGGTTGGGTCGCCCGGAGAACCGGGCTGGGGGTCGGTGACACCGCCGCGCTCGCCCGTGCCGGGCGGACGGTCGACGTACGGGTGGTCGCGGTCCTGCCCGACAACGGCCCACTGAACACCGGCATCCTCACCGACTCCGCCGACCTCGACCGGCTCGGTGCGCCGGCGGCGTACAAGGGGTTGCTGGCCGACGCGTCCCGCTCGGGGGAGGATGGCCGTACCGCCGCCGTGCGGGCGCTGCGACAGGCGATCGGGGACAGCAACGGGGTGGGCCTCGCGGTCCTCGCCGACGAGCGGGACCGCAACGACTCGCTGCTGGGCACGCTGCTCTGGATCGCCGTCGGCCTGGTCAGCCTGACCGTGCTCATCGCGGTGGTCGGTGTGGGGTCGACGACCGCGCTCTCGGTCGTGGAGCGGGCACGCGAGTCCGGTCTGCTCCGCGCGGTCGGCCTGTCCCGGGCCGGTCTGCGCACCATGTTGACGACCGAGTCCGGCCTCTACGGGGTGATCGGTGCGACCTTCGGCCTGCTGCTCGGCGTCCCGTACGCCTGGTTGACGGTCCAGACCCTGGGGCTCAACGCGCCGCTGGCCCTGCCGGTGCTGCCGCTGGTCGGGCTCTTCGTGGCGCTGGTCGTGCTGACCGCGTTGGCCGGTGTGCTGCCGGCCCGCCGGGCGGCCCGGGTCAGCCCCGTGGCGGCGTTGGGGACCGACGGCTGAACTCCGCCGTGGCCCGGTGGCCCCACAACCGGGGTCGCCGGGCCACGACGCCCGGATCGGTTGCCGAAGCACCGTCGGAAACGCGGAACGGCTCCCGGCGCAGCGTGCCGGGAGCCGTTCCGCCGAGCGGCCTACCGCAGGCCGGGAACGTCGATCACGATCAGCTCGGTGTCGTCCGCACGCCCCGGGATACGGCCGTCATTGCCCGGGAAGTTGTTGTCGTTGGCGACGAGCACCCGGTCACCGCCGAGCGGCAGCACCGACTCGACCGACTGCAGAGGGAACGAGAAGAGCGGGCCGACGCCGTACTCACCCGGGCGGGCCGGGGTGGAGACGCCCGTCGGGTCGGCGATGTGCATCAGGTCGACCACCGTGCGCCGCGGCAGGTAGCCGTCCGCGCCCGCCTCGTCCAGATCGGTGACGACCAGGCGCTTGACCTGCGTCTTGGCGCCCATCTCGTTGTCCCGCTCGATCAGCAGCAGCCGCCGACCGTCGAGCACGGCCGCGTCACCGACCATCAGGGACGGATCGTCCACCCGGAACGACCAGGTGCGGCCGGTGTACCGACCGTGCCGTACGTCGAACTCGTAGACCACCCGACGGCGCTGGTCGGGGTCGGTGGTCTTCGCCTTCTCCAGGATGGGGTAGAGGGTCCAGCCGTCCTGGCTGACCGCCATCGCCTCGAAACCGCCGCTGGCCGGCTGGTTCGGCGTCTCGCCCGGCGCCAGGTCGGGCGACTGCGGCGACTTGCCGCCGTCGGGCAGCGGGATCGGCGCCCGCAGCACCTTGCCGGTCCGGTCGGTGTTGATCAGGTACGGGCCGAACTCGTCGCCGATCCACAGGTTGCCCCGCGCGTCCCGGGCCAGCGACTCGATGTCGAAGTCCGCGCCGGTCAGCAGACGGTCCCGGGTCTCGCCGTTGACGATCGGGAACGGCACCTTGTGGTCGGGGTCGCGGAAGCTGATGTGCCCACGGATGGACACGCCCTGGCGGTGGTAGTTCGGCTCGATCTCGTACGCCCGCAGCAGGAAGTCCGCCGAGTTGTCCTTCGCGCCGAAGCCGTTGTCCGGCATGGCGAGCAGCCGCTTTCCGGAGCGGTCACCGGGCTGCGCCGGAATCACCGCGGAGAAGCCGGGGATGGGCTGGCCGGGGAAGGGCGCGCTGATCCCGTTGACCGGGTTGGTGGCGAGCTGGGTGCCGGAGATCGGACCCGGCTGGTACGCGGTCGCCGACAGCAGCGCCCGGTCCTTCAGCGTCACCTCGGACCGCAGCCGCACCGACAGCGAGTAGACCCGGGTGGTCTGGGTGGCGCTGCCGTTGTCGTCGGAGATGAGGTAGAGCTCGCGGCGACCGTCGGGGAGCTGGCCGCCGAGCGCGGCGCCCTCGATGTTGTCCAGCAGGGGATTGGGCTGCGGCTGCTTCGAGGTGGCGCCGGACGGCGGGCAGTCGGCGATGTCGACCAGCAACTCCTTGCCGAGCCACGCGCGCGAATCGGTCACCGTGGACAGCGACGGCACCGCGGACACGTCGGGTGCGCCGGTCGCGGAGACGCGGTAGACCCGCACCGTGTTGCCGACTCCGGTGGTGAAGCCCCGTTCCACGGCGAGGAACTGCTCGTCGCCGAGCGCCACCAGCTCGACCAGACCCAGGTTGGGGTCGGTGCGGTACGCGTACTGGCCGGTCGGGGTGTAGGCGCCGCCCTCACGGCCGGCGTACCGAAGAATCCGCTGCAGCCCCCGACCCCCGGCGTCGCGGCCGTCCGCGGCGAGCGGCCCCTCCATCCCGGCGTAGAGCATCCGGTGGTCCGGGGTGGTGGTCAGGGCCTCGAAGGTCTGGTTGACCGCGGCCTCGCCGGCCGGGGCGACGTGGAACCGGTCCGGCACCGGAAGCGACGCGATCTCGCGGCCGTCGGAGAGCCGGAACCGACGGATCGTCGGCTCCCGCTCCGAGCTGGCCAGGATGGTGGCCCCGTCGCGCTCGACGACGAGCCCCTCACCGTCGAAGTCCGCGCCGGTGTACGGCGTGCCGTCCGGGCGGGTGAGCGGGTGGACGTCGCGGACACCCACGTCGACCCCGCGCCGGTCGGTCTTCAGGCCCAGCTCGTACACCCGGGCGGGAGTGGTACCGATGTTGTCCACCAGCGCCAGGGCGCGTCCGGGACGGGCGAACGCCAGAGCGGACAGGCCGGAGACCGGAGTGTCCGCGAACGTGGTCTTGTCGAGGGCGTCGGAGAAGCCGAGCAGCGACGCGTCCGGCGCGCAGCTCGCCCCCGTGCCCGGGTGCTCCGGGGTCGGGTGTGCCGACGCGCCGGGCGTCGGCGCCGCCGCGAGCAGCGAGATCGCCACCGCCGCGGACGCGACGGCCCGGATCCGGATGGAATTGGTACGCACGTGACCTCCAGCATCGAGTCGCGGTAGTTACCGCCGGCCGATGCAAACGTCCGCCGCTCACCACAGTGGAACCCCCACCGGAACGTCACCTGAACAGCCAGTGCACGGTGTTGTGCCGCGGAGCCGAGGTGGTCAGGGGTGCATGGTCGCGCCCCTGAGCACCTTGTCCACCACGTTGCGTGGCGCGTGCAGCGCCAACCCCACCAGGTCGAGCTTCTCCCGACCGACCGCCTGCACGGCGGCCCGGTTGTCCCGGTCGTTGCCGGTGGCGAACAGTTCCTGCGTGAAGATCGCCGGACGCAGCCCGCGGGTGAGTGCGCGTGAGTGCGCGCCGACCAGCGTGGCGCGGTCACCGGCGAAGATCAGCACCGGCTGGCCGAACATCGGCAGGTATCGGGTGCCGTCCGCGTCGCGGTACTCCTCGCCGAGCAACTCCGGCTCGGCGTGGGCGATGCCGCTGACCAGGAAGGCGGTGACGTTCAGCCGCTGCCAGCTCGCCAGGTCGCTGCGGAGCAGCACGGCGATCTTGGTGGGGAAACGGATTGGTTCGGTCATGGCGTCGAGGCTGCCCGCCCCGAGGCCGCCCGGTCTTGTACGTTCTTAGCGTGGCCACCCGCCCGGCGGGCTCGCACGTCAGCGCGTGGCGACCCGCGGTAGCCGGGGTCGCCGAGGTGTTCCACGCCCATTTCGTGGATCACGCCTACCCGCCGCACGTGCACGACGTGTGGACGCTGCTGATCGTCGACGACGGTGCGGTCCACTTCGACCTCGACCGGCACCGGCACGGGGCGCTGCGCACGTCGGTCACGCTGCTGCCGCCGTACGTGCCGCACGACGGCCGTTCCGCCAGCGCGAACGGATTTCGTAAGCGGGTCCTGTACCTCGACACCTCGGCGCTCGGTGCCGAACTCGTCGGTCGGGTGGTCGACCAGCCGGACCTGGCCGATCCGCACCTGCGCGACCGGATCCACCACCTGCACCGGGTGCTCGCCGGACCCGGGGACGAGTTCGAGGCCGAGAGTCGGCTCGCGTTCATCCTGGACCGGCTGCGTCAGCAGCTCCGTCAGCGCGCGCCGAGCAGCGTCCAGCCGGTCGCGCGGGGCCTGGCCGAGCGACTGCGTGAGCTGCTGGATGCCCGGACCGTCGAGGGCGTCACGCTGCGCGAGGCGGCCGAGTTGCTGCACGCCCACCCGACCCACCTGGTCCGCGCGTTCACCCAGGTGCACGGGCTGCCACCGCACTCGTACCTGACCGGTCGCCGGGTCGAGCTGGCCCGTCGGTTGCTCCTTGCCGGGCAGCGTCCGGCCGAGGTCGCCGCCGCGGCGGGGTTCTTCGACCAGGCGCACCTGACCCGACACTTCCGGCGTTACCTGGGCATCAGCCCGGCCCGCTATCCGCGTGCCCGGAGCGGGTGGCATTCGGGCGATGCGGCCTGTCCGGCGAACGGTCGCACCTAGCATCGGAGGAGGACCCTCCCAGACCAGGAGAAATCGGCATGAGCTACCTCACCACGAAGGACGGCACCGACCTCTACTACAAGGACTGGGGCACCGGGCCGGTCGTCACCTTCTCGCACGGCTGGCCGTTGAGCGCGGACGCCTGGGACGGGCAGATGCACTTTCTCGCCACGAACGGGTTCCGGGTCGTCGCGCACGACCGCCGGGGGCACGGCCGGTCGAGCCAGTCCGGCAGCCACAACGACATGGACGGGTACGCCGACGACCTGGCCACCGTCATCGAGGCGCTGGACCTGCGGGACGTCACCCTGGTCGGCCACTCCACCGGCGGCGGCGAGGTGGCCCGCTACATCGGCCGGCACGGGACGGGACGGGTCGCCAAGGCGGTGCTCATCTCCGCCGTACCGCCGATCATGGTGCAGTCCCCGGACAACCCGGAGGGGCTGCCGATCAGCGTGTTCGACGACCTGCGGACCCAGCTCTTCGCCGACCGGTCGCAGTTCTACCAGGACCTGGCGCTGATGTTCTACGGCGCCAACCGCAAGGGCGCGAAGGTGTCCAAGGGCATCCTCGACCAGTTCTGGCTGTGGAGCATGCAGGCCGGCCTGTGGAACGCCTACCAGAGCATCAAGGCGTTCTCCGAGACCGACTTCCGCGACGACCTCGCGAAATTCGACGTCCCGACGCTGGTGTTGCACGGCGAGGACGACCAGATCGTCCCTGTCAAGGACTCGGCGCACAAGACGGCGAAGCTCGTCGCGAACGCCAAGGAGATCTACTACCCGGGTGCCCCGCACGGCATCACCTCGACGATGCAGGACCAGGTCAACAAGGACCTGCTGGCGTTCCTGAAGAGCTGAGCCTCAGACGAGCTGGCCGCCGATGACGGCGAGCAGCCGCAGCTTCTCGTCGCTCTCCGAGCCGGGTACGGCGGTGAAGACCAGCAGCGTCTGGGACTGGTCCGGATCCACCAGGGTCTGGCAGTGCAGCTCCAGCGGACCCACCTCGGGGTGCACGAAGTGCTTCGGCGGGCAGTAGCTGCCCGGCACCGGGTGCTCCCGCCACAGCCGGGCGAACTCCGGGCTCCGGGTCAGCAGGTCGTCGACGATCGCGGCGGCCCGCGACCCCTGCCCGTCGCGGGTGTACGCGGCGTGCAGGTGCGCGACGAGGAGCCGGCTCTGCGTCGGGCGGTCCTCGACCCGGTGCAGCAGCCGTGCCTGCGGGTCGGTGAACCAGCGGTGGTGCAGGCTGCGGGCCAACCCGGCGTGCCGGGTCTCGTCACCGAGCAGCGCGATCGCGGGCGCGGTCTGCGTCAGGGTCTCGCCGAGGTGGTTCACCACCTGCGCGGGAGTGTCCTGCAACCGGTCGAGGATCCGCATCATCCCCGGGTTGACGTGGTCGGCCCGGACCGAGCGGTGCGGGACGGCGTGACCGCCGAGCTGGAACAGGTGGTCACGTTCGGCCAGCGTGAGCCGGAGGCCACGGGCCAGCGCGGCGAGCATCTGCTCGGAGGGGCGCGGGCCGCGCTGCTGCTCCAGCCGGCTGTAGTAGTCGGTGGACATTCCGCTCAACGCGGCGACTTCCTCGCGGCGGAGCCCACCGGTGCGTCGCCGCTGCCCCCGGGGCAGCCCCACGTCCTCGGGCTGGAGCGCCTCGCGTCGGGTGCGCAGGAAGCTGGCGAGTTGGGCGCGGTTCACGATGACTCCTCCACGTCGCGTTACAACAGGCGGACGCTGGTGCGCTGTTCCCCGGCGACCCACCCTCCGGATCGGGGAACGGGCTTTTGGGCGGTGATGGGCGGGGTGTCCCGGCGGACGGGACACCCCGACATCGTCGAACTCAAGCCGGAGGACGGCCGGTCACCGCTGGATGGACTTGGTCTCCAGGAACTCCTCCAGGCCGAAGCGGCCGAACTCGCGGCCGTTGCCGGACTGCTTGTAGCCGCCGAACGGGGCGAGCGGGTTCCAGTGGCCGGCGTTGACGTCGACCTGACCCACCCGTAGCCGCCGGGCCACCGCCAGCGCGTGCTCCGGCTCACCGAAGACGCCGCTGGTCAGGCCGTACAGGGTGCCGTTGGCGATGGCCACGGCCTCCTCCTCGTCGGCGTACGGGATGATCGTCAGCACCGGGCCGAAGATCTCCTCCTGGGCGATCGCGGAGGTCGGGTCGACGTCGGCGAAGATCGTCGGCTGGACGTACGCGCCGGTGGGCAGGCCGGCCGGTCGGTCCGGGCCGCCCACCACCAGCCGGGCGCCGTCGGCGATGCCCCGCTCGATGTACCCGAGGACCTTCTGCCGGTGCGCCTCGGAGGCCATCGGGCCGATCCGGGTGGCCTCGTCGGTCGGGTCGCCCACGGTGTACTGCTTCGCCGCCTCGACGGCCAACGCCACGACCTCGTCCTGGCGCGACGCGGGCACCAGCATTCGCGGCCACGCGCCGCAGACCTGGCCGCCGTTGGTGAACGACATCATGAGGCCCCGGTCGACCGCCGCCGGCAGGTCGGCGTCGTCGAGGATGATGTTCGCGCCCTTGCCGCCCAACTCCAGGGCGACCCGCTTGACGGTCTCGGCGGCCACCGCCGCGATGCGCTTCCCGGCCCGGGTGGAGCCGGTGAATGAGATCATGTCGATGTCCGGGTGGGCCGACATGGCCTCGCCGACGCTCGCGCCGGTGCCGTAGACGACGTTGAACACGCCCGCCGGCACGCCCGCCTCGGCGGCGACCTCGGCGAGGATCCGCGCGGTCAGCGGGGCGTTCTCGGACGGCTTGAAGACCATCGTGTTGCCGGCGAGCAGCGCTGGCGCGAGCTTGGAGACGATCTGCTGGAGTGGGAAGTTCCACGGGGTGATCGCGCCGACCACGCCGATCGGCTCGCGGACCAGCAGCGAGTTGCCGATCTCCTCGGTCCACGGAAAGTCGTCGGCCAGGCCGGCGATGGAGTCGACCACCGCGGCCGGGAAACTGACCTGGGCGGTCCGGGACATGCCGATCGGGGAGCCCATCTCGGCGGTGATCGCACCGGCGATCTCCTCCTGCCGGGCGGCGAGGCCCGCGCCGAGGCGGCGCAGCACGTCCGCGCGGTGCTGCGGCGTGGTCGCCGCCCAGCCGGGGAAGGCGGCCCGAGCGGCGGCGACGGCACGGTCCACGTCGGCGGCGGTGCCGGCCGGCGTCTCGGCGACGACCGCGCCGGTCGCCGGGTTGACGACGGGCAGAGTGCCGGCGGTGCCGGCGACGGTCTCGCCACCGATCCAGTGACCGGTGACGGTGTAGGTGGAAGATGTCATGCACCGACCGTGGCACCGGCCCGGAACCCCAACCAGGTGCGGTTTATCCAGGGTCTGGCGATCCCTGGCTGGGGTCGGGCACGGATCAGAGGGCGAGGACGATCCGGCCGGACGCCGCGCCGGTGGCCTGCCGGACCCAGGCGTCCGCGACCGAGGTGAACGGCACCACCTCATGGTCGACGGTGAGCCGGCCGGCCGCCGCGTGCCCGGCCACCACGCCCAGCGCCGCCGCCCGCTGCTCGGTGGAGAGCGAGTTGTTGGTGTAGCCGATCACGTGCAGCGATCCACCACGCAGCACCGCGGACTCGACCGGCGCGCTCGCGTGCGCCGCGCTGCCCAGGTTGACCAGACGGCCACCCGGGCGCAGCACCCCCGCGGGCGCCCC
>NZ_JBHSQS010000024.1:0-72142 GCF_042658605.1 Micromonospora vulcania | reverse complement strand
TCAGCCTCGGAGGCCCCCGACCCCAACTCCCTGGAAGATGATCACCAGCGACCCACGAATCGAGCAGAAGACCCATATTTATGCCTCTGAGGTATATCGCTCGTCGAGGCATGGCCGCTCGGACGGGTGACGCTCGTCCCGGCGACCCCACCCGCCTCCCGCGCTTCATATCGTGCAAACGTGAGAAAAAGCGACAAGAAGCGCTCATCTTCCGTGCCGTGGCCGTTCGCCCTCGTACCCCTGAAATGGCTGACGGCGGCGGTCGCGCTGGCGGTGGTCGCGACGACCGGGCCGGCCACCGCCGACGGCCCCGGCCCACAACCAACACCAGAGCCGGGGTACGGCGCGGAGCCGACGCCGGAGCGCGCGCCGACCAGCGAGGTGTCCTGGCTGTCGTTCCCCGGCGGGGTGTTCGCGGTGGACTCGCTCGGGCACACCGTGCGTTACCGGGCCTGCGACGGCGACACCGGCCGGGTCGCCGATCCGGACATGCGGGTCGCCTCCGGGGTGGCCAGCGGCGAGGTCGTCGTGGAGGGCCGGAGCTTCCGCTACCGGGTGCCGCTGATCGGGCGGACCCGGGGCGCGGTCGTGGTGTCCGGGCCGCAGGCCCAGCCGGTGGAGCTGACCGGCGTGGTGGTCACCAGCCCGCAGCCGCCCACCGATCCGGTCGCGGGAGCCGAACTGTTCCCGCTCAGCGGCCAGCTCGCCCGGGTGGTCGCCGACGCCAGCCTCAACCCGGCCGGGGTCACCGTCCGCGACCTGTCCGGCCGGTACGGCGACCAGCAGATCGCGGTCAACGGCGCACTCCGTCCCAAGGCGGCCAGTGTGATCAAGCTGTGGATCCTGGTCGAGCTGCTCCGCCGGGTCGACTGTGGACAGGTCCCGCTCGACGCGGGTGTGCTGGTCACCCCGGCCGACGTGGTCGGCGGCACCGGTCAACTCCAGTACGAGACGTTTCCGCAGGTGGTGACGCTGCGCCGGCTCGCCCAGTACCTGATCAAGTACAGCGACAACATCGCCGCGAACGTGCTGATCACCTACCTGGGCGGGTTCGCCCCGGTCAACGCGTTGATCGACTCGATGAACCAGCGATCGACCATCCTGGCCCGCCGGATGCTCGACAGCGCGGCCGCGCTGCGCGGCGAGGAGAACTACACCAGCCCGGACGACGTGGTGTCGCTGCTCGGCGCGGTCTGGGACGACGAGATCCTCACCCCCGCCTCCCGGGACCTGATGATCGGCTTCATGCGGGAGCAGACCCTGAACACCAAGATCCCGGCCGCCCTGCCGCCCGGCGTGCCGGTGGCGCACAAGACCGGTGACCTGCCGGACGTCTCACACGACGTCGGCTACTACCTGATCCCCGGGTCGGAGACGGCCGTCGCGTTCCTCACCGCCGGGCCGATGGCCACCGGTGACGAGACGGTCCGTCGGATGGCCCGTACCGTCTACGACTTCCTGGTCGAACCGGCCGACGGGGCGTACGAGGAGTGAGCCGGGGTCAGGCGCCCGGGATGTTGGCCGGCGGGTCCTCGCCGACCTGGTCGGCCGCCGGCGGGTCGGCCGTCACCGGCAGGCCGAAGTCCGAGTACGTCAGGTCGAGCTGGGCGGTCTGCGACTGCTCACTGGCCAGCTCGATCCGGTAGCGGACCAGCCGCCCCTGCTCGTCGACGGCGGCGGTGAACGGCACCGCCGCGGCCCGGTCGCCGAGCACCTGGTCGACGCCGCTGCCCAGCAGCGCGCCACTCTCGCGCAGGTCCAGCGTGCCGGCGTACTCGCGTACCCCGGTCTGCCGGACCCCGGCCGGCGCGGCCAGCGTGCCGGCCAGCCGGGTGTTGTCCAGGCCCTGCTTGCCGGCCGGCTTGCCCGGTTTGCCGACGTGCCACCAGGTGCGGCCGTCCCAGACCGTGATCCGCCGGTCCGGTGCGGTGACCCGCACGTAGACGTCCGATCCGGTGGTCAGCCGCTCGATCTTCACCTCGCCGTTGGGCACCTTGAGTGAGGTGGTCTCCAGGCCGCGCCGCGCCTTCGGATCCCACACCAGCACCGTGCCGTCCCCGCCGCCCGTGCCGCCGGCCGCCACGGTCAGCTTGTACGGCTGCGCGTCGACCTTGGCGGCGGCGGCGACCAGCACGCTGACCGGGTCCGTCGCGACCGGGGCCGGCGACGAATCGGCTGCCGGACGGCCGGCGTCCGGCTCGTCGCCGACGGCCACCAGGGCCCACACCCCGGCGGCGACCGCCACGGCGAGGACGGCGCCAGCGGCGATCAGCTTCGGCTTCTTCACGGTCATCTCCCCCGAGCGGCGCACCACCGGCCGGTGGCCGATCGACGCTGACCGCGGTGCGGTCCGGCCAGAGTAGCCGGACCGCACCGGCTCACGCGCGGCTGATCGCGTTGGCGTGGATCGCCTCGTTCAGGTAGGCCGCCAGCCCTGGCGCGACGTTCTCGTAGTGCGCGGTGAACCGCTCGTCGGCGAGGTACATGTCGGCCAGCCCGGTGTGCATCTCGTACGAGCACTCGTAGAACCAGCGGTTGATGATCTGCCGGTGCTCCTCGGCCAGCTCCCTCGCCTCCGGGCCGTCGGCCGGTGCGCCGGAGGCCAGCAGCGCGACGATCCGCCGACCCCAGTCCTCGTTCTCCGCCTTGTTCCGCAGCCAGTCGTCCCTGGTGTAGCGAGAGACCCGCCGGTTCGACTCCCGGTACGCGTCGGTGTCGCCCCAACGCTGCTCGGCCTCGGCCTCGTGCTCCTCCGGGTCGAAGTCGCCGAAGACCTCGAACCGCTCCTGCGGGGTGAGTTGGATGTTCACCTTGCTCGCCTCCATCGCGAACTCGATCGCCGTGACCATCTCCTGCAACCGCTTGATCCGTACCGTCAGCAGTTCGTGCTGGCGGCGGAGGTGCGCGGCCGGACTGGCCGCCGGGTCGTCGATGATCGCGGCGATCTCTTCCAGCGGGAAACCCAGCTCCCGGTAGTACCGGACGAGCTGCAACCGCTCCAGGTCCGCGTCGTCGTAGCGGCGGTAGCCGGCCGAGGTCCGTCCGCTCGGCGAGAGCAGCCCGATCTCGTCGTAGTGATGCAGCGTCCGTACCGTCACGCCGGCGACCTTCGCCACCTGACCCACCGTGTACGCCATGGTCCCCTCCCTTCCGGGAACCAGGCTGCCGCCTGCCGCTACGTGAGGGTCAACTCCGATTCTGACCCACCGTTGCCGGGTGGTCCGGCCGCCCGTACAGATAGCCCTGCCCGCGTGGACAGCCGATCCGGGTGACCGCCTCGTGCTGCCGCTCGGTCTCCACCCCCTCGGCCACCACCGACAG
This sequence comes from Micromonospora vulcania, assembly GCF_042658605.1. Taxonomy (NCBI): domain Bacteria; kingdom Bacillati; phylum Actinomycetota; class Actinomycetes; order Micromonosporales; family Micromonosporaceae; genus Micromonospora; species Micromonospora vulcania. The sequence goes on along the minus strand of NZ_JBHSQS010000024.1, from coordinate 68,821 downwards.
GTCGAAAGCGTCGGCCAGCCGGGTGACCATCTGCACCGTGGCGTACGCCCGGTCGTCGCCGGTGTCGAGCCGGGACACGAACGAACGGTCGATCTTGAGCTCGGTGGCGGGGATGCGGTGCAGGTAGCTCAACGACGAGTACCCGGTACCGAAGTCGTCGATGGCGATCTTGATGCCCAGCTCCCGGAGCTGCCGCAGCCGCTCCAGCACCGCCTCGGTCCCCTCGATCAACGCCGACTCGGTCAGCTCCAGGGTCAACGCGCGCGGTGCCAACCCGGCGCTCGCGGTGGCCGCGGTGACCGTGGCGATCAGGTCCGGACGGCGCAGGTGCGCGGCGGCGATGTTGACCGCGACGGTCGCCTCCGGTGCCCGCCCGCGCCAGGTCGCCGCTGCCCGGCACGCCTCGTGGATCACCCAACGGTCGATCGGCACGATCAGCCCGGTCTCCTCGGCCAGCGGCAGGAACCGGGCCGGCGACAGCACCCCGAGCCGCGGATGCCGCCAACGCACCAACGCCTCGGCGCTGAGCACCGCGCCGGTGCTCAGATCGACGATGGGTTGGAACTCCAGTTGCAACTGCCTCTCGTCGACCGCCCGACGCAGGTCGGCGATCAGCTCGGCCCGGGAGACGGCCGACTCGCGCAGCAGCGGGGTGCACGTCCGGTACGCGGACTTGCCGGCCGCCTTGGCCGCGTACATGGCGATGTCGGCGTCGCGCAGCAGGTCGCTGTGGGAGGTGTGCTGCGGGCCGTACTCGGCGATGCCGATGCTCGCCGACGGGTGTACGCCGGCGTCCTCCTCGCCGTCGGAGGGTTGCAGCGCCTGTAGCAGCCGTTCGGCCAGCCGCTCCGGTGGCACCGGTCGATCGCCGTCGACCAGTACCGCGAACTCGTCGCCGCCGAGCCGGGCGATCGTTCCGTCACCCGCCACCGCCGTCCGCATCCGGGCCGCCAGCCCGGTCAGCAGGGTGTCACCGGTGGCGTGCCCAAAACGGTCGTTGACCTGCTTGAACCCGTCCAGGTCGAGCAGCAGCACGGCCACCGGCCGGCCGTCGCGCAGGGCCAGGCGCAGCCGTCGGTTGAACATCAACCGGTTGGGCAGTCCGGTGAGCTGGTCGTCGTACGCCAGCCGACGCAGCCGGGCCACCAGGCGCAGGTTCTCGTTGGCGGCCAACCCCTGCCGCAGGGCGAGGGCCGCCAGCAACGCCATCATGGTCACGAAGAGCAGGTGCGGAGACTGCCCGGTGGGCCGACGGGCCACCACCACCGCGATGATCGCCCCGCCGACCGGCAGGTACGGCAACGCCACGCGCCACCACGGCGGCGGCGCTGACTCGGCGGTGTCCTCGGTGCCGTCGCAGTCCGGCGGTGGCGGGTAGCGGGTGGCCAGGCCGATCAGCAGGTAGGTCAGCGGCCAGCAGACGTCGATCAGGTGACCGGGCGTGTAGTTCCCCTGCGCGACCAGCGAGACGTAGCCGACGTCGGCCACCACCCGGATGGCGAAACTCACCGCGAGCACACTCATCGGCCGCCACACCGGTCGGCCCGGCCCGACGACCGTGAGCAGGATGGTCAGCTGCATGAGGTCGAACACCGGGAAGAGCAACCCCAGCGTGCGTGCCGAATCGGCCAACTCGGCGGCGGCGACCCCCCGGAACACCAGCACCCAGCCGATCGGCACCAGGGCCAGCGCGACGATCACCCCGTCCAGCAGCGTCCGGGCCCGCCCGACGCCGGTCCGTGGCGCGGAGGGCGAGCAGAGCAGCGCGGCGGCGCCGGTGAGGATGCCGGCGGTGAAGATCGCCCCGACCAGCGGCGTGTGCGGCAGTGTGCCGCCGGTGACCCGCTGCGCGGTCCAGATCGCCCGGCCGAACGCGGCCAGCGCCATGGTGGCCGCGAGCAGCGTCCAGAATCTGCGCAGCGGGGTCGGGTGACAGCGGGCCACCCCGGCGCAGGCGACGGTCGCCCAGCCGGCGACCAGCAGCGCGCCCAGGTCACTGACCAGCGCGGCGCCGGGCAGCGCGGCGGCCAACCAGCCCGCCTCCGAGACCAGCACCATCCCGGCGACGAACAGCCCGGCGCGGCCCGTCCGGGTGAATCCCCCCGCGGCCTGCTTGACCTCCTGTGGCGACACGGTCGCTCCGGCTCTTCGTCGTACGTGCACCCTCGGATGGACCAGTCCACGGCAAACTTCGAAAGCCTAGCCAGCGGGCGAGACACCCGCCAGAGCCCGAATGTCCACACAGGTCAGCGCAACCCCTTGCGGGCGGCCCCTTGCGCATCCGCGCCCACACCCCAGGGTCAGCGGCCGGCGGAGCGGTTCCAGGGTGAGCGGGGCAGCGCGGTGCCGGCCAGCGGACGGCGGACGCGGCGACGTCTGCGCCGACCGGGGGTGCACGGCGGTCGCGAGACGGTGTGCACAGCGGGACCGGTGGGCTCGTCCTGCCAACCGATCAACCAGCAGAGGAAGCGTGGCATCGCGGGTTCAGCCGACCGGGAGACGCTCGACGTCGGACTTGGCGATCTCGTACTCCGCCGCACAGTACGTGCACTGCTGCGCGTACCGGGTGCGGATCGGGATGAGGGGAACGAAGAAGAGGGTGAACTTCGTCGAGCGGCGGGTGATCACCTGTGCGGCCTGGTTGCCGCAGTTACGGCACACCTGCTGCACGACACCCAACCGGTCGACCTTGGTACGCAGGCCGAAGATGAAGAACATCGCACATCAGTACCCACTCCACCCGCACAAATCACCAAGTGACCTGGTTTAGCGATTGGTATACTCTCGCGGTGCGCCAGGAGGAGTGGGACGTCTTCATCGTCGACGAGGTCCGTGCCTGGATCGACAGCCTGGACCAGGCAGCGTTCGCCCGGGTCGTGCAGGCGATCGACGCGCTCGCCGAAGCCGGGCCAGGACTCGGCCGACCGCTGGTCGATACGATCACCGGGTCCTCGATCGCGAATCTGAAGGAGCTGCGACCTGGCACCGTCCGCATCCTCTTCGTCTTCGATCCTTGGCGTTCCAGCATTCTGCTCGTCGCTGGGGACAAGGCAGGCCAGTGGACGAGTTGGTATCGGCATGCCATCCCGCTCGCGGAGCAACGCTACGAGATCTACCTGAAAGAACGCGCACAGCAGGAGGGGGGACAGCGGTGAGTGGTCATGTGCGGTGGACGGACATCCGGGCCGAGTACGTGCAGCGCGCCGGCGGCGAGGCGGCTGTCCAAGCGGGCAGGGAGGAGCTGCTCGCGCAGGTCGTCGGGCACCGTCTCGCTGAGGTACGACGCAGCCGCGGTTTCACGCAGCAGCAGATCGCCGAGCGGATGGGTGTGACCAAGGGGCGGGTTTCCCAGATCGAGCAGGGCCGCATCTCCGGTCAGGAAGTGGTGGCCCGGTACGCCGCAGCCCTAGGTGGCCGACTGCACCAGGCCATCTACTTCGATGACGGAGACATCGCCGCCATCGCCTGAGTCGTCGATCACTGTCGCCCCGAACACTCCTCCAAGCGCGGCCCCGGGCACGGGTTGGCGGCGGACCGGCCTGCGATCGTGCTCGATCCAGGATGTCGTGCCCTCACGGTGCGAACGAGGCCACTACATCCTTGATCGAGCACGATCGCGAGACCGGGTCACGCGTTCAGCTGGCTGCTCCGGTCGGCTGGGGGTCCAGGCCGGGCACCTCGGTGGCGAGCCAGATCGGCTGCCAGTCCGGCATCTCGTGGAAGCGGCGCAGCTCGGCCAACCCGGACACCGAACCGGTCCAGGCCCCGTACGGGGGGTTGGTCTCGTCGAAGCCGCTCTGCACGAACGTCAGCGTGGTCCGCCCGTTGGACTCGGCCAGTTCCCAGGTCGACACCCCGGTGGGGCCCCAGTCGATGCTCATCTTGCGGCCCGGCTCCAGGTCGACCACCTTGGCCGCGTAGCCGGTCTCGAAGCCGCCCATGGCGTACCGGCCGCCGACCCAGGGCTCGATCCCGATCGGGTAGCCGAACCACGCGCTGGCCTGCTCCGAGTCGGTCAGCGACTCCCACACCTTGTCGGCGGGGGCGGCGATGACCAGTTCCCCGCGCAGGTCGGCGGAGGTGAAGTCGGTCCTCGGCAGCAGCGCCCGGCCCTCCAGGTGGGCGGCCAGGTTGGCGATGGACAGCGCCCAGTAGGTCTGCAGCACGCCTCGGATGCTGCTGCCGCTCATCGCCTCGGCGAAGTCGAAGTGGCTCTGCGTCAGCGACAGCACGGTGCTGCCCGGGCCCTCGGCGGCGAGCCGCAGCTCGGTGGTGGTCTCCACCCCGTCGAGCAGCCAGGAGAAGCGCAGCGTGTCGTCGTCGGCGTGCAGCAGGCTCTGGTGCGGGGCGTCGCCCTCGGGCGTGAAGCGGCCCCAGAACTCGTACCGCTGGGGCAGCTCGACCTCGGCGTGCTCGGCCAGCCAGAGGCGCAGCTCGGCCGGGTCGGTCAGGGCCTGGCGGACGCGCTCGATCGGCGCGGAGAGACGGGCGTGCACCTTCAACGGCTCACTCATTGTTGGTCCCTTTCGGGTAGCAGGCCACGGCGAGCTTGAAGGCATCCCCTTCGCTTCCGCCGTAGCGCGTGAACAGGTCTTGCAGTGCGGTTTGCAGGTCGTGCATGAACTGCTGTCGTTGCTCGGCGGGGACCCGGATCTCGCCGGACACCCCGATCGAGGGCAGCTCGGGCGCCGCCCGGTCCAGGCCCGCGATGTCGGCCTGGACCTCCTCCATCAGGTCGAGCAGGTAGCCCAGGCTCAGCTCGTCGCGGGCCCGACGCAGCCCGATCCGGCCGACGAGCCGGGGGGAGAGCCAGTAGGACCGCGCGGCGGCCTGGTAGATGCCCTCGGTGATGCCGCGGACCTTGCGCTCGTTGACGAGGTCGACGAGGCCGGCCGCGACGAGCTGCTTGACGTGGTAGTAGACGCGCTGTGGCGTCTGGTCGAGTCGGGCCGCGACCTCGGTGCAGGTGCGCGGTTCGGCCAGTTGCCGCAGCACCTCGACGCGCTGCGGCTTGAGCAGGACTTCGGCCTGCTCGATCTGCTCCAGGTACAGGACATCCTTCATGGCAAAATCAGTTTGTACGTACAAAACTTGTTTGTCAATCGCTTCGCGAAAAGCCGCGCCGACTTTTCGGCGCGGCTTCTCGCGGTACGACGGCGGTCAGCTCACGGCAGCCAGTCCGGCCGCAGCGGGTAGCTGCTCTCACCCTTCGGGCCGGTACGGGTGGCCAGCACCTGGTGCAGCTGGATCTCATTGCGCTCGAACGCCATCCGCGAGCCGGCCATGTAGAGCCCCCACACCCGCGCGGTGCCCGCGCCGACCTCGGAGACGCAGAAGTCCCAGTTGTCGACCAGGTTGCGACACCAGGCGGCCAGCGTCAGCGCGTAGTGCTGGCGCAGGTTCTCCTCGTGGTGCACCTCCAGCCCTACGTCGTGCACCTCGCTGATCAGGCGACCCGGGCCGGCCAACTCGCCGTCCGGGAAGACGTACCGGTCGATGAACGCGCCGGAGCGGTGCGGCGCCCGGTTGTTCGCCCGGGTGATGGTGTGGTTGAGCAGCCGCGCGTCCGGCCGCAGCCGGTCCCGCAGAGCCCCGAAGTAGGCCGGGTAGTTGCGCACCCCGATGTGCTCGGTCAGCCCGATCGAGGAGATGGCGTCGAACTGCTCCATCGGCGCGTCCCGGTAGTCCAGGTGCCGCACCTCGGCCAGCTCGGTCAGCCCCTCCCGCTCGATCGCGGCCTGCGCCCACTGCGCCTGCGCCTTCGACAGCGTCACGCCGAGCGCCTTCACGCCGTACTCGCGGGCCGCGTGCCGGACCATGCCGCCCCAGCCGCAGCCCACGTCGAGCAGCCGCATCCCCGGCTTGAGCGCCAGCTTGTTGGCGACCAGGTCGTACTTCGACGCCTGGGCCTGCTCCAGGGTGTCCTCCGGAGACCGGAAGACCGCGCAGGTGTACGTCATCGACGGGCCGAGCACCTTCTCGTAGAAGGCGTTGGAGACGTCGTAGTGGTGCGAGATCGCCGTGCTGTCCCGCACGCGCGAGTGCCGCAGCCCGTTCACCACCCGCTTCCAGCGCGGCTGCGCCTCCTGCGGCGGGGCCGGCGGGGGCATCAGGCGCTCCCAGCCCAGCCCGCGGACCAGCGCCAGCCCCTCGCTCAGCGACGGCGGGCGCAGCCGCAGCTCGTCCTTGAGCACCCGCAGCGCCTCGTACGGGTCGCCCGGGTGCACCCCCTGCAACGCCAGGTCGCCACTCACGTACGCCCGGGCCATGCCCAGGTCGCCGGGGGCGGTGAGCAGGTACGACAGACCCCGCTCGGAGCGGATCGACAGGGTGATCCCGGCGTCCGACGGGCCGACCGCGCTGCCGTCGTACCCGGTGATCCGCACCGGCAGCGGCCCGGCGGTGACCGCGCGGACCACGTCCGCAACAGTCGGTCCCGGTTGCCGGCCCCCCGCCGGCGGTGTGGCTGAGGCGCTCGCCGCGCCCTGGTCGCGATCGGTCAGGCTCATGCTCGTGCTACCGCCTTTTCGTACAGTCCCGTCAGCCGGTGGTCCGGGTCGTAGCGGTCCCTCACCGCACGCCACGTCTCGCCGCCGTAGAGACGGTCGAAGGCGTCCCGGTCGTAGTACGCGTCCGAGTAGAGCGACTTGTGCCCACCCGACTCCGACACCGTGCGTTCGATCGTGCGGTTGACGTCGCCGTCGGCGGCGCCCTGCGCGATCGGCACGCTCCCCCAGAACCCAATGTTGACGTAGTCCTGCCCCGGCCGGAGCGGATACAGCGGCCAGGACCGGGCCGAGCCGGGACCCGCCGGCTCGCGCAACCGCAACGGACAGAGCCACACCGGGGTCATCCCCACCGCGCCGGCGAACCAGCGCAGGAAGTCAGCCATGCGTTCCAGCGGGATCTCGACGTCCTGCACCACCCGCTCGCGGGCGGGCTGGCCGCGCAGCCGGTCGATCCGGGCCGCCACCTGGTGACGGTGCTCCAGCCGGACCAGCCGGTGGTAGACGTCGCTGCGCCGGTAGCGCGACGGCCAGAGCCGCCGCACCACCGGGTGCTGTGCGCCGAACGCCGCCGAGCACCAGAACCAGTCGGTGTCCCAGCGCCAGAGATAGTCGTACGCGGTGAGCACGTCGCGGGTGCGCTGGCGTAGCGACCGGTAGTAGATCGCCTGCCCGGTGTAGTCGCTCGGCGGCCCCGCCTCGTCGGTGAACGTGGCCAGCACCAGGTACGACTCGCCGGGGCTGAACATCACCCCGTCCATCGCGTCGACCCGCTCACCGGCCCAGGAGCGGGTCGCGGTCACCTCGGCGATCGCGTCGGCCAGCTCCTCCAGCCGGGTGAACCGGATGTTGCGCAGGGCCACGTACCGGCCGACCGGTTGCAGCTCGATGCGCAGCCGGGTGGAGTAGCCGAGGCTGCCCAGCGAATTGGGGAACGCGGCGAACAGGTCGGCGTGCTCACCGTCGGGTCGGGCGGTGACGATCTCTCCCGAGCCGGTGAGGATGTCCAGTTCACGCACCGACTCGTGGGGCAGACCGTTGCGGAACGAGGTCGACTCGATGCCCAGGCCGGTCACCGCCCCACCCAGGGTGATGGTGCGCAACTGCGGCACCACCAGCGGCATCAGCCCGTGCGGCAGCGTCGCGTCGACGAGGTCCTCGTAGGTGCACATGCCCTGCACGTCGGCGGTACGCCCGGCCGGGTCGACCGAGAGCACCCGACCGAGGCCACTCACGTCGAGCCCGGGGACCCGGGGTGCGGACCGGGGACGGAACAGGTTGGAGGTGCGTTTGGCCAGCCGGACAGGCTCGCCCGTGGGCACCGCGGCGTACGACCGCCGCAGCGTGTCCACCGCTTGATCATGGTCAATGGGGTGATCCACACGCTCAGCGCGCATGTGATCACCTTACGCCCGGACCGGGGAAACGGTGGGATGTCATCGGTGGCCTTTTCCCGTCCGGTGGAAGTCACGACGGTTACCGTGGCGTGCATGGCATCGCCCGCGATCATCGCCCTGGACGCCGCCGGACTGCCCTACCGGCTGCTGCGCCAGGGCGAGGTCGGCAGCCTCGGCGAGGCCGCCGCGGCTCGCGGCGTGGCCGTTCCGGACGTGGTCAAGACGATCGTGGTCCGTCGGGCCGCGGACGAGCACCTGTTCGTGCTCACCCCCGGCGACCGGGTCATCTCCTGGCCCAAGCTGCGCGCCCTGCTCGGGGTGCACCGGCTCTCCATGCCGGACGCGGCGGGCGCCCTGGCCGCCACCGGCTACGAGCGCGGCACCATCACCCCGTTCGGCGCGAGCACGGCCTGGCCGGTCATCGCCGACGAGCGGCTACGCGGCCGGCAGATCACGTTGGGCGCCGGTGAACGCGGTCTCGCCGTCGCGGTCGACGCCGACGCGACGATCGCCGCGCTGGCGGCCACCGTGGCGGATGTCACCGACCCTCAGCCAACCCGCTGAGCGGTGTCACCGTCGGTGGGCGTCGTCGGCTGACCCGGTGGTGGCCGGACTGGCACCGACCCGCCGGGGTGGGTGAGGATGGCGCCTATGTCCGCGCCCGAGGAACGACCCGGCCCCGCCGGCACCGTCTACGGCGGTCGCCGCGCGGCACCCCGCCCCGGCCTGCTGAGCGACCCGCTGCTGCGGGTGGCGCTGGCGGTCGCGCTGGTCGGCGTACTCCTGGGGGTGGTCTTCGCCACCGGGCTGTTCGACGGTGACGACGAGCCGGTGGTGCCGGCGACGGTCAGCGCGCCGACCAGCGCGGCGGAACCCACCACCCCGGCGGCCGAACCGAGCCCGGCCGAGCCATCGCCGACCCCGTCGGCCACCACCCCGGCCGCGCCGCCCACCGGCCCCCGGATGTTGCGCGTCGCGTCCGGGCTCTGCCTGGGGACCGACGGCGACGGCCAGGCGGCGGAAGCGGTGTTGGCCACCTGCACCGGCGGCCCGGAGCAGCAGTGGGTGGTCAGTCCGGCCGGCGCCGACACGGTGACGCTGGCCAACGCCGCCCACGGGCAGTGCCTCGACGTCGAGGGTGCCAGCGCGGACGACGGCGCGCGCATTCTGCAATTCGCCTGTCATGGCGGGGCCAACCAGCAGTGGCGGCTGTCCGCCACCGGCACCGGCCCGGTGCTGCTCGTCGCCGCGCACAGCGGCAAGTGCGGGCAGGCCGACGACGACGGCACCGAGGCCGGCGACAAGATCCGGCAGCGACCCTGCGACGGCCGGCCCGCCCAGCTGTGGACCGTGGGCTGACCGGCCAGCTTCCTCAGCCTCGGAAGCTCCAGGCCCGAGGCGCGGTCGCGGCGACCAGCACCGTCTCCGGCACCGGCCGGCCCGGCCTCCGGCGCAGCAGCAACGACAGTCCGGCCGCCCCGATCGACAGCCCCCCGGCCACGTACCAGGCCATCGCGTAGTCGCCGAGCTGGTCCCGGACCAGGCCCGCAGCCGTCGCCGCGAACGCCGCACCGAGCTGGTGGGCGGCGAACACCCAGCCGAACACCACCGCGCCGGCGGTGCCGAAGTACTCCCGGCACAGCGCGACCGTCGGCGGCACGGTGGCCACCCAGTCCAGGCCGTAGAAGATGATGAACACCAGCATGCTCGGCCTGGCGGTGCCGGCGAACAGGGTCGGCAGCACCAGCAGCGACGCCCCACGCAGCGCGTAGTAGGCGCCGAGCAGCAGCCGGCTGTCCACCCGGTCGGTCAGCCAGCCGGAGGCGATCGTGCCGACGATGTCGAACAGCCCGACCAGGGCGAGCAGCCCGGCGGCGGTCGTCTCGGCCATGCCGTGGTCGTGCGCGGCCGGCACGAAGTGCGTACCGACCAGGCCGTTGGTGGTCGCGCCGCAGATCGCGAACCCGCCGGCCAGCAGCCAGAACGGCCGGGTCCGGGCCGCGGCGGCCAGAGCACCCAGCGCCCGGGTCGCCGCACCGCCGGTCGGCGGCGGCGCCGCGACGACCTCGGTCGCGCCGTAGGCGGGCAGGCCGAGATCCGCCGGGTGTTCGCGCAGCAACCACACCACCAGGGGTACGACCGCCAGCGCCGCTCCGGCCACGACGAGCGCCGCCGTGCGCCAACCGTGGTCGCGCACCAGCACCGCGATGAGCGGCAGGAACACCAGTTGGCCGGCCGCCCCGCCGGCGGTCAGCACACCGGTGACCAGGCCTCGGCGGCGGACGAACCAGCGACCGGTAACGGTGGCCACGAAGGCCAGCGCCATCGAGCCGGTGCCCAGCCCGACCAGCACGCCCCAGCACAGCAGCAGTTGCCAGCTGGCGGTCATGAAGACCGTCAGGCCGCTGCCGGCGGCGACCAGCAGCAGCGCCACCGAGACCACCCGGCGGATGCCGAACCGGTCCATCAGCGCGGCGGCGAACGGCGCGGTGAGCCCATAGAGCAGCAGGTTGACCGAAACGGCTGCGGAGATCGTGGCCAGCGGCCAGCCGAACTCCTCGTGCAGCGGGTGCAGCAGCACCGAGGGGGTGGCCCGGAAACCGGCCGCGCCGACCAGCGCCACGAAGGCGACGGCGGCGACCAGCCAGGCGGGGTGCAGACGGCGGTTCTTTGTCACGCTGGCCAGTCTCGCTGGCACCGCGAGTGACGACGAGTGGCCGGAAAGCCATCGTGCGCAATAATCGGGCCATGAGCGTACGTCCGCACCGGATCGCCGTACTCGCCCTCGACGAGGTGGTCGGCCTCGATCTCGGCACCCCGTCCCAGGTCTTCAGCACCGCCCGCAGCGCCGACGACACCCACCTGTACGACGTACGGGTGTGCACCCCGGGTGGCCGGCCGGTCCGCAGCACCGCCGGCTTCCAGGTGCTCCCGGACCACGGGCTGGAGTTGCTCGACACCGCCGACACGGTGATCGTCCCCGGCATCCACGGTGGCAGCGCGCTGAGCTCGGGCGTCCTCGACGAGGAGGTGGCCGAGGCGCTGCGCTCTGCCTACCGGCGGGGTGCCCGGGTCATGTCGATCTGCACCGGCGCGTTCGTGCTGGCCGCCGCCGGGCTGCTGGACGGGCACCGGGCCACCACCCACTGGGCGTACGCGGAGCTGTTCCGCCGGCTGCACAGCCGGGTGGACCTCGACCCGGCCGTACTCTTCATCGTCGACGACCGGATGCTCACCTCGGCCGGGGTGGCCGCCGGCATCGACCTCTGCCTGCACGTCATCCGCCTCGACCACGGCAGCGAGGTGGCCAACCGGGCGGCCCGCCGATGCGTGATGCCGCCGTGGCGCGACGGCGGCCAGGCGCAGTACATCGAACGGCCGGTGCCGAAGCCCACCGACACCAGCACAGCGGGCGCCCGGGAGTGGGCCCGGCAGCGGTTGCACGAACCGGTCGCGCTTCGTGACCTCGCCGAACAGGCCCGGATGAGCGTACGGACCTTCACCCGCCGGTTCCGTTCCGAGACCGGCCTGAGCCCGGCGCAGTGGCTGCTGCACCAACGCACCGACCACGCTCGCCTGCTGCTGGAGACCACCGACCTCACCGTCGACCAGATCGCCCGACGCTGCGGCTTCGGGACCACCGCCGCCCTGCGCCAACAACTGCACCAGCGCATCGGCGTCAATCCCACCACCTACCGCCGAACGTTCCACCCCCGCCCGGAGCTGGTCGAAGGCTGATCCACGACACGCGCTGGGGTGGGGCTTTCCGCGCCGGGGTGGGCTTTGCGCGCCGGGGTGGGGCTTTCCGCGCTGGCCGAAGGCGACCGCCGCAGTGAGCGGTATACCTGTGAGTCATATTTATGACCCACAGGTATACGGCCCGATGGGACGGGTTGCCCGGCGTCGCGCCACGCCGTGCCGCTCCGAACGGCCGGGGCGGCCGGGACGGCCGGGACGGCTCAGGGGCGGAGCGCCTGGAGCTCGACCTGGTGTTTGGGCAGGTGGACCCGGGTGTGCAGGTCCAGGGTGCGGGACCAGGGCAGGGACTCGTCGACGACGAGGTCGAAGCCCTCGCGCAGGTGAGTTTCGACCGGGGTCTGCGCCGCCAGGCCGAGCCGGTCGACCAGACGGCACAGCTTCTCGCTGGTGCCGTGCAGCAGCTCGGTCAGGCCACGGATGCCGCCCTGCTCGACGACCAGCGCGTCGAGCTGCGGCCGATGGATGTCGTCCAGGTCGTAGTAGGCGAACGTGGACCCGGCCAACAACGCCTCGGTGGCCTGGATCATCAGCTCGTCGTTGGCGATGAGGTGCGCGACGATCTGCTCGGCGCTGAGCTGTTCCTCCCCGGTCGGCGCGGCGAATCCCCCCGCGTCGATCTCGCCGAGAACCGCCCCGTACGCCCGCCGCAAACCCCCACTCTCCACGCCCTCAGTCAACCCCGGCCCTACCCCGCCGCGCCCCGCCACCCGCATCGATCATGGACGTGAGGTGCCCGTTTCACCCGGAAGAGCGGCCTCTCTGGGTCAGCGGCGGGACTGGCGGGTGCGGAGGTAGTCGGAGACCACGTACTCGCCAAGGTCGTCGGTGTCCGGGGTGAACACCCGGCCGCGGCTGCGTCGGGCCACCGCGTCGATGAAGCGGCGCAGGCCCGGATCGTCGCCGAGCATGAACAGGTTGAGCGTGGCGCCGTACCGGCTGAGCCGGTCCACCTCGCGGACGGTCGCCTCGATCGTCTCCGGCAGGGGTGGCCAGTTGAACAGCGCCTCCCCGTCGTCCGGATCCAAGTGGGCGGTCGGCTCCCCGTCGGTGACCACGAGCACCACCGGCTCGGCGTCCGGATGCCGTCGCAGGTGCCGCCCGGCCAGCCGCAGCGCGTGCTGCAGGTTGGTGCCCTGTTCCATGTCCGGCTCCGCCCCGGCCAGCTCGGCCTGGCTGAGTGTCATCGCCGTCCGACCGAAGCCGACGATCTGCAGGGCGTCCTGCGGGAAACGGGTCTCCATCAGGTGCGCCAGCGCCAGCGCGGTCTGCTTCATCGGACCCCAGCGGCCCTGCGAGATCATCGAGTAGGAGAGGTCGACGCAGAGCACCACCGCCGCGGAGGACCGCTTCTCGGTGTCCACCACCTCGAAGTCGTCCGCCGCGAGCTGCAACGGCACGGTCGGCCCAGCCCGGCGTACGGCCCGGGTGAGCGTGCGGACGACGTCCAGGGGCTGTTCGTCGCCGTACTCCCAGGGGCGGGACGCACCGCTGACCTCGCCGGCGGCACCCGCCAAACGCAGGTCGTGCTGACCGCGCGGGCCGGCGGTCAGCTCGTTGAAGACCCTCCGCAGTGCGGTCCCGCCGAGCCGACGCAGCGCCTTCGGGCTGAGCGTAAGGCCATCGGCGTCACGGGCCACCCAGCCCTGCCGCCGCAGCTCCCGCTCCAGCTCGCGCAGCCGCCGGACGTCGTCGGCGGCGTCCCGGCCCAGCGTACGGGCCACCGCGTCGACGTCGACATCGTCCAGAGTGGCCCCGGGGTGCTCCTGGTCGAGCTGGTCCAGCAGGTCGTCCAGCTCGCCGATCTCGCCCAGCGCGCCGGCCGCGTCGGCGTAGTCCAGCGGCTGATCGCCCCGGACCCGCTCGCCGCGCCCCCACCGCAGATCCGGTCGCAGCGCCCTCAGGTTGGCGTCGAGCGCGGACAGCTCGCCGGCCAGCCGGTCGCCGAGCGACTGCTGCATGAGCCCGGCAAGCTCGGCGCGCTGCCGCTCGGAGAGCGAGTTCATCAGCCGCTCCCCGGCCGCCGAACGGCGGGCCAGCACGTCGATCAGCTCGTCGACGGTCTCCGGCCGCTCCGGGAAGAAGTCGCCGTGCCGCCGCATGAACTCGGCGAACGCGTCGGTGGTGTCCTCCGCGCGGGCGTGCCGGGCCAGCAGGTCGTTCAGGTCGCGCATCATCTCGGCGAGCTGCTGCTGCGCGGCCGGGTCGGCGGAGGCGCGTACCGCGTCGCGCAGCCCGGCGAAGCGCTGACCCAGCACGTCGTCGCGGAGCTGGTCGAGAATCTGCTGGTACGACCGGCGGGCGTCCGCGCTGGCCCATTGGTAGTTGGCCAGCTCCTCCACCGCCCGCGCGGTGGAGCGGGGCAGATTGTCCAGCACCGACTCGGCGAACCGCGCCGCGTCGTCGTCGCGGCCCCGCAACTCGTCGAGCTCGGCGGCGAGCGCCTGGTCGAGCAGTGCCCGAGCCCGGGTCACCGCGCCATCCAGATCGCCCCGCCGCAGCGCCTCCCGGCGCAGTCGTCGGGCCCGGGCGGCCAGGTCGTCCAGACCGCCACGCCCCTGTGGGCCACGGCGCAGCAGGTCGCGCAGCGAGTCGCGCAGGCTGCCACCGGCCAGCACCTCGGCGCCGACCGCGTCCACTGCCTCACGCACGTCGTACGGGGGCGCGAGCGGATCGGGACCGCCGCGCCACTGCCCGTACCGGAAACGGTTGCCGGCCACGGTCAGCTCCGGCCGCCGTAGACGGTGCGCCCGGTGTCGGTGACGTCCTTGCCGAGCCGGCGGGTCAGGTGCAGCCCCTCCAGGACGAATTCGACGCCAGCCGCGGCCTCCTCCGGGCTGGGCGCGTCGCCCAGACCGAGCCGGTCGAGGACCTTGGCCAGCCCCGGCACCGTGCCCACCTGGCGCAGCAGCTCGGTGGCACTGACCAACTCGCCGGTCTCGATCGCGGCGCCGTCCTGCACGAGGCTGGTGAAGCCGGACAGGTCCAGCCCGGCCAGGCGTGCCCGGAACGTCTCGGCGGTCGCGGTACGCAGCAGGTGGGCGAGAATCTCGATCTCCCGCCCCTCCTCGCCGCTCTCAAACTCGACCTTGCCGCGCAGCGTGCTGGTCACCGACACCGCGTCGCCAACCCGAGCCACCGCCGCCTCCGATGCAAGGAAGGGCCCCCTGTTACCGCCTGCTGTAGTAAAAGGGTCCCCTCCTAACACCTCGCTCGACGCGGCGAGCAGGCCCGCTCGGCGCAGCGCGGCACCCGCGACCGTCTCGGCGGCGGCGATCGCGAACCGGGCGGAGACGCCGGAACGCGGGTCCACCGACGGCGACTCGCGTACCGCGCGGGCGAAGCGGGCGAGGACCTCCAGCACGTGCTCCGGCACCTCGGCGACCAGATCGGCCTCCTGCCGGATCAGGGCCAGCTCCAGTTCCAGATCGACCGGGTAGTGGGTACGGATCTCCGCGCCGAACCGGTCCTTGAGCGGGGTGATGATCCGGCCCCGGTTGGTGTAGTCCTCCGGGTTGGCGCTGGCCACCAGGAGCAGGTCCAGCGGCAGCCGCAGCTGGTAGCCGCGGACCTGAATGTCCCGCTCCTCCAGCACGTTGAGCAGCGCCACCTGGATCCGCTCGGCCAGGTCGGGGAGTTCGTTGACGGCGAAGATGCCCCGGTTGGTACGGGGAACCAACCCGAAGTGGATGGTCTCCGGGTCGCCGAGGGTGCGGCCCTGGGCGATCCGGATCGGGTCGACATCGCCGATCAGGTCGCCGACGCTGGTGTCCGGCGTGGCCAGCTTCTCGCCGTAGCGCATCGAGCGGTGCAGCCAACCGACCGGCTGGTCGTCGCCGGCCTCGGCGACCTGGGCACGGGAGGCCGGGGTGAGCGGGTGCAGGGGATGCTCGTTGAGCACCGAGCCGGGGATGACGGGGGTCCACTCGTCGAGCAGCGCGCCGAGCGCGCGGATCAGCCGCGTCTTGCCCTGGCCGCGCTCGCCGAGCAGCACCATGTCGTGCCCGGCGAGCAGTGCCCGCTCCACCTCGGGCAGGACGGTGTCGTCGTAGCCGACGATGCCCGGGAAGCGGGGCTCGCCGGTGCGCATCCGGGCGAGGAGGTTTTCGCGGATTTCCTGCTTGACGGTGCGGTACTGGTGACCGGCCGCCCGAAGCGCGCCGAGCGTGCCGGGCAGGTCGGCCGGTGGAACCGGGATTACCGGGGTAGGCGCAGTCACCCGCCCCACGCTAGCTCAGGTTAGAAAGGGGCCCCAGTACAACGGGAAACGATAGGAAGGGTCCCTTCCTTACGGCGGCCGGCGGCCGGCGGCCGGCGGCTCAGCCGGACGGGGTGACGAAGCCGGACTCGTAGGCGGCGATGACGGCCTGGGTGCGATCGCGGACGCCCAGTTTGGCCAGCACGTTGCCGACGTGCGTCTTTACCGTCTCCACCCCGACCACCAGCTGCGCGGCGATCTCCGGGTTGGACCGGCCGGTGGTCATCAGCCGCAGCACCTCGGCCTCCCGCTCGGTGAGCCGGGCCGCCCGCAGTCGGTCGCCGCCCGCCGGCCCGTACGCCCCGACCAGCTGTCGGATCGCGGCGGGGAAGAGCAGCGACTCCCCCGCCGCGACCACCCGGATCGCCTCCACCACCTCGGCCGGCCGGGCCCGTTTGAGCAGGAAGCCGGACGCTCCGGCGCGCAGCGCCTCGTAGACGTACTCGTCGTTGGCGAAAGTCGTGACGACCAGCACCCGGGGTGGGTCGGCGGAGGTGGCCAGCAGGTGCCGGGTGGCCTGGATGCCGTCGATGCCGGGCATCCGCACGTCCATCAGCACCACCGCCGGCCGATGCCGGGCGACCAGCGGTGGCACCTCGGCGCCGTCGGCCGCCTCGGCGAGCACCCGCAGGTCGGGCTGGGCCTCGATGATGGCCCGCAGCCCGACGCGGATCAGCTCGTCGTCGTCGACGATGAGCACTCCGATGGTCATCGTCCGTCCTCGTACGGCAGTCGGGCCCGGATCAGCCAGCGGTCGCCGTCCGGTCCCACGGTGAGCCGGCCACCGAGCAGCAGCACCCGTTCCCGCATTCCGTCCAGGCCCCGCCCGCCCCGGCCCGGGTCGGCCGGCTCGGGATGCTCCACCGCGTTGATCAGCTCCAGCTCCAGTGCGTCGGGGTGCAGGTCCAGCCGCAGCGTCACCGGCCCTCGGCCGTACCGGGCGGCGTTGGTCAGCCCCTCCTGCACGATCCGGTAGCCCTCCCGGGAGACCGCCGCGGGCACTCGCGCCGGGTCGCCAGCGCGCTGCGCGTGCACCGCCAGCCCGGCATCGCGGGCGTCGGTGACCAGCCGGTCCAGGTCGGCGAGGGTACGCTGCGGCGCCACCGAAGGCCGATCGCCTCCGGTCTCGCGGAGCAGCCCGAGCACGTGGTCCAGTTCGTCCATCGCGGTCCGCCCGACGTCCTCGATGGCGGTCAGCGCCCGCCGGACGAACGCCGGATCGGTGTCCAGCACCTCGCGGGCGGCACCGGCCTGGAGGGTGGCCACGGTCAGCGCGTGGCCGACCGAGTCGTGCAGTTCCCGGGCCAGCCGGTTGCGTTCGGCGAGCCGGGTGGCCTGCGCCTCCAGTGCGGCGATGCGCTCGGCGGGGGCCGGGCCGAGCAGCACCGGCGCCATCGACCCGGCGAGCGCACCGAGCCCGGCGACGGCGTACCCGAGGCCGACCAGCAGGGCCATCCCGGCCACCGTCAGCCAGCCGCTGTCCCGCCCGTCCAGCGGCCCGAACCGTTCCCGGCTGGTCAGCTCCGCGCCGATGCCGAACTGCTGGGCGATGAAGGCGAGCGCCATCGGCACGGCGGTGATCAGGGCGACCATCACCAGAGCGCCGATGATGAGATGGGTGGCGATCCAGAGCGCGCTGCGCAGCCGGGTCTCCCGGTCGCCGTGGTGTCCCGGTGTCGGCTCCGGCAGGTCGACGCCGAGCAGCGCCCGTACGGCGGCGATCTCCAGGGCTCGGCTGCCGTCCAGCAGCAGCGGCACCACGGCGATCAGCAGCGCGATCACCAGCAGGGCGTACACCAGTGGGCGGGGGACCTCCGAGCCGTCGAGCAGCAGTTGGGTGAAGGTCACCCCGAGCAGCCCGTACGGCAGTGCCAGCACACCACCCAGCAGCAGGAACACGCCGCGCCGCCAGGTGCTGCCGGCGACCAGCGGGGCGAGCGCCGCTCGTGGGGTCACCCCGTCATTCTGCTGCCGTGGCCGTCCCCTGCGACTCCCCCGCAGCGGGGAGATCGAGCAGCGCTCAGCGGTGGTCGGCGACGTACTCCTGCGGGTCCTTGTCCCGGAACGGCAGGTTGCGCCCGTTCTTGTGCTCGCCATAGAAGGTCAGCCAGCGCTGGCCCAGCTCGGCCCGCAGCTCGAAACCGGCATGCCGGCGGAAGTCGGGCAGCGCCTCGTCCTCCTCCTCGGCCAGGTGCTCGCTGTTCTCCCGGCGGGCCGTGCCGACCGCCTTCCACCACTGGTCCGAGCCGACCGGGTGCAGCTTCGACTCGGCGATGGCGTCGCGGATCTTGTTGTGGTCGCCGATCGCGTCCTCGGTCTCGTCCTCACCGTCGTCGCCGTGCTTCACCAGGTGCGGGTAGAGGATCGCCTCCTCCGCCTCGGCGTGGATGTCCAGGTGCAGGGCGAGCGCATCCCAGATGGCCAGCAACTCCTGCTCGTCACGGGCGTCGTCCAGGCGGGCGAAGCCACGCCGGAAGGCGGCGTGGTCGTCCAGGATCAGTGCGGTGATGTCGTCCACTGTGCTCACTTTCCTGTCGAGCCGGCCAACCGGGCGCGCAGCAGGTGCATGGCCTCGAAACTACCCCGATGTCCGGGTTCGCAAGCCTGATCCCGCCTTCCACGGAGCGGAGCTAGGCTCATGATCGTGACCTACCTCGCCGCGGATGACCGCTACGACACCATGACCTACCGGCGCAGCGGCCGCAGTGGCCTACGGCTGCCCGCCGTCTCCCTCGGCCTGTGGCACAACTTCGGCCCGGACCGCCCGTTCGAACGGCAGCGCGACATCGTCCGACGCGCCTTCGACCTGGGAGTCACCCACTTCGACCTGGCCAACAACTACGGCCCGCCGCCCGGTGCCGCCGAGGAGAACTTCGGCCGGCTGCTCGCCACCGACCTCAAGCCGTACCGGGACGAGCTGATCATCTCCAGCAAGGCCGGCTATCTGATGTGGCCCGGCCCGTACGGCGAGTGGGGCTCGCGCAAGAACCTGGTCTCCTCGCTGGACCAGTCGCTGCGCCGGATGGGGCTGGACTACGTCGACATCTTCTACTCGCACCGCTTCGACCCGGAGACCCCGCTGGAGGAGACGATGGGCGCGCTGGACGCCATCGTCCGCTCCGGCAAGGCGCTCTACGTCGGCATCTCCAACTACAACTCCGAGCAGACCGCCCGCGCCGCCGCGATCCTCCGCGAGCTGGGTACGCCGCTGCTGATCAACCAGCCGTCGTACTCGATGCTCAACCGGTGGACCGAGGCCGACGGCCTGCTGGACACCCTGGAGCAGGTCGGCGCCGGCTGCATCGCGTACAGCCCGCTGGCCCAGGGCCTGCTGACCGACCGCTACCTGGGTGGCATCCCGGCCGACTCGCGGGTGCGTACCAGCGTCTTCCTCAACGAGAGCGACCTCAGCGAGGAGAAGATGGCCACCATCCGTGGGCTCGGCGCGGTCGCCGAGGGGCGCGGGCAGTCCCTGGCCCAGCTCGCGCTGGCCTGGGCGCTGCGCGATCCGCGGATGACCAGCCTGATCATCGGGGCGAGCAGCGTGGAGCAGTTGGAGACCAACATCGCCGCGCTGGGCAACCTGGACTTCACCGCCGAGGAGTTGGCCGAGATCGACCGGCACCTGGGCTGATCCCATGGGCCACGGGCGGGCCGGGTCACCAGATCCGGCGCCGCCCGGCCCGGTGGTTGCGCACCTCGCACTCCCGGCCGACCGGCCCGCCGCTGGTCCGTCGCAGCCGGCCCGCGCCGAGCAGCAGCGCCAGGACCAGCACGGCACCGGCGCCGGCCAGCAGCGGCCACCGGTCACCGAGGTTGGTCACCGACGCCACCGGCACGCCGGGGTCGGCCTCCGCCGCCACCGCCGGGTCGGTGGCGGCCGGCCTACTCGCGGCGGTACGCGGTGCAGCCGACGCGCCCTTCGTCGGAGCGGCCTTGGTCGGCCCGCTGCCACCTCGCGTGGACCGGAACAGCACGTCGGAGCAGGAGTAGTAGGTGTCCGGGGTGCTGGAGTTCTGCCAGATCGTATAGATGAGGTGCCGGCCGTCACGGCCCGTCGGCAGTCGACCCGGCAACTGGTACGCCCCGGCCCGTACCGGCGGATCGGTCATCGTCAGGAACGGGCGCGTCTCCAGGTCGGCCCAGGTCAGCGGCTCACGGGGGTTGTAGCCGGCCTTGGTGACATAGAGCCGGAAGGTGCCCCGGTGTTCGATGGTGGTGCGGTACTTGAAGGTGAACCTCGCGCCCGTGGTCAGCCCGGTGGTCGGCCAGTCGGTCCGGGGCAGGTCCAGCCCCCGGTACGCGGAGAGGCCGCCGCTGCACAACTCACCGTCCGGGATCCGTTCCCGGTCTCTACCGTTGATCGCGGCGACCCGCACGTTGTCCCATTCGCGTACCGCCGCCCCGGCCTCGACCGCCGCCCGGCAGGCGCTGCTGGCCGCGTACCGGCCCGCTGGTCCGCAGGCCGCGGCCCGGCTGACCGGGTCGGTCGGTGCGCCGTGCGCGGCGGCCGGCGCGGCGGTGAGCGGCACGGTCGCGACGGCGACCAGCACGGCGGCGAGCACTCGGCGCACGGTCATGGCTTGACCTCCCGCGCAGTGGTACGGGCGCGGGGCGGCAAAGGTTCGACGGCCGGGTGGCCGGGAATCGTGGCGCCGGCCTCGGCGTTTCGATAGTCGGTACGGATAGAGGCCAAACCCCCAGGCCAAGGAGGCAGACATGAAGGTACGTACCTCGTTGCGTGCTCTGAAGCAGAAGCCGGGTTCGGTGGTGGTCCGCCGTCGTGGCCGGGTGGTCGTGGTGAACCGCGCGAACCCGCAGTGGAAGAGCCGCCAGGGCTAAACAGCCCTTACCGGACATAAGTCGAAAACGCCCCGACCGGATCTCTTCGGCCGGGGCGTTTCGCGTTGGAGCTACCAGGGCAGTTGTCCATCGCGGTCGGTGAAGGTCCCGGTGGGGCCATCCGCGCCGATGGTCGCCATCCGCACGATCACGTCGACGCCCTCCTGCACACTCTGGATCCCGGGGCCGCTCATCCCGTGCAGCTCCGTCGCGGTGAAGCCCGGCTCGACGGCATTGACCCGGACGTCCGGCAGGCCCTTGGCGTACTGCACGGTGAGCATGTGCAGCGCGGCCTTCGAGGCCGCGTAGATCGGCACCGGGTACTTCGACTCGGTGCGCGCCGGGTCGGTGACCACGCCGAACGAGCCGAGACCGGTGCCGATGTTGACGATCACCGGCGCGGCGGACGCCTGTAGCAGTGGCAGGAACGCGGTCGTCACCCGTACGGCCCCGAAGACGTTCACCTCGAAGACGGCCGTCAACTGGGCGACCGTGACGTCCTGCGGCGGCACCATTCCCTCGAAGATGCCGGCGTTGTTGATCAGCACGTCGAGCCGGCCCTCGCGTCGGGTGATTTCGGCCGCCGCCGCCGTGACCGAGTCGTCGTCGGTGACGTCGAGTTGCACGAACTGCGCGCCGAGCTGCTCGGCGACCGCCCGACCCGATGCCGCGTCGCGGGCGCCGAGGTAGACGGTGTGGCCGAGCTCGACGAGGCGACGGACGGTCTCCCGGCCGAGGCCTCGGTTACCTCCG
The DNA here is from genome assembly GCF_042658605.1 of Micromonospora vulcania. Lineage (NCBI taxonomy): Bacteria > Bacillati > Actinomycetota > Actinomycetes > Micromonosporales > Micromonosporaceae > Micromonospora > Micromonospora vulcania. The sequence continues at coordinate 47,309 of NZ_JBHSQS010000024.1, read as the reverse complement.
GTGACGAGCGTGGTGGTCATGGAATCCCCGATTTCCGGTCGTAATGGCGTCGTTGGTTCGAGTATTCGCCGGTCACGGCCGCGGTGTCGGTGCCCCCGTCATCCTGGTAGCGAGAGGGCCAGTCACCGGCGGGCCAGCGGACCTACCGTGGGTGACATGGATGGCAGCAACCCACTCGGCGACTTCCTCCGCGCCCGGCGAGAGCTGGTCCGGCCCGAGGAGGTGGGCATCGGCGCCGGCGCCGGCCTGCGGCGGGTTCCGGGCCTGCGGCGCGAGGAGGTCGCCCTGCTGGCCGGTATCAGCTCGGACTACTATCTACGGCTTGAGCAGGGCCGGGATCGCAACCCGTCGGTGCAGGTCCTGGAGGCGCTCGCCCGGGTCCTGCGGCTGGATCCTGACGCGACGGCCCACCTGATCCGGCTGGGCCAGGGGCAGGGCGCCCGCCGGTCGACCCGCTCCCGGATTTCGCCGCCGGCCCGGGTGCCGGTGAGCATCCGGCAGCTCATCGACGGGTGGCCCAGCAATCCCGCGTACGTGCAGACCCGGTTCTACGACGTGGTCGCCGTGAACACCCTGGCGGCGGCGCTTTCGCCGAACTACCGGACCGGCGTCAACCTGCTGGAGGCGGTGTTCCTCGACCCGGCGGAGCAGACTCTCCGCCGGGACTGGGACGACATGACCGAGGAGGGGGTCGCCAGCCTGCGCGCCCACACCGGGCCGGCGGTCAACGACTCACGGCTGACACAGCTGGTCGGCGAGCTGTCCGTGCGCAGTGAACGGTTCCGGCGGCTGTGGGCACGGCATGACGTCCACCCGCAGCGGGGCCACCTCGTGCGGCTGACCCATCCGCAGGTCGGCGACATCGAACTCCAGTCGAACAAGCTCACCATCGGTGGTGCCGACGGCCTCATCCTGGTCGTCTTCCACGCCGAGCCCGGGACCCGGAACGCCGAACTGCTCGCCATCCTGGGCAGCCTCACGGCGGCTGCCCAGCCGACACCACAGGAGGACCCCCGCTCGGCCGGCTGAGCACCGTGCCGAGGGGCACGCCGCTACCCGCCCGTACCTGCTCCGTCCGGGATGAGGACGACCTGCCAGGCTCCGGTGACGTACTCGGGAACGATCTCGATAGCCACCGGATCGCCAGGGTGCAGGTCGAGGCCGAACTCGCGTTTCCACGCGCCGTCCTTGTCGCCGTACATCCCGTGGCCATTCATCGCGTAGTCCCACCACTCACCGACCTTCACCTCCACCCCATCGACGCGCAGGTGCAGGAGGCCCGGCGTCTGGGCGAGCATCTCGATCGAGTCCATCGTCTTCCAGGTCACGGTCCGCCGGACAGCGCGCATCGGGTCGGCCGGGTCCGACCGGATGATGACGGCGTCCGGACACAGCGCCTCGGTGCAGCCGGCCGGGAGCATCTGGTGCAGCGACGCGAGTGCGGTCGGCCGCGCCGGCAGCGGATACCGGTCGAACGGGATCCGCTCGCCGATCGCGATCCCGAACGTACCGGCGTCCGGGATCGGCGCGTCGACGTCGCCCGTCTCCGCGGACCGCCGTGCGCCGGTGACCGTCAGGACGAACGTGGTGGGCCTGCCGACGGCGACGTCCCGCCCGTCCCACCGGGACGGCCGGAGGGCACCGCCGCAGGTGCCCTCGACGAAGTCGTGGCCGTTGACACTCAACGCGATCTTGAGCACAACGCCGTCTCCCGTGCCGCCGCAGCGATCGAAGACGATGAGGTCGAGGGTGGTCGGCACGATCGTCACCTCGACGCGACGGTCCGGCAGCGCGGCGGACTTCGCGGCCACGACGCGTGCGCCGTTGGCGTACTCCGGAAATCCCTCGATGGTGCGTACCTGCGGCGGGCCGTCCACCGGCGGGGTGACGTCGCCGCGGAGCCCGGGCAGGACGGCGGCCGTGGCGACGCCGGCCAGGACGACCAGCGCGCAGGTCGTCCAGGTCGCGATCCGTCGGCGCCGGCGCGCGACCACCTTGGCCCGTACGCCGTGCAGCCGTAGGTGGTGCATGACGTGCTCCGCCGGGTCCTCGGAACGCTCGTCGAGCATCTGCTGGAAGTCGGTCAGATTCATCGCAGCACCCCTTCCGGCATCAGCGTCTGGTCCAGACGGAGCTTGGCCAGTGCCCGGCTGGCCTGACTCTTGACGGTGCCGACCGAGCAGCCGAGGGTTTCGGAGATCTCGAACTCCGAGAGGTCCTCGAAGTAGCGCAGGACCAGCACGGCGCGCTGGCGGCGGGGCAGGCGGCCCAGGGCCCGCCACAGGCGGTCCCGATCATCGACGCCGGCATTCGGATCAGCCTCGACGGCGGTCTCCGGTAGATCCGCGGTGGGCAACTCACCCCGCCACCTGCGCCGCCAGGACGAGGCGTACGCGTTGACGATGATCCGGCGCACGTACGGTTCCGGGTCACCGTCGATGCGTCGCCACGCCTCCCACGCCCGCGCCAGAGCGGTCTGCAGCAGGTCCTCGGCCAGCGCCCACTCGCCGGTGAGCAGGAACGCGGTACGCAGCAGCCGCGGCGAGCGGGTCACGACGAAATCGTCGAAGCCCTCCGGTATGACCATGCGCACGCCCCTTCGTCCAGTCCGTCGCAAGGTAGTACCGGCTGTGGTCGAGAAAGGTTGCACGGTGCACCACGCGGGTGCTGGCTGGTCTGTTGAGCAACGCAGCGCCCGGCAGGCAGGGCGTCTCTCGATCGCCCGTCGACCTGCCGGGGCTTCGTCACATCGGGTCAGCGCACGATCGGCGTAACCGCCGTATAGCGGCTTTGCCTTATTCGCTGAAATACTTCATCGGGGAGCAGGGGCCGGGCGAGGTATCCCCCGAACCGTCCACCGAGCACACCTTCATCGCATAGAAGTTCGTCCCCCAGACATCGTATTGCATCTGGGTATAGGTGCCCGTCCCGCTGCCGTTGTATTTGCTCATGACCAGCGTGTAGTCGTTACCCGTCCAGGAATACAGGTATCCACGGACGCCGTGCCCGTCGGACAACTTGTCGTGAACCCGAAAGTAGTCGCCGTCATCGACGTGCTGCATGCTGGCGACCGCGGTCTGGCTGTTCACGAGGGAGACCCACGTGTCAGCGGCGAACGCGGGCGTGCTTGTGCCCACGACGGCGATGGATGCCGCGACGCCAGCGGCGGCGGCACGAACAGACCAACTCTTTGACACTACTTTCCACCTATCATTCCAAACCGCCATTCTGGCGGACGAGTGCTTGGAACGTAGGGGTCGAAACTGCGGACGCACAACGGGGAACGGGCCTTCTTGAGCTTGATTTGAGCTTTCGGGCCTGCGCCGGAAATGCTCCCTCACGTAGATGACTGTCGTTCCGAGACACTCCTGAACCGGAAATTATGTGGAGGCGGCCCACCGAAACGGCAGGGGACGGCATCGCGAGCGGTCCCGTCGTACGGTGTGTCCACTGCCGAGAGGAGGAGTCCCGTGATCCGTGGCCCCATGTCGGAGGATCCGGAGTTCCGACCCGTCTCCCTGCCCGACAACTACCCGGGCACCACGACGTCGGCGGTGCGGGTTCTGCCGGTGCGCCTCGGCGGACGGACCATCGGCTACCTCTGGGCAGCCGTCACCGACGACGCGGCGGGTTTCGTGGAACGCCCCGACGCCGGCCACGTTGGGCTGAACGCCGGGATCGGCTGGGTGCAGCGCATCCGCTGGGCCAGGGCCAACCAGGTGCGTCCGCTACAGCTGCTGCGGCACTGGGCCGGCAAGCCGGAGCACGCGAAGGCCGGGTTGGTGCCGGACGTCGCCGTGCAGGAGGTGCCGAGCCTGGCGGAGCTACGGGCCCACGCCCAGAGGCCTGCGGCGCGGCAGCCGTGAGGGCAGTTGGATCAACTGAAACAGGCCGGTCGACGACCCCTCAGGGAGGGATGCCGACCGGCCTGTTGCCACAAGGGTGGAGCCGAGGGGACTCGAACCCCTGACCCCCACACTGCCAGTGTGGTGCGCTACCAGCTGCGCCACGGCCCCTTGCTGTTGCCCCCGGTTGCCCGGGCACTGGGAAACTATACACATCCCGGCCGGCATGGTCATCTCGCGGGGGTCCCGGCCGGGCCGGGTCAGTTGAGCGCCACGTCGGGCGGGAAATGGGCCACCGCGGCCATCATCCCGCCCTGCCGACGCAGCACCATCGGCCACAGGTCGTCCGGCCGGTCGACGAAGGCGTCACCGGGCAGAGCGTCCAGCACGAACCAGGAGCCGTCGGCGATCTCCTGCTCCAACTGCCCGCTGCCCCAACCGGAGTAGCCGGCGAAGACCCGGATGCCGCCGATGCTCTCCCGCAGCCGCTCCGGGTCGATCGAGAGGTCGATCGTGCCGACCGCCCCGGAGACCTGGTGGAAGCCCTTGAGCCGACGCAGCGGGTGCCGCATCCGAGCCAGGCAGATGGCCGAGTCGGGCTGCACCGGGCCACCCTCGAAGAGCACCGCCGGGTCACGGGCCAGGTCACTCCAGTCGCCGAGCACCTCGGCGACCGGCACCTCGGTGGCCCGGTTCAGCACCACGCCGAGCGCGCCGCCCGGCTCGTGGGCGACCAGCAGCACCACCGTACGGTCGAAGTTCGGGTCCTTGAGCGCCGGAGTCGCGACCACCAGCCGCCCGGTCATCGACTCCATCGCCCGTCCGCCGATCGCCTGGCCCTCTCCCTGCATGCACACACACCCGTCAACCGTGAGCCCGCGCCGGAGCTCCGTCACCCGCCGAATCCGCGCGGTGCACCGGGATCAGCCGCGCTGTCAACGCCATGCCTGGCACCATAGCCTGCGTCCCGGGCGCTGGCTAAGGTCTGACCGGCGGGTGATCGGTCAGTTGCGGCTGCGGGTCGATGACATCGACGGAGTTCCCCGCAGTGGTCGGTGGGCCAGCCCCGCACAACACCGAGATCCCGACAAACTGCCCTGACCTGGGCGGAAGCTCGCAAGGCGGGGCCGGCGGGCTACGGGGCAACAGCATCGGGCGGGTCGACATTGTCATAGACAGCCGCGAAACGCCCGAAAGGTCTCTCGCATCCCGATAGATTCGGCAGGTCGGCAGGCGACCTCGCCCCGGCAGCCCGCAGCGCGCGCCGCGACACGGAGGTAGGTGGCGATGGCAACGGTCCGGGACGCGACCTACGACGTGCTCCGCACCCTCGGCATGACCACCATCTTCGGCAACCCCGGCTCCACCGAGGAACCGTTCCTGCAGGACTTCCCGGCTGACTTCCACTACGTGCACGCGCTGCACGAGGCGACCGCGGTCGCGATGGCCGACGGTTACGCCCAGGCCGCCGGCACACCCGCGCACGTCAACCTGCACACGGCACCGGGCACCGGCAACGGAATGGGCAACCTGGTCACCGCCTGGCACAACAAGACCCCACTGATCGTCACCGCCGGCCAACAGACGCGGGAGATGCTGCTGCTCGAACCCCGACTGACCAGCCGTCGAGCCACCGAACTTCCCCAGCCGTACGTCAAGTGGAGTTACGAACCGGCCCGGGCGCAGGACATTCCGGCGGCGGTGCTGCGGGCGTACGCGACCGCAGCGCAGCCACCGGCCGGGCCGGTCTTCCTGTCCCTGCCGATGGACGACTGGGCCCAGCCGGCCGGCCCGCCACCCGCACCGCGCTCGGTGGCCACCCGCTACGCGCCGGACCCGCAACGGCTGGACGAGTTCGCCCGGGTGCTGGCCGGCAGCCGCAACCCGGTGCTGGTGTTGGGGCCGGGCGTGGACCGGGCCGGGAGTTGGTCGACCGCGGTCGCGTTGGCCGAGCGGCTGGCCGCACCGGTCTGGTCGGCCCCCGCCCCGGAGCGCGGGGTGTTTCCGGAGGACCACCCATCCTTTCGCGGGGTGCTGCCGTTCGCGATCGGGCCGCTTGCCGAGTCGCTGAGCGGGCACGACACGGTGCTGGTGATCGGCGCCCCGGTGTTCCGCTACTACCCGTACGTGCCGGGCGAGCACCTTCCTGCCGGCGCCCGGCTGTTGCACGTCACGGACGACCCGGACGAGGCCGCCCGGGCCCCGGTCGGGGACAGCCTGCTCGGCGACCCCGGCCTCACCCTGGCCGCGCTGGTCACTCTGGTGCCGGTGGCCGACCGACCAGCGCCGGCACCCCGGGCCGCGTTGGCACCGCCGGAGGTCACCGCGCCGTTGAGCGCCGACGCCCTGTTCGCCGCGCTGGCCGGCAACTGGCCGGCGGACGGGGTGCTGGTCCAGGAGTCACCGTCCAACCTGTCCGCACTGCGCCGTCGCCTGCGGATCAACCGTCCGGCGTCGTACTTCACGATGGCCAGCGGTGGTCTCGGCTACGGTCTGCCGGCCGCGATCGGGGTCGCGCTGGCCGAGCGGGACACCGGACGCGGCCGGCCGGTGGTGGCGGTGGTCGGCGACGGCTCGTTCCACTACTCGGTCCAGGCGCTGTGGACCGCCGCGCGGCTGAGGCTGCCGGTGGTGGTGATCGTCCCGGTCAACCAGCAGTACGCGATCCTCAAGGCGTTCGCCGAGCTGAAGGAGACGCCCGGGGTGCCGGGGCTGGACCTGCCGGGGCTGGACATCATGGCGATCGCGGCGGGCTACGGCTGCGCCACCGAGGTGGTGGAGACACCCGACCAGCTCGGCGCGGCGCTCGCCGCCGGGCTGCGCGCCGACCGTCCCACCGTGCTGCCGGTGCCGATCAGCACCGAGGTGCCCAGCATCCTCTAATCGGCGGTCAGCGCGGGGCGATCGACAGCGGGGTACCCGTCGAGACGTTCAGCACCGGTCGGGCGCCCAGCGGCGCGGCCAGGGTGACAGTGACCGGTTCCAGCTTGAGCAGGTCGATGCAGACGCCGGTGGATCGGGTGACGCTGCCGCCGACCACCACCGCGTCCGGAGTTTCCCGCACCAGCGGGGTGATCCCGGTGTCGCAGGCACCGACGCCGAGCCGGACGGTCAGCCGGGCACCGTCCACCGAGACGAGGTCCTGGGCGGTCACCAGCCCGTCCGGCAGCGGACGGGCCGGAGCGCTCGGCTCGGGGACCGGACTGACCGCCGTCGGTGCGACGGCGAGCCGGGCCACCGGGCTGGCCAGCTCCTTGACCGTGAACAGCCAGGCCGGGACCTGCGCCTCGCCTCGGCTGGTGCGTACCGGCACGGAGCCGAGCGTGACGCCGGTGATGGTGAGCGGAAGGCAGGCGGTCTGCGGTGCGCTGCTGACCGCGCCGTCCGGTCCCGGTTCGACGGTGGGGCCGGGGGTGGGCAGCCCGGGCCGCTTCGGCCGCCCCGGGCAGGGCAGCGGGTCGCCCTCGTGGAGTTGGTGGTACGCCTCGACCGCGTTGACCAACGGCAGGGTCAGCGTGCCGTCCGGGAACCGGATCTCCGCACCGACCCGGGTGGGCGGGATCGCGACCTGCGCGCGGTACCAACCCGCACGGAAGGCCGCCTCGGTGTCCTGGGTGAAGCCCGAGTCGCCGGTGAGTACGGTCGGCCCCTGCAACGGGACGTACCCGGTGCGCCAGGCCGAGTCGGGCCGCCACGCCTCGGCGACCTCGACGGCCCGCTGGTCGAACGCGGCCCGCCGATCGGACGAAGCGGTGGGCCCGGCGGACGGGCCGGCACCCGTCGGCGCGCAGGCCACCGCGAGCACCAGCAGGGGCAGGGCGAGCAGCAGGACCGGTCGACGCATGGCGGTTCGACGTACCCGCCGACTCTCCGGTTCCTCGCCCGCGCGACGGCCGGCTCAGGTCTCGCCACCCAGATCCGTCTGGTACGCCTGCCAGAGCAGGTCGGCACCGCGCCGTCGATGCCGAGCCAACGTCCGCAGCAGGTGACCGGCACGGTGTCGCAGCTCGTCGGCGCTGGCCTCGGGCTGCTCGGCGACCCGCTGCACGGCCAGGATCGCGGCGACGATGGCAGCGTGGTCCCGGGTCAGCAGCCGGACCCCGTACCCGAGCCGGGGCGAGTGGGTGAGCAGCTCCCGGTAAAGACCGGCGGGACCTTCGGTGACCTGGACGTGCTCGGCGAAGGCCCGCCCGACCGGACGTAGCCGCAGCAACACGCGTTCGCGCCACCGCGGCTCGGTCGCCGCGACGGCGAGCGCACGGGCGAGCGCGTGCACGTCTCCGGCGAGCCCGGCCGGGCGCGGGTCACCGGGCAGCCCGGCCGGGTACGGGTCGGCGGGGAGACCGACCGGATGCGGACGCGCGGCGGGCGGCCGGGTGACGGGTGACGGCTGCTGGACCGGACCGGTGACCATGGCACCTCCCGCACTGCGCGACTACCGCATACCGCGATGGTGAACCTGTGCGTACGCCCTGTCCAGGGGCCTGGACCGGCTCATCTGCACCATCCGCCCCAAACACCCCGCCGGCCCCACACCACCCGGTTCAGGCACCCAGCGGACGCTCCGCCCGGCGGCGCAGTTGGTCGGCGACGGCGTGCGCGTCGCCGTCGCGCCCGTCCACCGGCCGGCCCGTCGTGATGGCATCGGCCAGCGCCTGCAGCTCGGACGGGGGCAGGCTGGCCAGCCCCATGCCGCGCAGTCCGATGGTGACCCGCCGCCCACTCTCCGGGGCGGTCGCGATGATGCTCGGCGTCCGCGGTCCGGCCGCCGGGGAGTCATCCCAGTCCCCGCGATCCGGCCCCGCGCCAGCGTCGATCCGGGCGGTGGCGAGGTCGACGGTACGGGTACGGAGGGCACCCCGTACCCGCACCCGGCTGCCGTCCAGCCAAGCGGCCGTACGGAGCACCCGCAGCACGAGGTAGACGCCGAGCAGGACGAACGGCAGGCCGCACAGCCCGATGAACGGACCAGGGCCGGCCTGGTCCCAGCCGCCACCTGAATCCCGCAGCCCGGGCGGCAACATCCCCGGCGGCAGGTCACGAGCCTCCTCATAGGAGGGGAACGCGTCACCCGGACCGGCCAGCCGGCGCATCAGCCCGCCGGCGATCAGGGGCAGCACCACGAACGCCGCACCAACGGCCGCGATGAGGACGCCGGCCACCACCGCCACCGTGCGCTGGCCGGGTGACGCGCCCACCGACAGGCGAAGTTCCTGGTTGGTCACAGGGGGCAGCGTAGGCCAGCCGGGCCGTGGTACCTGGTCCCACGTCGGCCCGACAGGTCCGCTGATCACTTGATGCTCAGCGGTTCAGGACCGGTCCTGGCAGCTGCTCAGCACCCAGTGATCTCGGCAGCGCCGGGGCGTCTCGTGGCCGGCTGACCGAGGACGGGACGAGCGCGCCGGAGATGGCTCGACGGGCGGGAACGACGAAGCGCCCCGGCCGGTTCGCCGGGGCGCTTCGCTCGAGGTGGTGGAGGTGCCGGGAATCGAACCCGGGTCCTTCGCCGGTTTGTCAGGGCTTCTCCGAGCGCAGCTCGCTATGCCTCTACTCGGCCCCACCGCTCACGCGAGCAAGTTGGTGTGACGGGCCCAGTCGCTGATTAATCTCGCCGCACGGACCCCGCGACCGGGTCCGGTTGGCCAGCCCTCTAACTGATGCCGGCGACTGGGACGAAGGCGTTCCCAGACCGACAGACTTAGCTACTCGCCTCAGGCGGCGAGAGCGAAGTCAGCGCGAGTGTTCTTGGCGCTTATAAGTTTCCGACGACCGATTCTCGAGACGACGTCGGCTTCCTCGGCTCGCTTCCCCTGTCGCTGCGTACGAAGTCGAAACCAGTCACCCCCTCGACAGGCCACCGATGTGGCGGCACTGACAAGACTAACGCCTGCCGCAACGGGTTTCATCCCGAGCCCCGGGTCGGCACGCCGGCCGGGACAAACGCGACAAATCAGTCGTCCATCCCCTTGCCGCGCCGGCCGGAGGCCCGGGCGATCTCCCGGTCCGCGTCCCGCTTGGCGAGGTCCTGACGCTTGTCGTACGACTTCTTGCCCTTGGCCAGGGCGATCTCGACCTTGGCCCAGCCGTCCGAGAAGTAGACCTGCAACGGGACGATGGTCAGCCCGCCCTCGCGGGTCTTGCCAAGCAGCCGGTCGATCTCTCCCCGGTTGAGCAGCAGCTTGCGCGTACGCCGAGGCTCGTGGTTGGTCCAGGTGCCCTGGGTGTACTCGGGGATGTGCATCGCGTGCAGGAACAACTCGCCGTCGCGCTCCTGCGCGAACGCGTCCACCAGCGACGCCCGCCCGGCCCGCAGGGACTTGACCTCGGTGCCGGTCAGCGCCATGCCCGCCTCGTACGTGTCGAGGATCGCGTAGTCGTGGCGCGCCTTCTTGTTGGAGGCGACCACCTTGCGCCCCTTTTCCCGTGGCATCGGCGCCACCCCCTCTCCTTGGTGTCCGTGGCCGGGGTCACCCCGGCCGGACAACCGATCATGCTACCCGAATGACAAGGACCCTCCCGCGCCGTTTATTTCCGGCTGCGGGAGGGTCCTCGGGAGACCACGGGACGACCCGTGCGGTGCCTAGACCCGCAGGTAGAAGCGCAGCGTGATCCAGGCGGTGCCGGCGCTGACCAGGCCACCGACGCCAGCCATCAGCGGGAAGATGAACAGGATGTCACCCCAGCTGATCGGCGAGAGCAGACCCTGCAACGCGCTCAGCGACCCGTCGAAGAGCAGATACTTCGCCGCGACCAGGGCAACCAGGCCGAGCAGCGAGCCGATCAGGCCGGCCACCACGGCCTCCAGCACGAACGGCGCCTGGATGAACCAGTTGGACGCGCCGACCAGCTTCATGACCGCCACCTCGCGCCGCTTGCTGTACGCGGCCACCTGAATGGTGTTGGCGACCAGCAGCAGGGCGGCGATCGCCATCACGATGGCGGCGGCCAGGGCGATGTTCTGGATCGCGGTGAGGATGTTGAAGATCTTGTCGAGCAGTCGACTCTGGTCGACGATCTCGTCGACACCCTCGGTGGCCTTGTACTGGTCGTAGATGTTCTTGTACTGCTCAGGGTTGTTGAGCGTGATCCGGAACGACTCGGGCAGCTGGTCCGGCTTCACCGCGTTCACCAGGTCCGGCGCGTCCTGGTACATCGCCTTGAAGCGCTCGTACGCCTCGGCCTTGTCGACGTAGAGGACCTCCTTCACCAGGGGGTCGCCCTTCAGCCTTCCATCCAGGTCGGTGCGCTGTTGCTCGCTCACGTCCTGCTTCAAGAAGATCGAGACCTGGATGTTCTTGTAGTAGAGGTCCTTCATGTCGTCGACCTGGCGGTACATGAGACCGCTGGCGCCGAGCATGGTCAGCGAGACCGCCATCGTGATGATCATGGCGATGGACATGGTCACGTTGCGCCACAGTCCGACCAGTACCTCGGACAGGACGTATTTCACGCGCATCGGGGTTTCCTCCGGGTCTCCGGCATGAGGTGTTCGTCGTCAGGCTGCGCAGGGGTGAAACGCCGGCTCACCCGTAAACGCCGCGGGCCTGGTCACGCACGATGCGACCGCTCTCAATCTCAACGACGCGGCGGCGCATCTGGTTCACGATGTTGGAGTCGTGGGTGACCATCACGACGGTCGTGCCGGTGCGGTTGATCCGGTCCAGCAGGCGCATGATCTCGATCGAGGTGTCCGGGTCCAGGTTTCCGGTGGGCTCGTCCGCCAGCAGGATCAGTGGACGGTTCACGAACGCCCGGGCGACCGCGACTCGCTGCTGCTCACCGCCGGAGAGCTCGTGCGGGTAGCGATGCTCCTTGCCACCGAGCCCGACCAGCTCCAGCACCTCGGGCACGACCCGGCGGGCGACCGCCTTGGTCTTGCCGATCACCTCAAGGGCGAACGCCACGTTCTCGTACGCGGTGCGGTTCGGCAGCAACCGGAAGTCCTGGAAGACGCAGCCGATCGAACGCCGGAAGTGGGGTCGCTTCCAGGAGCGCATCGAGGTGACGTCCTTGCTGTTGACGATGACCCGCCCCTTGTTGGGAGCGACCTCGTGCAGCAGCATCTTGATGATCGTGGACTTGCCGGAGCCGGATGGACCGATGAAGAAGACGAACTCGCCCTTCTCGATCGAGACGGACACGTTGTCGAGCGAAGGCCGGGACGCCTTCGGGTACGTCTTCGTCACTTGCTCAAGCTGAATCACGGGTCGTGAGTCTACGCGGTGTAACGACAGAGCCAAGCCCCACGCCCCGCAGATACGGCGCGCGTCCTCAATTCAGGCATCTACCAGGAGATCGACGACGCGCTCCGCCCACGCGTCGTTACGCACCGTCGCCGGCGAGTTGCCGCTGCTTACGCCAGCGGATGCCAGCCTCGATGAAACCGTCCAACTCGCCATCAAAGACGGCGCTCGGATTGCCGGTCTCCTGCTCGGTTCGGAGATCCTTCACCATCTGATACGGGTGCAGGACGTAGGAGCGCATCTGGTCGCCCCACGAGCCGGCCGCGTTCTCCTTGAGCCCCTCCAGCTTGGCCTGTTCCTCCTGGCGCTTGCGCTCCAGCAGGCGGGCCTGGAGCACCCGCAGCGCGGAGGCCTTGTTCTGCAGCTGGGACTTCTCGTTCTGACAGGTCACCACGATGCCGGTCGGGATGTGGGTGAGCCGGACCGCCGAGTCGGTGGTGTTGACGCTCTGCCCACCCGGGCCGGAGGAGCGGTAGACGTCGACCCGTACCTCGTTCTCCGGGATGTCGATGTGGTCGGTCTGCTCGGTGACCGGCAGGACCTCCACACCCGCGAAGCTGGTCTGCCGGCGGCCCTGGTTGTCGAACGGGCTGATCCGGACCAACCGGTGGGTCCCCGACTCGACGCTGAGCGTGCCGTACGCGTAGGGCACCTTGACCGCGAAGGTGGCCGACTTCAGGCCCGCCTCTTCCGCGTACGAGGTGTCGTAGACCTCGGTCGGGTAGCCGTGCCGCTCGGCCCAGCGCAGGTACATCCGCAGCAGCATCTCGGCGAAGTCCGCCGCGTCCACGCCACCCGCGCCGGCCCGGATGGCGACCAGCGCCTCCCGGGAGTCGTACTCGCCGGAGAGCAGGGTGCGGACCTCCATCTCCTGGATGGCCTTGGTCAGACCGGTGATCTCCGATTCGACCTCGGTGAGCACACCCGGGTCGGACTCGGCCTCGGCCAGCTCCAGCAGCACCTGGGCGTCGTCGAGACCGGAGCGCAGGCTGCCCAGCTTGCTGATCTCGCCGTTCACGTACGACAGCTGAGAGGTCACCTGCTGAGCCTTGGCCTGGTCATCCCACAGATCGGGGGCGGAAGCCTCCTGCTCCAGCCGGGCCTTGTCCTCGTGCAGCCGGTCGAGGTTGAGGACGGCCTCGATGTTTCGCAGGGTGGCGTCGAGAACCTTGAGCTGTTCGGCGTAATCGGCAGCGGTCACGACAGATAAGCGTACTGTGCCGCGGGCGGAGCAGCTCGTTCCCTATGGGCGAACCCGCCGGAGGTCACCCGACAGGGCTGGACTTCAGCCAGGACAGAGCCGCCCGGTGGTAGGCGACGGCGAACTCCAGCGCGCTCGCGTCGTACGTCTCGCCGTCCCGTTTGGCGTTCTTGACCTGCTCCCGCACCTGCGCGAGGGCCTCGGTGTGGTATTCGTTGGCGGAGGCGTACAGGCTCTTCAGCTGGCTGGCGGAGTGCAGGTTACCGAAGGCCATCCGGAGCGCTATCGGGTTGCGGATGGTGTCCCGCCCCGGGTTCTCCGCCAACCATCGGGTAAATGTCCGTTTTCCGCTGGCGGTGAGCGCGTACGGCTGGCTCATCCGCGGCCCCGGCTTGCCGAGCCGCACGAAACCCCGCTCGGCCAGCACCGGCAACTCGCGGTAGACCTGACTGCGTGTCATCGACCAGTACGGCGCCAGCCGGCGCTCAGCGGCGGCCATCAATTGGCCGCCTGTCATGGGACCCTCATGGAGCAGCCCGAGCAGGGCCGCCGCCGTGGGGTTGACTCCAGAATCCGCCATGGCCATTACGCTGCCACTTTGCGCCCTCGGCGTCCAGGATTTGGCAGTTTGCCACCCGACAGGACTTCCAATGTGCACTGTCGGCGACAGACTGTCCGTTGAGGACTATCGATGGATTGCCCGTTAGGAGGGGTCCCTTGCTATGCGCTAGGCGTTAGCAAGGGACCCCTCCTTCGGGTGAACCCTCAGCCCATGTGGGGGTACGTGTGGTCGGTCGGCGGGACGAAGGTCTCCTTGATCGTCCGCGGCGACACCCAACGGACCAGGTTGAGCCAGGAGCCCGCCTTGTCGTTGGTGCCGCTGGCCCGGGCGCCGCCGAAGGGCTGCTGCCCGACCACCGCGCCGGTCGGCTTGTCGTTGATGTAGAAGTTGCCTGCCGCGTACCGCATCCGCTCACCGACCGCGTCGATCACCCGGCGGTCGGTGGCGAACACCGACCCGGTCAGCGCGTACGGAGCGATCGACTCGGCCTGCGCGACCACCTCGTCGAAGCGGGCGTCGTCGAACACGTGCACGCCCAGGATCGGCCCGAAGTACTCGGTCGTGAACGTCTCGTGCGCGGCGTCGGTGCACTCGAAGAGCGTCGGCCGGACGAAGTAGCCGACCGAGTCGTCGGCGGTGCCTCCGGCCAGGACCCGGCAGGTGTCGTCGCCGGCGATCAACTCCAGCGCCGCGGTGTGCCGGGCGAACGCCTTGTCGTCGATCACCGCGCCACCGAAGTTGCCGAAGTCGGCGACATCGCCGTAGGTCAGCGAGTCGGTGGTGGCGGCCAGCCGGTCACGCAGCCCGCCCTCCCAGAGCGAGCGGGGCACGTACGCCCGCGAGGCCGCCGAGCACTTCTGGCCCTGGTACTCGTACGCGCCACGGATCAGCGCGGTGTGCAGGGCGTCCACGTCGGCGCTGGTGTGCGCGACCACGAAGTCCTTGCCGCCGGTCTCCCCGACCAGCCGCGGGTAGCCCCGGTAACGGGCGATGTTGTCACCGACGGTCCGCCAGAGCTGCTGGAAGACCTTCGTCGAGCCGGTGAAGTGGATGCCGGCCAGGTCCGGGTCGGCGAGTACGACGTCGGAGACCTCCTCGCCCCGGCCGGTGACCATGTTGATCACGCCGGGCGGCAGGCCGGCGGCCTCGAACAGCCGCATGGTGAAGTGCGCGGCGAACTGCTGGGTCGGGCCCGGCTTCCAGATCACCGTGTTGCCCAGCAGGGCCGGCGCCGAGGGCAGGTTGCCGGCGATGGCGGTGAAGTTGAACGGGGTGACCGCGTAGACGAAGCCCTCCAGCGGCCGGTGGTCGAAGCGGTTCCAGACCCCGGGCGAGGAGCTCGGCTGCTCCTCGAGCAGACGCCGGGCGAAGTGCACGTTGAACCGGAGGAAGTCGATGAACTCGCAGGCCGCGTCGATCTCGGCCTGGATGGCGGTCTTCGACTGGCCGAGCATGGTGGCGGCGTTGAGGGTGTCCCGCCAGGGGCCGGCGAGCAGCTCGGCGGCGCGCAAGAAGATCGCGGCGCGCTCCTCGAACGGCAGCGCCCGCCACATCGGGGCGGCGTCCTTGGCCGCCTTGATCGCGCCGCGGGCGTCGTCGTGGGTGGCGTGCGCGGTCACGCCCAGCACATGCGCGTGCTTGTGCGGCTGCACCACGTTGATCGAATCACCGGCGGCCATCCGCGCCTCACCACCGATGGTCATCGGCAGGTCGATGCGCTCGGCGGCGAGCTCGGTCAGCCGCCGCTGGAGCCGGTCCCGGTCGGGGCTGCCCGGCTCGTAGTTGCGAACCGGCTCGTTGCGCGGCTCGGGTACGGAGAACACGGCGTCCATCAAGGCTCCTGGCGATCTCGACAGCTGTGGCGAAACCGGACCCGCTGGCACCGACCGGACGGCCGGACACCGGACGCCGCACGGTAGGGCCGAGCAGCGGCGGGACCTCCCGCGATTCTTCCATGCGGGGGTCCGGGCCTCACCTGCACCACCACCTCGCCGCGAAGGACCGCCCCACCCCTTTCCTCCTTACCGGTCGGGTCCGCGGCGGGCAGCCCGGCCGGCCATCGGTCACCCGTCGGCCCGGGGCCGGCCGGCCGTACCGGCCGCGGTCGTCCCGGGGCGGCGGAGAACCCAGCGGGCCCGCGTACCCTGAATGGTCGGTGACCTGCCGCCTCGAAGGGGAGACGATGACCAAGCAGCCCGCCCGCGCCCCAGCCGCGGAGTCGGACCAGCCAGCGGTCGACGCGGCCATCCCCAGCGGGCCGACGCCCGCGCCCGGTGCGGCGGTGCTCGCGCTGCTGGCCCTCGGCTGGCTGGCCGCCATGCTGTGGTCGACCCGCGAGGCGATCACGTCCGCGGCGGCCGGGGTCACCGCGATCAGCCTCTCCGCGTTCGCCCTGCCCGGCGTGATCTCGGCCGCCCTCGTCGCCGGTGCGGCCGTCGCCCTGGCCGGCGGCAACGCGCTGGCCCGCCGGTACGGCGACCGTGCCACCCTGCGCTTCGTCGGGGCGATCGGGGCGGGGATGGTGGTCGGGCTGGCCGCCGCGCTGGCCATCAACCTCACTTACTTCGACACCTCGACCACCAACGTGATCGCCGGCACCACCGCGGCGGCAGCGATCATCGGTGGTGCCGTCGCCGGTGCGCGGACCGCCCCGGTGGTCGGTGCGGTGGCGTCCGCCGCGCTGGGCACGCTGCTCTTCGTGGTCGCGTTCAGCCGCGCCCGGGACCCGCTGTCCGATCTCTTCGGTGCGGGCGACAGCCAGGAGTCGCTGGTCGACGCGGCGAAGTGGGTGTCGCGTACCGAATCTCTGCTCGCCGGGCTGGTGGCCGGGTTGCTCGCCTTCGGCTACCTGACCTGGGCGCGACGGCGGGCCGTCCGTCGCGATCCCGGCACGCCGGCACTGCGCTGGCCGGCCTACCTGCTCGCCGGGGCCGGGCCGGGGCTGCTGCTGTTGCTCGCCGAGGTGATCATCCGGATCGGTGGTCGCTCGCTGCTGGACCTGGCCGCCGCGCTCAGCGAGGCGGACGCGGTAGCGCAGACCTCGCTGGGCACCTCGCGCGTGGACAACGGCATCTGGGTGCTCTTCGTGGGCGCTCTGACCGCGCTCGTCGCGTTCGGCCGCACGCTCGGCCCGACCCACACCGAGGATGACGAGCCGGCCGTGGCCGCCGCCACCGACACGGCATCCGACGCGGGCGACACCGATACGACGGCCGACGCGGACGCCACCGAGGCGGATCCGGCCCGCTGACCGGTGCCGCCCCGGCTCAGCTGGCGTTCAGCAGTAGGTCCAGCTCTGTCACGTCGTACCACTCAAGCTCGTGGTCCTCGGCACCATCGACGGTGAACTGGGCGTCCGGGTCGCCGGCGGCGGCCTCGGCCACCACGTCGGCCGCGGCGGCGACCTCCTCGGCGGCGTCCGCACCGTCCACGTGGATCGCCGCTACAGCGCTCACCGGCACGGCTCCGGCCAACGTCACCGTGCTGGAGCCCAGCTCGCCGTCACCCCGGCCGAGCGCGGCCCGAGGCAGGTCGACCGAGACCACGACCCGACGACGGGGCGCGGCCGGGTCGGCCCGGAGCAGGTGCAGCGCGTCCTGGGCGGCCCTGGTGAAGGCGACGTACTCCAACTCCTCCTCGTCGCCCTCGGCGTACCACTCGCGCAGCGCCGGGGTCACCGCGTGCGCCTGGTCGGCGGCCAACCCCTGCTCGCGCAGCTGGGCCAGCATCGGTACGGTCGCCGGCACGTACACCCGGACACGTTCGTCGGTCACCGGTCGTCTCCCCGTTCAGTCCACCACCGGCGGCCGCCGGCACGGGCGCAGATCATGCCGCACGCCGTGACCGTCATACACCGCGCCTCCCGGCCGGTGGAAGTTCCTCGCCGGTGTGTCCGCCCTCGGGTGCTCGCCGCTGGACCACCCGGGTACTGGGCGGACGAGCCCGCCGGTGGCAAACTGAGGCAAACGGCCCCAACCCCGGGAGTTTCTGTGGAGCCCAGGTTCCTGCTGCTCTCCGACGTAGCCGCCGAGCTGAACGTGTCGGACTCGCAGGTCTACCACATGGTGCGCAGTGGGGAGCTGCCGGCGATCAAGATCGGCGGACGCGGCCAGTGGCGGGTCGAACGCGCCCGGCTGGAGGAGTACATAACTCGCAAGTACGCCGAGACCGCCGACTGGGTCCAGGGCAATCCCCTCGTCGACCGCGACCCGGAGTAGTTCTCCCGTAGCGCCAGGCCATTGACCAAGGCCGCTTTATCGCTCAGAATCAACGCAGTCGGAGGCAAACGAAAGCAAACGTAAGATCGAGAGGGCGAGTGATGAGCGAGCCGCGAACCGGTCCGTCCCGGCCCCCTGTGCGGCTGCGCCCGGTCCCGCCCATCGACCCGCCGTACGCGGACGAAGCCGACGGGGCCTACTGGCCGACGCCGACCCACGGCCAGCTCGCTCTCGACCTGTTCGCCTCGTCCCGGCCCGACCCGGTGCGCCCGCCGGACCGCCGCGCCGTCCTCCGTCGAGTGCCCGCCCGACGCGGCACCCATCCGGGAGCGCCGTTACCGCCAGCGACCGCCCCCGAGGCGACCAGGGTGGCCCACCGCTTCGTCAGCACCTGCCTGGAGGCGGTCAACGGCTACCGCTCGCCGGCACAGGTGCGGCCACTGCTCGACCCGACCCGCGCCGGCGATCTGCTGACCGAGCTGGCACGGGCATCCGGCCGGGCCGGGGCGTCCGGAAGGGCGGGCGAGTCCGGCCAGGTCGGAGCATTAGGGAGAGCCGGACTGTCCAGCCAGGTCGGGGTGTCCGGCCCGGCCGGGGTGCCCCGCCGTCGTGCCGCTCGGCCGGTGGTCCGGCTGCTCCGACTGCGGGTCTGCGAGCCCCGTGAGGGTGCGGTGGAGGCCGCCGCGGTGTTCACCGGTGCCGGCGGCCACAGTTGGGCGATGGCACTCCGCCTGGAGCACCGCCGAGGCCGCTGGCTCTGCACCGCCCTCCAGGTCCTCTGACCCCTGCACAGCGCCCCGGGCCGGCCCGGGTTCGGATACCACCGGGCCAGCACGGCTCAACCCGTCGGAACGCGGCATCCAGGCGCACGAGGGCCGGAACGGGTGTGCGGGCTGGAGACGCGGGCGGGCCCCGGCCGATTCGGCCGGGGCCCGTCCTACGTGCTGTCGGTCAGTTGCCGCCGTTGGGAGCACCGTGGCAGCGCTTGTACTTGCGGCCCGAGCCGCACGGGCACGGCGCGTTACGGGACGGGCCGTTGCTGGCCTCGGCCTGGTCCGCAGTCGGCCGACGGGAGGCGGAAGTCGGGACCGCCGGGCCACGCAGGCCGGAGGCCGGCCGCTGCGGGGCGGACGGCGCGGTCCTGCCCGGCGCCGCCGGGGCACCCGGTGCCGGTCGACCCAGACCCAACGCCGGAGCCTGCTGCTGGGCCTGCTCGACGGCTACCGCACCCGGGCTGGACTCACCGTCGATGGTGGGGGCGGAGTATTGCAGGCCCTGCCGCTGCGGCGCACGGTTGAGACCCTTGGCACGGATCTCGACCGGCTTGTCGAGCAGCGTGACCTCCTCCGACTCCGGGTCCGGCTCCGGCTCGGTGACCTGGACGTCCACGTTGTAGAGGTAGCCGACCGTCTCTTCCTTGATGCCGTCCATCATGGTGGCGAACATGTCGAAGCCCTCGCGCTGGTATTCCACCACCGGGTCACGCTGGGCGTACGCCCGGAGGTTGATGCCCTCCTGGAGGTAGTCCATCTCGTAGAGGTGCTCGCGCCACTTGCGGTCGATCACCTGGAGCAGCACCATCCGCTCGAGCTGGCGTACGCCCTCGGTGCCGATCTGCTCCTCGCGCCGGTCGTACGCGGCGTTGGCGTCGTCCTTGAGCCGGGCGACCAGGAAGTCGGCGTCCATGCCGGCCCGGGAACCACCGGCCTCCTCCTCCAGCTCCTCGATCGTCACGCCGACCGGGTAGAGCTGCTTGAGGTTGGACCAGAGCTGATCGAGATCCCAGTCCTCGCCGTAGCCGTCCGAGGTGGCGCCCCGCACGTACGCCTCGGTCACGTCGTCGATCATGTTGCGGACCTGGTCGGAGAGGTCCTCGCCGTTGAGCACGCGGAGGCGCTCGGCGTAGACGACCTGGCGCTGCTTGTTGAGCACCTCGTCGTACTTGAGCACGTTCTTGCGGATCTCGGCGTTCTGGCCCTCGATCTGGGCCTGGGCGCTCTTGATCTGCCGGGTGACCATCTTCGACTCGATCGGCACGTCCTCCGGGATGTTGAAGCGGTCCATCACCGCCTCGACCGCACCGGCCCGGAAGCGCCGCATCAGCTCGTCCTGGAGCGACAGGTAGAACCGGGACTCACCCGGGTCGCCCTGCCGGCCGGCGCGACCGCGCAGCTGGTTGTCGATCCGCCGGGACTCGTGCCGCTCGGTGCCCAGCACGTACAGGCCACCGGCCGCGGACACCTCGTCCGCCTCGGCGTCGCAGGCCTGCTTCCACGTGGGCAGCACGTCCTCCATCGCCTTGGCGTACTCCTCCTCGTTCTCCAGCGGGTCGAGGCCGCGCTGGCGCAGCTCGTTCGCGGCGAGGAACTCGGCGTTGCCGCCGAGCAGGATGTCGGTGCCTCGGCCGGCCATGTTGGTGGCCACGGTGACCGCGCCCTTGCGCCCGGCCTGGGCGACGATCTCGGCCTCCCGGGCGTGGAACTTGGCGTTCAGCACCGAGTGCGGGATGCCGCGCCGACGCAGCAGCTGGGAGAGGATCTCGGAGTTTTCCACCGAGACGGTGCCGACCAGCACCGGCTGGCCCAGCTGGTGCCGCTCGGCGATGTCCTCGATCACCGCGTTGAACTTGGCCTTCTCGGTCTTGTAGATGACGTCCGGCCGGTCCGCGCGGACCATCGGACGGTGGGTCGGGATGGTCACCACGCCGACCTTGTAGACCTTGTTGAACTCGCCGGCCTCGGTCTGCGCCGTACCGGTCATGCCGGACAGCTTGTTGTAGAGGCGGAAGTAGTTCTGGAGGGTGATGGTGGCCAGGGTCTGGTTCTCCTGCTTGATCTCCACCCCCTCCTTGGCCTCGATCGCCTGGTGCATGCCCTCGTTGTAGCGACGGCCGTGCAGGATGCGACCGGTGAACTCGTCGACGATCAGGACCTCGCCGTCACTGACGATGTAGTCCTTGTCGCGCTTGTAGAGCTCCTTGGCCTTGATGGCGTTGTTGAGGTAGCCGACCAGCGGAGTGTTCACCGACTCGTACAGGTTGTCGATGCCGAGCCGGTCCTCGACCTTGGCGACACCGCGCTCGGTCACCGCGATGGTGCGCTTGGCGTGGTCGACCTCGTAGTCACCCTCGCCGTCGGTGCCGGGCTGGAGCCGGGCCACCACGCCGGCGAACTCGCCGTACCAGCGGGCCGAGTGCTCGGCCGGGCCGGAGATGATCAGCGGGGTACGCGCCTCGTCGATCAGGATCGAGTCGACCTCGTCGACCACCGCGAAGTTGTGCCCGCGCTGGACCAGCTCGTCGTGCGACCAGGCCATGTTGTCGCGCAGGTAGTCGAAGCCGAACTCGTTGTTGGTGCCGTACGTGATGTCGCACTCGTACGCGGCCCGGTGCTCGGTGGCCGGTCGGTTGGGCAGCACCACGCCGACGGTCAGCCCGAGGAACTCGTGCACGCGACCCATCCAGGCCGCGTCGCGCTGGGCCAGGTAGTCGTTGACGGTGACCACGTGCACACCGTCGCCGGAGAGCGCGTTGAGGTAGACGGCCATGACCGAGGTCAGCGTCTTGCCCTCACCGGTCTTCATCTCGGCGATGTTGCCGAAGTGCAGCGCCGCGCCGCCCATCACCTGGACGTCGTACGGGCGCTGCCCGAGCACCCGGGCGGACGCCTCGCGGGCCACCGCGAACGCCTCCGGCAGCAGGTCGTCGAGGGTCTCGCCATCGGCGAGTCGCTCCCGGAACTGCTCGGTCATGCCGCGCAACTCGTCGTCGCTGAGGTTGACGTAGTCGTCCTCGATCGAGTTGACGGCGGCGGCGATGGCCTTGAGCCGGCGCACCATACGGCCCTCGCCCGCGCGAAGGACCTTTTCCAGAATCGACACGGATCAACGCTCCCCTAGACGGTCTCGAACCATCGTAGGCGCTCGACTGGCGCGATGGTCACTGGTGGCGGTGCTCCACCCCGCCGAACCAGACATAACGCGCGCACCGACTGCGGACCGGGGGTAATCCGGTTACGCCGTCGGCGAACGTTGCGGCACGATGCACGGGTGGAACCAGTGGAGATCATCGAGGACGGCCTGCTGCTGCGCCCCTGGCGCGAGGCCGACGCCGCCGGGGTGCACCTGGCCTGCCAGGATCCGGACATCCAGCGCTGGACCACCGTACCGCGCCCGTACCTGCCGGAACACGCACACGGCTTCGTCACCGAGATGAGCGAGCGGGCCTGGGCGACGGGGACCGGAGCGCCGTTCGCGGTCTGCGACCCGGCCACCGGCGAACTTCTCGGCGCGTGCGCACTGATCTCCATCGACAGCGCCGGCACCGGCGAGGTCGGCTACTGGACGGCACCGTGGGCGCGGGGCCGGGGGGTGATGGTCCGGGCCACCCGGGCGATCGCCCGCTGGTCCTTCGAGAAGCTCGGGCTGCGCCGGCTCATCTGGCAGGCCGAGGTGGGCAACCACGCCTCCCGCCTGGTCGCGCTCCGCGCAGGCTTCCGGATCGACGGTCGGGTGCGGCTGGGCGACCCGACGCTTCCGGACGGCTGGATCGGCTCGCTGCTGCCCGGCGAGGTGCCCGCACCGGGGTCGGCCGGGCCCGCCGGGCCGGACACCCTGGTCTCCCGGCGGGCCGCCGTCTTCGGCCGCCCGCAGCCCACCCTGTTCGCCACCGCCGGTGCCGGCGAGCTGCGGGTACGGCCGATGGAGGAGCGGGACCTGGACGCCATGGTGCAGACCTGCCGCGATCCCGAGACGATCCGCTGGACCAGCGTGCCGGACCCGTACCAGCGGGCCGACGCGCACCGGTACCAGGGCTTCAGCCAGGACGCCTGGGCCCGGGGCGACGCGGGGTGCTTCGTGATCGCCGACTCGGACGACCGGTACGCCGGCTCGGTCGACCTGCGGCTCTCCCCCGCCGACCCGCTGCTGGCCGACGTGGGCTTCATGACCGCCCCGGCGGCCCGCGGCCGGGGCTACATGCCGGTCGCGCTCGCCGCGCTGAGCGCCTGGGGCTTCACCACGCTGGGCCTGGCGCGGATCGAATGGAAGGCGAACGTGGGCAACCTCGCCTCCCGCCGGGTGGCCGAGAAGGCGAACTTCACGTTCGAGGGGACCGCCCGGGCGGGTGTGCAGCACCGGGGCGAGCGCGTCGACGCCTGGGTGGGCGCGCTGCTGGCCGAGGATCTGACGTGATTCCCCAGCCGGTCGTCGAGGCGCACGGGGTACGGCTTCGCCCGTTCCGCGTCGACGACACGGCCGACGTCGTCGACGGCTGCGCGGACCCGCTCAGCCAGCGGTTCGTGTCGACCATGCCGGCGCCGTACACCGAGGCCGACGCCCGCTGGTGGATCGACGCGGGCGCCCCGGCGGTCTGGACCGGGGGTGGCGCGGCGTACGCCGTCGCGGACCCGGCCACCGACCGGCTGCTCGGCGCGGTGGGGCTGAACAACCCGGTGCCCGCGCACGCGCGGGCCGAGATCGGCTACTGGGTGCGGCCGGCGTCGCGCGGCCGTGGGGTGGCCACCGCGGCCACCCGCGCGCTGAGCGAGCACGCGTTCGCCACCGGGACGGCCCGGCTGGAGTTGTTCACCGAGGCGGAGAACGGCCAGAGCCAGCGCGTCGCGCTGGCCGCCGGCTTCGGCTACGAGGGGCTGCGTCGGTCGGCCGGGGCGAGTCGCAGTGGCGGTCGACACGATCTGCTGGCCTGGGTACGCCTCGCCGACGATCCGCCAGGCCCGGCCGTACGGCAGCTGCCCGACCTGCCCGGCGGGGTGCTCACCGATCAGGTGGTGGCCCTGCGCCGGCTCGCGCCGGACGACGCCGAGCTGATGTACCGGCTACACAGCCGACCCGAGGTGGTGGCCAACCAGGCTCCGCCGGTGCCGCCGGAGCGGGCCGCGATCGAGCGGCGCTGCCGTCTCGCGGAGAGCGGCTGGCTGACCGGCGACATCGCCCGGCTGCTGATCACCGAGGTGGCCAGCGGCGAGCCGGTGGGGAGTTGCGGGCTGTCGTTCACGGATGCGGCCAGCGGCGAGGCGGCGGTCGGCTACGCGTTGCTGCCCGCCTGGCGGGGCCGGGGGTACGCGACCCGCGCGGTCCGCCTGCTCGCCGGTTGGGCGTTCGGGCCGCCCGGCGTCGCCCGGCTGATCGCCGGCACCGTGCCGGACAACACCGCCTCGCACCGGGTGCTGGAGCGCGTCGGCTTCCAACCGGAGGCGCTCCAACGCGGTCGACTTCCCGGCCTGGCCGGTGCCCGCCAGGACGATCTGACCTTCGCCCTGCTGCCGCCCGACCTCCGCTGACAGACCGCGGAGTGGTGGTGGGAACGCCCACCACCACTCCACGATCGACGCGGGTCGGAGCCCTGGTCAGGTGTCGAGGGAAATGATGCCGTAGTCGTACGCGTGCCGGCGGTAGACGACGCTGGGGCGGCCGGACTCCTTGTCCTGGAACAGGTAGAAGTCGTGCCCGACCAGTTCCATCTGGAACAACGCGTCGTCGATGGTCATCGGGTCCGCCGGGTGCACCTTCTCCCGGGCGATGTGCCAGGGCTGCTCGTCGTACTCCTCCTCGACCCGCTCCGCGACGGCGGTGCCGGCGCGGGCGCCGTCACCGGGCCCATTCAGCGAGGCGGCCACCAGGTCCGCGACCGGAAGGTCGGCGGTGGCGGCGGCGACGGAGAGCGGCGCGTGGCGACCCCGGTGTACGCGGCGACGGTCGGCCGCGCGGCGCAGCCGGGTGTCGAGCTTCGCGATGGCCGCGTCGAGCGCGCTGTAGAAGTCGTTCGTGCACGCCTCGGCCCGGATCACCGGGCCCCGGGAGACGCAGGTGATCTCCACCCGCTGGCAGTGGTCGGCTTGGCGCGGATTGCGCTCGTGAAACAGCTCGACATCGACACGAATGAGTTTGTGGTCGTAGCGTTCGATCTTTGCGAGTTTCTCGGCTACGTGCACCCGGTAATGGTCCGGCACTTCGACGTTTCGGCCCTTGACCACGATGTCCACGTGACCTCCCTTGTTCGGACGGCCTTCGATCCGGTCATCCGGTCGTGCGCCTCGGGAGCCCCGCTGGCGTCGACCGGTCAGTACGGCTACGCCTCCTCTCACCGCCGGGAGTGGGTGGAACGACCTCCTACCCCCGACAGCGAAACGCTAACTCTTGTTCGCCCGGCCGTCACCCCATGTTGCCGAGACAGCCCGGAATTTTTCCCACCTCATACACCAATGGGTAAAACGGAAACACGAACGGTTACGAACTGCGTCTTTTCTCAGTCGCCGCGAGCACCGCTGCGACACTCGGTGCCCACCCGGTCGCGGCCAGCACCCGGGCTGCCGCAGCCAGGGTGACCCCGGTGGTGACGATGTCGTCCAGCAGCACCACGACCGGGACGACAGCCGACGTGCCGCGCGCGCCCGACGCACCGGACCGGGGCCGGAACGCCGCCTCGGCCGCGGCCGCCCGGCCGGCGCTGTCCAGCGTCACCGAGTCGGGTCGGGGCAGCGCGCGCAGCGGGCGGTGCACCCGGACCGGCCAGCCGCCCCGGCTCAACCGGGCCGCGCAGTGCCGGGTCAACCGGTCCAGATGGTCGCCGTAGCGGGCCCGGGCCGCCGCCGCGGTGTCCGGTACCGGCACCAGCGCCAACGGCCTTACCTCGCCGACGGCCGCCACGACGACCTCGGCCAGCAACGCGCCGAGCGGACGCGCCAGCCCGTGCCGACCGTGTTCCTTGAACGCCAGCAGCGCCTCGCGCAGCGGGCCCGCGTACGGGCCGAGGGCGACGCACGCCGGCAGGCCCGGTGGAGCGGGGGTGGGACGTACCGGCCGGGGACGCAGCGCGCTCAGCGCCGTCACACAGGTTGGGCAGACCCCGTGCCGCAGGCCCGGTCGGCGCTCCCGACAGCCCGCGCAGTCGGCCGGCAGCACCAGGTCACCGAGGTCCGCCCAGAGCCCGCGCACGGCGTCAGTAGAGGAAGAACGGGGCCGACGGGTTGGCCGGGCGGATACCGGCCGGCGGCGGTTCGATCTCCCGCACCTGGTCGGGCTGGATCCGATCGAACGGGCTGCTGCGGTAGGACACGCCGTTCGCCTCGTACATGAAGGCCCCGCTGGGCAGCTGCACGGTCCCGTTGGCCGGGTACGCCGCCAGGTGGTTGACCTTGGCGCCCACGTCGGTCTTCAGCGGGGTCTCCAGGGCGCCGTCCACGCTGAGCTCGTAGATCGCGGGCTGACCGGCCGACCCGGCCACCACCAGGCGGTCCTCCCGACCCCAGTCCACCGCGGTGAGCCCGGTCAACGAGGTGACCAGTTGCCGGGGCGGACCGATGGAGACCCCACCGCCGTCCAGGTTGACCGCCGCGACGTAGAGCCGACCGCCGACGATCAGGGCGACCCGCTGGCCGTCCAGGGCGGCCGACACCGCGGTGACCTGACCAGGGGGCAGGTTGAGCGGCACCAACTGCATCGTGGCGGCCTGGTCGAAGCGGTAGAGCTTGCCGTCGGCCACCACCAGGCCCAGTGCCGGACGCGAGTCGGCGGTACGCAACCAGACCGGCGGGCTGATCGAGGCGAAGTCCGGACCGCCCTGGTTGAGTACGCCGATCGGGCTGACACCGGCACCGACCGCGAGGCGCTGCCGGCCCTTGCCGGCGCCCACCACCATCGCGGCGAGGATCCTGTCGCGGCCCCGGGCGAGACCGGCGGAGACGACGTTGCGGTTGGCCTCGGCCGTCACCGGCACCGCGCCGATCGGCTCGGGGGTGAAATCGAGCGGGCGGATGAC
Source organism: Micromonospora vulcania (assembly GCF_042658605.1). Taxonomy (NCBI): domain Bacteria; kingdom Bacillati; phylum Actinomycetota; class Actinomycetes; order Micromonosporales; family Micromonosporaceae; genus Micromonospora; species Micromonospora vulcania. The sequence goes on along the minus strand of NZ_JBHSQS010000024.1, from coordinate 20,465 downwards.
GCCCTCGTACACGCAGAACCGCTGCGGGCTCTCGCTGATCGGGTAGAGCTTGTGGGACGTACGGCGCTCCCGCAGGTCCTGTACGGGTTGCGCGTTGTTGCGGATCTTCAGCTCCAGCTCGCCCTCCAGGTCGCCCAACGACCAGGCGAGCTGGGTGATTAACTGGTCGATCCGGTTCTGGTCGTCACCGGACATCTCCAGGTTGACCTCCCACCGGTTGTTGGCACCGGTGGCGTTGTTGATCAACTCGGTGCGGTCGGGCAGCCCGACGACGCCCGGGCGCAGCCAGTCCGACGGACCGGCGACCAGCCACTTCACCACCTCGTTGACCCGGCGCTCATTCGGCACCGAGTACGGCAGGTAGCGCTGGTCGGGGACCAACTGGTCGCGGTTGGAGTTCCAGAAGTAGATCGCCTCGTCCTGGTAGTACTGCTGGAGGGCGACGTCGCTGAGCAACAGCACGTTCGGCGGGTCGAGGACGTAGAGGCCCGCGCGTTCGTCCTCCCCGTCGCCGTTGAGCGCCCCGCTGCGCAGCCTGAACTCGTACTCCGACTCGGTCGCCACCGGCGGGGCCAGGGTGCCGTTGGCGCGCAGCACGCCGACCTGCTGGACCTTGACCTTCACGGTGGTGGTCAGGTCGCTGTTGCCGGTGAAGACCTGGTCCCGGAGCCGGACCACGGTCAACCCGACCTCGCTGCCCTTCTTCTCCTGCAGGCGGGTCCGGTGCTCGGGGGCGATGAACTTCTTGACCCGCTCGTAGGCCTGGTCCGGCTCGCCGGCGGCGGCGGACAGGAAGTTGCGCACGAACGCCTCGTAGTCGCTGCTTCCGCTGGCCGTCCGCGACGGTGGCTCGCTGCGCCGGCCGTCGACCGCGCCGGCCTCCGTCGCGGTCCCGCCCTTGCCGTCCACTCGTACGTCGGAGGCCGCCGGGATGCCGCATCCGGCACCCAGCACCAGCACCACGCCGAGCACCCCGACCAGCGCCTGCCGCCTCATGAGCGCACCTCGGCCCGCTGGCCGTCCTCGACCGGCGCCGGCCCGATGGCCAGCGCACCGCCGGTGCCCGGCCCGATGGCCAGGGGGCCACCGTCGCGGGGGCCGCCGAACGGCAACGCGGCGTCGGCGGGCACCAACCGCAGCGGCGACGTGGTCAGCCGGTCACCGGCCCGCGCCGGCAGGGTGAGCCGGAACTGTGCGCCCTGCCCGGGCGCGCCCCAGGCCTCCAGCCAACCGCCGTGCAGTCGGGCGTCCTCCAGACTGATGGACAGGCCGAGCCCGGTGCCCCCGGTCTGCCGGGCCCGGGACGGGTCCGCGCGCCAGAACCGGTTGAACACCAACTTCTCCTCGCCCAGCTTGAGCCCCACCCCGTGGTCCCGGACGGTGATCGCCACCGCGGTCTCGTCGATGCCGAGGGTGATCAGCACCGGGCGGGCCTCGCCGTGCTCGACGGCGTTGCCGACCAGGTTGCGCAACACCCGCTCGACCCGGCGCGGATCCACCTCGGCGATCACCGGCGTGCCCGGCAGGTCCAGTTCGATCGGGACGCCCACCCGCTCGGCCAGGCCGGACAGCCGCTCGACGACCCGGTGCACCACCGGCACCAGGTCGGTCGGCTCGGCGTCCAGCATGGCGAACCCCGCGTCGAACCGGCTGATCTCCAACAGGTCGGTGAGCAGTTCCTCGAACCGGTCCAGCTCGGCCTGGAGCAGCTCCGCGCTGCGGGCCACCGCCGGGTCGAACTCGTCGCGTTCGGCGAAGATCAGGTCGGCGGCCATCCGGACCGTGGTCAACGGGGTACGCAGCTCGTGCGAGACGTCGGAGGTGAACCGGCGCTGCAACCGGGACATCTCCTCCAGGCGCAGGATCTGCCGTTGCAGGTTGGTCGCCATCTGGTTGAAGGAGGCGGCGAGCAGGGCGAGGTCGTCCTCGCCGTTGACCACCATCCGTTGGTCGAGCAGGCCGGCGGAGAGCCGCTGGGCGGTGCGCGCGGCGACCCGGACGGGATTGACCACCAACCGGGTGACCAGGGCCGCGAGCAACCCGAGCAGGACCACCAGCGCGACTCCGGTGGCCACCACGGTGGCTCGTGCGTCGGCGGCGGTGGTGTCCTGCCGGGTCAACGGCACGAGGTAGTAGAGCTCGATCTGGCCGAAGCGGGTGGGCACCGGGGAGCCGTAGACCAGGTATTTGGTGGGCTCTCCGGTGAGCCGACCGGTACGGATCTGGCTCGCCACGTTGCCCTTGGCGACCGCGGCGCGCAGCTCCGGGCTGATCAACGGCTGCACGTTCGCGGCGGGCGCGGTGCGGGTCTGGATCACGGGATAGCCATCGGCGGTGATCGCCACCACCACCCCGCTGGTCTGCTGGGGGTCACCACCGGCCAGGTAGTTGACCGTGCCCTCGATGGTCTCCTGGAGCTGCGCCTCCTGCGGCTCGCCATAGAGGTTGACCTGCTTGGCCGCGTAGGTGGCGCCGCTCTTGACGCGCTGCTGCACGTCGGTGCGGGCGTTGTCGAGCAGGATGCTGGTGATCTTGTCAGCGATCAGGTACGCGAAACCACCGACCAGCAGGCTGGAGGCGACCAGCGTGATGGTCACCACCCGGACCTGGAGTGAACGGCGCCAGGTCTGGTGCACCCGGGCCACCATTCGGGCGGCCCGCCCGCTCACCGCACGCCAGAAATCCCAGCCGGCGCTGGGCCGGCTGGGAGCCGTGGTCCGGGGGTGCGGTGGCGGGGAGGTCGACACAGTGTGACCAGGCTATCCGGTCCCCGCCTTATAGCCCACGCCCCGCACGGTGAGGATGATTTCCGGTCGCTCCGGGTCCGGCTCGATCTTGGCCCGCAGTCGCTGCACGTGCACGTTGACCAGCCGGGTGTCGGCCGCGTGCCGGTAGCCCCAGACCTGTTCGAGCAGCACCTCGCGGGTGAAGACCTGACGCGGCTTGCGGGCGAGCGCGACCAGCAGGTCGAACTCCAGCGGCGTCAGCTTCACCTCCTCGTCGTTGCGGCTCACCGTGTGCGCTGGCACGTCGATGGTGATCTGGTTGCCGGGCGGCCCGATGGTCAACATCTCGGGTGCCACGTCCTCGCCCCGGCGTAGTCGGGCCCGCATCCGGGCGACCAACTCCTTGGGCTTGAACGGCTTGACCACGTAGTCGTCGGCGCCGGATTCGAGGCCGAGCACCACGTCGACGGTGTCGCTCTTGGCGGTCAGCATGACGATCGGCACGCCGGACTCGGCCCGGATCGACCGGGCCACGTCGATACCGCTCATCCCGGGCAGCATCAGGTCAAGCAGCACGATATCGGGGCGACTGTCGCGGAAAGCGGCCAACGCCCGCTCACCATCGGCGACGAACGAGGGCAGGAAACCCTCGCTACGCAGCACGATGCCGAGCATCTCGGCGAGCGCGGGGTCGTCGTCGACCACCAGTACCCGGGCTCTCATGGGATTAATATTGCATCCCCGTTCAGTTCGGTGGGACCGGCGTCACCCGGTGCGGATTGCGCCGCCGGCAAAGTGTGTCACCGCGACGCGCGGCGGCGGCGCCACGCGGTGCGGGTCCGGCACCCCGGTTGGGACCCGGGTCGGACCACCACCATGATCCCCCTTCGGCGCCGCCCTACGCCACCGCCGCCTCGGGCCGTTCGCGCTGTCGCGATCCGGACCCCGGCTCAGCCGAACAGGCCCATCCCCCAGTGGTCGCCGCCGTCACGGACGCCCGGCGGGCAGGCGAACAGGCCGCTGGATACGTGTCGGAGGTACTCGTTCATCACGTCGTGCCGGGCCAGTTGGGTCTGGATCGGCACGAACTGCCGGCGCGGATCCCGCTGGTAGGCGATGAAGAAGAGGCCCGCGTCGAGTCGGCCGAGGCCGTCCGAGCCGTCGACGAAGTTGTAGCCCCGGCGCAGCAGGTGCGCGCCGGCGTTGCGGCTGGGGTGGGCCAGCGCGACGTGGGCGTGCTCGGCGATCACCGGCTGCCCGTCGGCACCCTTGGCGGCGAAGTCCGGTTCGTCGAACTCGTCGGTGCGACCGAGCGGGGCACCGCTGCCCTTGGTCCGGCCGACGATCTCCTCCTGCTCGGCCAGCGAGGTCCGGTCCCAGGTCTCCACCAGCATCCGGATCTTGCGGGTGACCAGGTATGAGCCGCCGGTCATCCAGTCCGGCCCGTCGCCGGGCTGCACCCACAACTGGTCGCGCAGCAGTCCGGTGTCCTCGGCCTTGAGGTTGGCCGTGCCGTCCTTGAAGCCGAACAGGTTGCGGGCGGTGGCCTGGTCGCGGGAGGTCGACGAGGTACGCCCGAAGCCGAGCTGCGACCAGCGGACGCTCACCACACCCATGCCGAGCCGGGCCAGGTTGCGGATCGCGTGCACCGCCACCTGCGGATCGTTGGAGCACGCCTGCACGCAGAGGTCGCCGCCGGAGAGCTGCGGCTGCAACGCGTCACCGGGGAACTTCGGCAGCTCGGCCAGGGCGGCCGGCCGCCGGTCGGCGATGCCGAAGCGGTCTCGACCGTCAGCGTCACGGAACAGCGTGGGCCCGAAGCCGATGGTCAGGGTGAGCTGCGACGGTGGCAGGCCGAGTGCCTCGCCGGTGTCGTCCGGCGGGGCCTCCGGCATCCCGCCGACCGCGCCGAGCACCCCGGCGTCGCGCCCGGCGGTCATCCGGGCGGCGGCGGCGGTCCACTCCTGGAGCAGGTCGACCAGCCGGGCCCGGTCCTTCGTGATCACGTCGAAGGCGACGAAGTGCAGCCGGTCCTGCGCCGGAGTCACGATGCCGGCCTGGCGCTCGCCGAAGAACGCCACCGCACCGGACGGATGGTCGGTAGCGGCGGGCTGCTCGGCTGAGCCACGGATCAACGCGGCCCCACCTGCGCTCACCGCCGCGACGCCGGCCACGCCGGCACCGGCGAGCGTGATCGCCCGTCGCCGGGACACCCGCTTGGCACTCACGTCGGCTCCTTCCCTGGACCGGCATCGACGAGGGACCGACCCTGCGGCCCCTCGTCGACTACGCCCGTCTGCTCACGCCTACTTGGCGACGACCGGTGCGATCTTGCTGATCGGCTCGGCGAGCGCGTTGATGCCGTCGGAGAGCTCCTTGAGCTCGGCCTTGTTCAACGCGGTGTGCAGCTTCCACCCATCGCCGTCGCGGTGCTTGCCGAGCAGCGTCTCCACGTTGGTGAACTCGGTGTCAAGCTGCTTGACCAGCTCCGGCGAGCGCTGCTCGAGTGCCGGACGGAGAGCCGAGACGGCGGCCTTGGAACCCTCCAGGTTGGCGGCGAAGTCCCACAGGTCGGTGTGCGAGTAGCGGTCCTCCTCGCCGGTGATCTTGCCGCTGGCCACCTCGTCGAGCAGCTCCTTGGCGCCGTTGGCGAGCTGCAACGGAGAGAGCTTCTCGGCGTTGGCCTTGGCCACGATCTCCTTCACGTCGACCAACAGCCGGTCGGCGATCGGGCCGTCCTTGCTGATGTCGCCGGACTGCCAGAGGTCCTTCTCGATGCGGTGGAAGCCGGTGAACTCCATCCCCTCCTCGATGACCTCCTCACGGCCGTCGATCTTGGGGTCCAGGTCGCCGAAGATCTCGGCCACCGGCTCGATCCGCTCCCAGTAGGTACGGGCGACCGGGAACAGGGCCTTGGACTTCGCCACGTCGCCGGCCTTGACCGCGGTCACGAACTCCTCGGTCTTCTCCAGCAGCGCGCCGGTCTGGCTCTTCACGTAACGCTGGTAGTTGTCCGTGGCGTCAGCCAGCGCGGCGTCCGCGGTGAGCGGCTGCGCCGACCCGCTGACCTTGAGCGCGCCCCGGATGCCCTTGCCGCTCATACCCGGCTTGCACGCCGTCTCGTAGGTGCCGGCCGGCAGCTCCACGTGCAGCTCGCGGCTCAGCCCGGGAGCGATGTTCTCCACCTCGCCCATCACCCGGTCGCCGGAGGCGTACACGTAGAACTCGGTCACCTTCGCACCCGAGTTAGTGATCTTGAAGGTGGCCGTACCCGCGCCGAGGTCGGTGGTGCCGACCTCGCACGCGGTGTCGTTCGCCTTGACCGCGATCGGGCCGCCGGCCGCGCCCGCGTCACCCTTGTCGGAATCGGAGCAGGCGGCGACACCGGTCGTGGCCAGCACGCCGGCCGCGGCCAGCACGAAAAATCGGGTGGTACGCATCTGAGCTTTCTCTCCTCGTGGGGGTCAGGCGCGCTGCGGCGTGGACGCCGCCTCGTCCTTGGTCGCGGTGTCGCTCTCGCCGCCCGCCGGGGCAGCGTCGGTCGCGGTGTCGGCCGGCGGCACTGCGGGTGCCGGCTTACGGCGGGTCGGGCGCAGGAAGAGCAGGAGGACGGGCACGGCGTACCCGATCCAGGCGATCGTCTCCAGCACGGTGGGTGCCGGGGTGACGTTGAACATCCCGGCGAGCAGGGCGGCGTACCAGGTGCTCGGGTCCAGCGTGGTGGTGATGTCGAAGGCCAGGTCGTTCAGGCCGGGCAGGACACCGGCCTCCTGGAAGTCGTGCACGCCGTACTTGAGGATGCCGGCGGCGACCAGGATCAGCAGCGCGCCGGTCCAGGTGAAGAACTTGCTGAGATTGATCCTCAGGGCACTGCGGTAGAGCAGGAAGCCGAGCACCACGGCGGTCGCGATGCCGCCGATCAGCGCGAGCAGCGGGCCACTGTCGCCGGCCGCGCCCTGCGCTGCGGAGTAGAAGATCAGGGCGGTCTCCAGGCCCTCGCGGACCACCGCGAGGAAGGCCATCCCGGCGACGGCGAGAGACCCGACGGCCATCGCTTCGGTGAGCTTGCCGCGCAGTTCGCCGGCGATGCTCCGGGCGGCGCGACGCATCCAGAAGATCATCCAGGTCACGAAGACCACGGCGGCGACGGAGGTGATCGCCTCGAACAGCTCCCGGTCCTCGGAGCGGGCCAGCAGCGTGGTCGAGGTGTACTCGATCAGCCAACCGAAGAGCACCGAGAGCGCCACGGCCAGGCCGACTCCGGCCCAGACCTGCGGCAACCGGTCCCGGCGCTGCGACTTCACCAGGAAGGCGACCAGGATGCTGACCACCAGGGTGGCTTCCAGACCCTCCCGCAGGCCGATCAGGTAGGTGGCAAACATCCGAGCTCCGGGTTCCTTAGGGACGCCTCAGCTAACTTAGGGCAGCCATACCTTCTCCCTGTTCCGGCGGCCTCGTCAAGTCGTAGACGACAAGCTCACCGCACCGGGCACCAGGCCCCCGGCGAACCGGCGACCGGCCGACACCGGTCGGCTGTGAAAGGATCCCCGCCGTGAAGGGATTTCTGCCGTGGCTGACGGTGCTGGCCGTGGTCCTGCTGCTCGGCGCGCTGCGCCAGCGGGCACTGGCCACCGTCGTGTCACTCGGCTGGCTGGCGTGGTGCGCCTGGACCTGGTTCCGCCCGACCCGCCGCGACTCCCGGCCACGCTGAAACGACGAACCGGGCCGGCTGTGAACAGCCGACCCGGTCCCGTACGCCGATCAGTAGCGGTAGTGATCCGGCTTGAACGGACCCTCGGTGGAGACGCCCAGGTAGGCGGCCTGCTCCTTGGTCAGCGTGCTCAGCTTGGCGCCGAGCGCGCCCAGGTGCAGCCGGGCCACCTTCTCGTCCAGGTGCTTGGGCAGCACGTAGACGCCGATTGGGTAGTCCTCGGTCTTGGTGAACAGCTCGATCTGGGCGATCGTCTGGTTGGCGAACGAGTTCGACATGACGAAGCTCGGGTGCCCGGTCGCGTTGCCCAGGTTCAGCAGGCGGCCCTCGGAGAGCACGATGATGGCGTGCCCGTCGGCGAAGCGCCACAGGTCGACCTGCGGCTTGATGTTGACCCGCTCGACGTCGGAGCGCTTGGCCAGGCCAGCCATGTCGATCTCGTTGTCGAAGTGGCCGATGTTGCCGACGATGGCCTGGTGCTTCATCCGGGCCATGTGCTCGTTGGTGATGACGTCGAAGCAGCCGGTGGCGGTGATGAAGATGTCCGCCTGCTCGACCACGTCGTCCAGGGTGGCGACCTGGTATCCGTCCATCGCGGCCTGCAGCGCGCAGATCGGGTCGACCTCGGTCACCACCACGCGGGCGCCCTGACCGCGCAGCGACTCGGCGCAACCCTTGCCCACGTCGCCGTAGCCGAGCACGACCGCCATCTTGCCGCCGATCAGCACGTCGGTGGCCCGGTTGATGCCGTCGATCAGCGAGTGCCGGCAGCCGTACTTGTTGTCGAACTTGCTCTTGGTCACCGAGTCGTTGACGTTGATGGCCGGGAAGAGCAGGGTGCCGGCGCGGTGCATCTCGTAGAGCCGGTGCACGCCGGTGGTGGTCTCCTCGGTGACACCCTTGATCCCGGCGGAGATCCGGGTCCAGCGCTGCCCGTCCTCGGCGAGCGAGCGGTGCAGCACGTCGAGGATGACCGCGTACTCCTCGGAGTCGGCGGACTCGACCGGCGGAACGGCACCGGCCTGCTCGAACTCGGCGCCCTTGTGCACCAGCAGGGTGGCGTCACCACCGTCGTCGAGGATCATGTTCGGACCCTGCCCGTCCGGCCAGACGAGCACCTGCTCGGTGCACCACCAGTATTCCGGCAGGGTCTCGCCCTTCCAGGCGTACACCGGGACGCCGGCGGGGGCCTCGGGGGTGCCGGTCGGGCCGACGACGATCGCCGCGGCGGCGTGGTCCTGGGTGGAGAAGATGTTGCAGGACGCCCAGCGCACCTGTGCGCCGAGGGCGACCAGCGTCTCGATCAGGACGGCGGTCTGGATGGTCATGTGCAGCGAGCCGGTGATCCGCGCCCCGGCGAGCGGTTGCGCCTCGGCGAACTCCCGACGGATCGACATCAGGCCGGGCATCTCGTGCTCGGCGAGCTGGATCTCCTTACGCCCGAACTCGGCGAGCGACAGATCCGCCACCTTGAAGTCGCCCTCGGCGAGCGTGCTCGGCCGGGCCTCGGACGGCGTACCGCTGGCGGACGCCGGGAGGGTGCTGGTCATGAAAGCTCCTGTCGAACGATGTCTGCGCCGACCCTCCACCTTACGCGCGCTGCCGACGAGCGCCGGGGACGGTACGCGGACAGCGCACGGGGCGGTCGGTGATGGACAGACTCGCCGCCCATTTCCCGCCCGCCCCGTGCATCCCCCCGGTTTGGTTCCCCGCACGTTGTCGGACCGTCGTCGCGATAACGCTGCGTACCCATAGAGTCACACTCAGCCAGGTCAGCGTCAAGCTATTCCGGGAAAGTCGGATTTATGCCGACGCGCCCGGTCGGCGTCAGCGCAGACCCGCCGTGGCCACGTACGCCTCGCCGGTGCCACTGACCCGCAACGGCTCGCCGGCCGCGGTGCCGATCGCGGCCTGACCGGAGCTCAGCGTCAACGCGCCGGCCCCGTCGTCCACGGTGACCGTGCCGGCACCGCAGAGCACCACCCGGGGGCCGGGCAGTGGCAGCGTGACCGAGGGCACCTCCGCACCGACCCGCACCCGGTGCAGCGCGAAGTCGTCCACCGGCACCTGCCAGCAGTCCACTCCCGGACCGACCGGCCGTGCGGCCCGTACCGGATCGTCGAGCACCTCGAAACGCAGCACGCGCAGCAGCTCGTCGACGTCCACCCGCTTCGGGGTCAGGCCGCCCCGCAACACGTTGTCGCTGGCCGCCATGATCTCCACTCCGCAGCCCTTCAGGTAGGCGTGCAGGTTGCCGGCCGGCATCCAGATCGCCTCCCCCGGCACCAGCCGCACGTGGTGCAACAGCAGCGCGACCAGCACGCCCGGGTCACCCGGGTAGGCGTCGGCCAGGCGACGGGCCAACGCCACGTCCGGGCCGTCGGTCGACGACTCCAGCACGGACGCCAGCAGCTGTGCGCGCTCCGCCACCGGCCAGCCGAGCAGCGTCCGCACCGCTGTCCGCAGCCCCGCCGGCCCGGTCCGCAACGCGGCGACCACCGGTGCCAACGCCGGTACGCCGAACGCGGCGAGCACCTCGGCCGACTCCGTCGGATCCCGGAAACCGCAGAGCGCCTCGAAGGGGGTGAGCGCCACCAGCAGCTCCGGCTTGTGGTGCGGGTCCGAGTAGTTGCGTTCACCCTCGGGACGCGCAGCGTCCGCCGCATACCCCGCGCGGGCCTGCTCGGCGTCCGGGTGGGCCTGCAGGCTCAGCGGAGCATCGGCGGCCAGCACCTTGAGCAGGAACGGCAGCCGGGTGCCGAACCGCTCGGACACCCGCTGGCCGAGCCACTGGCCCGGCTCGTCGCGTACCAGCTCGCAGAGGCTGACCCGGAGGCCGGCCCGCTCCACGGTGGCCGGGGCACCCGGGTGGGCACCCAGCCACAGCTCCGCCTCCGGGCCCGCACTCGGCACCGGCCGACCCTGCAACAGCGCGATCGCCGAGCGGGACCCCCAGGCGTAGTCCCGGATCGGTCCGTACAGCAGCTCCACCCGTCAGCTCCCGGACTGCCCGGCGGCCTCGCCGGACACGTCCTGGGGCTGCGGCACCGCGGTGTCGGCGGCGGCACCGCTGCCGGCCCGGTCGGCGGCGACGCTGTAGACGTCCGGCTCCAGATAGATCACCCGGGCGATCGGCACCGCGGCGCGGATCCGCGCCTCCACGGCGTTGATGCCACGGGCCAGCTCGTGGGCGTTCTCACAGGGCGGTACGCCGATCTTCGCGGCCACCATCAGCTCTTCCGGGCCCAGGTAGAGCGTCTTCATGTGGATGATCCGCTCCACCTCGGGACCATCGGTGACGGCCCGCTCGATGGCGGCCAGGTCACTCGCCTCGGCACCCTCACCGAGCAGCAGGCTCTTGGTCTCGATGGCCAGCACGATGGCGATGACCACCAGCAGCACGCCGATCATTCCGGTACCGACCGCGTCCCACTCGCCGTTGCCGGTCATCAGCGTCATGCCGACGCCGAACAGCGCGAAGACCAGACCGACCAGCGCGCCGAAGTCCTCCAGCAGCACGACGGGCAGCTCCGGTGCCTTGGCCCGGCGGATGAAACGCACCCAGGACTGGTTGCCCCGGATGTGGTTGGACTCCTTGATCGCCGTGCGGAAGGAGAACGACTCCATGCCGATCGCCGCCACCAGCACCGTGACCGGCACCCACTGCCAGCTGCTGATGCCGTGCGGATCCGACCACTTGTGGTACGCCTCGTAGAGGGCGAACAGGCCACCGAGGCTGAACAGCACGATCGACACGATGAACGCGTAGATGTAGCGCTCCCGGCCGTACCCGAACGGGTGCTCCGGGGTTGCCGCCCGCTTCGCCCGCTTACCACCGAGCAGCAACAGGCCCTGGTTGCCGGAGTCGGCGACCGAGTGGATCGACTCCGCCAACATCGACGACGAGCCGGTCAACAGGAACGCGACGAACTTGGTGACGGCGATGCCGACGTTGGCCAACAGTGCGGCGACGATCGCCCTCGTCCCGCCGTTGGCGCTCACGCCACCACTCCGTTGCGCTCGTTCACTGGTTCGACAGCTCCTTCATCTCGGTGATGGCCGGTACCGCCATCGGGTCCAGCCCGTGGGCCAGGGCCAGGTAGATCGAGGCGAAATCCGGAACGGCGATCAGCGAGGCCAGCCGCTCCAGCGCGGACCCGCCCTCGGCGGTCACCACGTCGCACCGGACGCCACGGCGCTCGGCGAGGGTCTGCACCGCGTCCGCCCGGCGCTCCTCGACCGCGAACGGCTCGTCCGTGTCGTCCTCGGCGTTGAGCCCGCCGTCGCGCAGCAACACCAGCCGCAGCCGGGTCCCGTCGACCTCCTCCTCGGCCGGGTCGGCGAAGATGTCCCGCTCCCCCTCGGCCAGGCCACCGAAGACGCCGTCCAGCAGCCCGACCCGGCCCCGGCCCGCCTCGCCGAGCGCCCCGGTGACCACCGGGTAGCGGGCATTGGCGGACAGCGTGTCGCCGAACCGGCGGGCCGCGACGGTGGCCAGCGGGGACGAACCCCAGACGATCGGCACCGAGCCGGCCAGGCCCAGTGCCAGCGACTTCGCCGGGTTGACGAACGACTCCGCGGCGGAACGGCAGCGGTCGGCGTCCGCGTCGAGCCGGGCCGCGGTCTCGGCCAGATCCGCCTCGTTGACCTTCACCAGCCCGAGCGAACGGGCGGCGAGCAGGACCGGCACGGTGAGTGCCCAGAGGCTGGCCCGGGCCGGGGCACGGCGGGGAACCGGAATGAACGGCGCACGCGCCCGCTCGGCGACCGACTGCAACTGCGAGTCGGGCGCGCCCACGGCCACCAGCCGGGCACCGCGCCGGTGCGCCGCCTCGGCGGCACCCAGCGCCTCCGGGCTACGGCCGGACGCGCTCACCGCGATCACCACGTCGGCCGCGCCCACCCAGCCGGGTACGCCGGCACTGCGGTGCGCGATGACCGGGACCGGGCAGCGCGGCCCGGCGACCGTGGCGAGCACGTCACCGGTCCGCCCGGCGGTGCCGATTCCGGCGATCACCACGGCCCGGGGCCGCCCGTCGTCGGCGAGCACCGACAGGTTGGCCTCGGCGGCCAACGCGGCCGTCTCGCGGACCTGCGCACCGGCCGAGGCGGTGTGCCGGAGCATGCCGCCCGGGTCGAGCTCGGCCAGGGCGTCCGGGTTGTCGAGCAGGGCCTCGTCAGCGTCGCGTCGACCGCTGACCCCGGCCGTACCGTCGATCACGACGACGTCCCGGGGCCGCCGCGCGCCTCATCGAGCAGCAGCACCGGTACGTCGTCGCGGACCTCGAAGATCCGGCCGCACTCCGTGCAGGTCAACGTCTGCGCCTCGGCGTCGTAGTCGAGCGGGGCGTGGTGCGTGTCCGGACAGGCGAGAATCTCGAGCAACTGCGGATCCAGGGCCATGGCACGGCTCCTTCCACGTGTGCGGCTTCACCGACGGCGGTGCCGACCGGCGCAGGCGATCTTATCGGCGAACGCGGCCCAGCACCTCGTCCCGGAGCGAGACCATCCGCTCGCGGGTGGGTGCCTCGACATTGAGCCGAAGCAGCGGCTCGGTGTTGGACGCGCGCAGGTTGAACCAGGCGCCGTCGATGAAACGCAGGGTGAGACCGTCCATCTCGTCGACCGCCGCGTCCGGGTACGCGGCCCGCACCTCGGCCACCGCCGCGGCCTGGTCGGCGACCGTCGAGTTGATCTCACCCGAGGCGACGTAGCGCTCGTACTCGCTGGCCAGCACGGACAGCGGCAACGACTGCTCACCGAGAGCGGCCAGCGTGTGCATCGCGGCGAGCATCCCGGTGTCGGCGAACCAGAAGTCCCGGAAGTAGTAGTGCGCGGAGTGCTCACCACCGAAGACGGCGTTGGTCCGGGCCATCTCCGCCTTGATGAAGGAGTGCCCGACCCGCGCGACCACCGGCTCCCCGCCGTGCTCGCGGATGATCTCCGGCACCGCGCTGGAGGTGATCAGGCCGTGGATCACCGTGGAACCGGGGTGCTTGGCCAGCTCCCGTGCGGCGACCAGTGCGGTGATCGCCGACGGCGAGACGGGCTCGCCGCGCTCGTCCACCACGAAGCACCGGTCGGCGTCGCCGTCGAAGGCCAACCCGATCTCGGCCCCGTGCTCGACCACGGCGCGCTGGAGGTCGACCAGGTTGGCCGGGTCCAGCGGGTTGGCCTCGTGGTTGGGGAAGGTCCCGTCCAACTCGAAGTAGAGCGGCACGATCTCCAGCGGCAGGGCCGACAGCGCGGCGTCACCCAGCACGGTGGGGACGGTGAAGCCGCCCATCCCGTTGCCGGCGTCGACCACCACCTTCAGCGGCCGGATGCCGGAGAGGTCGACCAGCTTGCGCAGGTAGGCGGCGTAGTCGGGGAGCAGGTCGCGCTGCTCGGCCGGCCGGGACGGCGCACCGGCCGTACGCGACTCGCCCGAGTCGAGCAGGGCCTGAGCCCGCTCCCGGATCTCTGCGAGGCCGCTGTCCTGGCCGATCGGCCGGGCACCCGAGCGGCACATCTTGATGCCGTTGTACTGGGCCGGGTTGTGACTGGCGGTGAACATCGCGCCGGGCAGGTCGAGCGAGCCCGAGGCGAAGTAGAGCAGGTCGGTGGAGGCCAGCCCGATCTCGATCACCGAGCGGCCCTCGGCCCGGACCCCGGCGGCGAAGGCGGCGGCCAGACCCGGCGAGCTGGCCCGCATGTCGTACCCGACGACGACGGCGTCGCCCGGCTCGTCGGTGGTGTTGAGCAGCTGGGTGAAGGCAGCTCCGAGCGCTTCAGCGACCCGTTCGTCCCACTGGTCCGGCACCGTCCCTCGGACGTCGTACGCCTTCACGATCCGGGACAGATCAGACACTGTTTCCGCTCCTTGGCCGCAGGTTTCCAACAAACCTGAGCGTATCGGAGGGCCGAGGTCGGGCCCCGGTCAGCCGGGGAGCCGGGGCATGTACACGGTGTGACCGCCCCCGTCGGCAGGTGGAGGCTGGTCGCCAGGCAGTGGCGGAACACCCGCAGGGCTGCCCGGCATCGGCTGCGTCGCGTCCGGCGTCGAGCTGGCTGGCCGGGCCCCGTAGACACCGCCAGCGGCGGGACGGGGCGTCGGCACGGCGCCGTAGCCGCCGGCTGGCGGCTGCTGGCCGTACACCGGACCGGGGCGACCGGGCGCGGCCGGCGACCCCCCGCCGGAGCGGTAGGTGGTGCCGCCGGGGTTGCCCGGCAGCGACCCGGGCGCGTCGTCGGCCGGCGTGCGGTCCTGCCGTGACCGCCGGAGCAGCAGCACGATGAGCAGCAGCCCGACCGCCACCATCGCGATGCCGAAGAACATCACCGTGGAGCCACCACCGGACGACTCGGCGGCGGCTGCCGAGGTGTCGGGCGCACCGGAATCGTCGGCCGGCCCGGCCGGGATCACCGCGTCGTCGGACGTCGCGGCGTCGGTCGCGACCACGCTCGGCGTGGGTGAGGGCTTCTTCGACGGCGTGGGCGTGGGCGACGCGGTGACCCGCGCACCGGTGACCTTCGAGGTGTCGTTGCCCCGGCCGAGTTCCTGACCGGCCGCGCTGGCGGCCACGCCGGTCACCGCGAGTGAGCCGCCCGGAGCCCCGGCGGCGAACGCCACCCGGTAGCGCACCGTGGCCCCCTTGCCCTTGCACAGCGGCTTGGCCGACGAGGTGGCCCCCGTCGCCACGCTGCCGCCGCCGCCGGAGACGGCCACCGGAACCCAGTGCCCACCGGCGGCGACCTGCACCGTCACCTGATCGGCCCGGAGACCGGCGAGGCGCAGACCCAGGGCGGTACGCAGCACGACGCACCCGTCGGAGCGCTTACGCACCGCGACGTTCACACCCTGCGCGGAGCCGCCCGCGGCGAAGCTGCTGGCCGCACCCACCCGGACCGAGTCGTCATCGGCCAGCGCCGGGGACGCACCCAGCAGCACCATGCCGCCCAGCAGACCGCAGACCGTCGCGAGCCGCGCCACGCGCCGACGTACCGTCATGATCACCTCACCGTTCCGCCCCGGGTGGGGTCCGCGGGTCAGGCTACTACCGGCCCACCCCCGCCACCGGTCATAGAGCGCCCCGGATGTGCGCGGCGTTACGGTTTACGACCCGGCTCCCGGTCCCGTCATTCCGCGTCGGCGAGGGCGTCGCGGCAGAGCCGGTCGGCGGTCCGGGTGGTCTCCGGCAGCCGGTAACGCGGAGTCAGGGCGAGCACCTGCGCGGTGGCGTTGTCGAGACTCATCCGATGCCCGACGCTGACGAAGACCGGCTTGACCCCGTCCTGCGTCCGCAACACCCGTCCGACGATCTCGCCCCCGTCCCGCAGCGGCGACCAGGAACCCCGCTCGGCGGACGGCGGTACCCATTCGCCGACCAGCGGCGTCTTTCCCACCCCGATCGCGGGCAGCCCGGTGACCACCCCGAGATGGCAGGCGAGCCCGAACCGGCGCGGATGGGCCAGCCCGTGCCCGTCGCAGACCAGCAGGTCCGGGACGGTGGTCAGCCGGTCCAGAGCGGCGAGCAGCGCGGGCAGCTCACGGAAGGCGAACAGCCCCGGCACGTACTCGAACGCCGGCCGGCCCACGCTGACCGCGGAGTCCACCACGGCCAACGTCCGGGCGTCCAGCACCGTCACGGCCGCCGCGAGAAGGTCACCACTCTGGGCGTACGCGACATCCAGGCCGGCCACCGTCGCGGGCGCCGCCGGCCCCGGCCCGACCAGGTCAACCAGCTCCCGCAACTCCTCCTGTACGGCCACCGCCTCGGCAGGCGTAGCCGGCGCGGCCGGCGCGGGCTGCTTTGCAGGCGCGGCCGGCGCGGGCTGCTTTGATCCACTCGACATCGGCGATGTCGGGCTATCCGGCGGGGTTTGATGCCCTGACATGACGGGACCGGTGTCGATCATCCTCGGCGTGAGTCCCCGGGGACCTCGCCGTCCTCGTTTTCCGGGGCTGCAGGACCGTCGTCGGCGGGGCGCACCTCGGCAGGTTTCCTGGTCGCACCGAGTGCGATCGCGAAAGCGACGCCGATGGCGATGCCGAACCCGACTCCACTGGGACCGCCGAGCGCGAGCACGCCGATCACCAGACCGAGCACAATGCCGACCCACCAGGCCCAGGCACGGGACTGGCTACCCTGCCCCTCCGGTTCTGCCATCCCTCGATGCTATTCGGGCCCTGCGGAACCCGCCCGAACGGAAACGTCGTCGTGGGCGACGGTGTCGGGCCGCTCGACGGTACGGGTGGGGTGGTGGTGGACGTCTGAAGGCGAGAGTCGACGGTGGAGTCAGCCGTACCTCACTGATCGCCAGAGGTCAGGTGGGGACTGGCACCGCCGGCCGCCGCGAACATGCCACGGATGGCTTGCTCGTCGGGAAGGCTGACGCCGCCCGTGACAGCCAGAGCCACGCCCTCTGCCGTTGCACGATCGACGGTCCTGTAGCGGTCGATATTCCGGTAATCGTCAAGGAACCGCACGACAAGGTCTGGATCATAGCTCCACGCCTGCGCTCTGTGATCCCAGAGAATCGCCTGACCAAACCCCACATCCATGATGAAGAGCCCGGCCGGGTCACCTTTCTCATCCATTCGGTAAATTGCGTAGTAGGTCAACATCTTCCTGCTCCAACTCTCGGGCAACCTGCGGCGCTACGGGAAAGTCACGAGACTCTAGCCCGAGATCCCGCACAACCTGCGGGAGACCTGTCTCATGACGAGCCAACCAGGAGCGATACTCCTGCCAGACACGCGCGTTTCGACTAATCCACTTTGCGAAGGTGGCGTCCTTAGGAGGAAAACGCCTCGCCAGCGCAGTCGGCAGCGAGTCCGGCAGGCCACTCTCACGGTTCGCGGCAAGCATCCGCAAGATTGCGCCCGCTCTCTGCTCAGGACTGTTCGAGGTGCGCCGCAGAACTTCGTAGTCCTCATGTGTCGCCAGCCAAACCCTCCGCGACACCGGGGTGTGCAGCTGCAACTCAAGCAGCATCCCGCCAGGCGAGCGGAGAGTGCAGTTGAATCCGTAGAACCGATTGCCCTCCCGCCAGAAGTTCTTACAGGCTGAATCCGGTACGGCGAAGCCGGCTTCGACGAGGCCAGCAAGGATCAATTCGACGGCTCTTGCGTATTGCTTCCCCGACGGCAGTTCGAAGCAGAATCTCAGGACATCATTGACATCCGCCGCGAAGGCCGTCGCGTCGATCGTCGTGGCACGCGTCTCGTCGACGTACTTTCGGGCCAGCGATTCCAGATCTTTAACGCGGAACGTGCGGTCACGCAGTTGCACCGGATCACTCAGGCCCATGGCTTCCGTCACGCTCCGCCCGATCTGATCCAGGGCGTTCTCGACCGGGCCGGCAGCGGCGAGCGCGCGAGCACGGAGGTCCGTGAGCGCCGTCAACTCCGCAGTCGTGAGCCGTGCCAGCTCTGAGGTCGAACGCTCGGCATCGCCGGAGTCAGCCGGACCATCGCCCAGACCGGCACCCGGGTCCATCGCGCCGGGGCCGTCCAGCAGCAGGTACATCCGGTTGATGTACGGGTCGCCGTGGCCGCCCTCATCAAGCGCCGAAGGATGTTCCGGCAGGTCGGGGCGCTCGCTGAAACGGCCCCGGGGCAGCCCGCCGAGCGGCATCGGCCGCCCGTCCCCGCCGAGCACCAGCGCGTCGATACCAACCACGTCGAGGTACAGCGGCCGGTCCCGGACGAGACCGCTCTGCGGGTCGACGTAGAGCACGGTGCCGTTCTGGTTGAGCGCCACCCAGGCGTGCGAGCCACCCTGCGGCGACTCGGTGATCAGGAACGCGTAGCTGCCGTGGCCCCCGAGCAGCAGTTGGTCGTGCAGGTTGGTGTAGCCGCGCTCGGCGGCCTGCACGGGGTTCAGCTGCTGCCCGGGGGTCGGCGCGAGCAGCCGCTGGAAGCGTCCGCCGGTCACGTCCTCCACCCGGCCCGGGCCGCCCGCCTCGCCACGGATCGGCCGCCGGGTGTCACCTTCCAGGTAGCCGTCGAAGGTACGCGGCGCCGACACCCGGGGGCGGCCGTGCACCCACGTCTCGTACAGGGAGAGGGTGCAGTCCAGGCAGTTGATGCCCCGGGTGGCGTCGGCCCGGGGGCCGCCGTCGTTCAGTAGCCGCAGCCAGCCGCCCCGGCGGGGGTCGGCGGTACGGGTAACGGTGCCGTCCCGCTCGCGGGGCACCTGCCGTTCGACGTCGACCTGGTGCAGGGCCAGCGGCGGACGGAGCCCACCCGGCCGCCCGTACGGCCGGGAGTCGTCACTCGGTGGTGGAACGTCGTCGCCGGTGAGCCTCGACCGGTTGCCGGTCTCCACCGCGCCGAGGGCGAGCGCGCCGACGTCCTCGTTGGCCTGCCGGAAGTGGGCGGCGCCGATGTCCACGACCGGCGGCGCCGTGGTGCCGGCCAGCACCGCGTCGGCCAGGTCATGGCAATCGGTGTACGCGCGCGCCTCGTCGTACGCGGTCCGCTGCCAGCCGTCGGCCCAGCGCGGGTGACCGCCCTGACGCAACTGCCGGGCGTAGCTGGCGTACTCGGCCGCCCGACGGTTGTGTTCGGCGGCCTGGGCACGTAACCGGATCGCCTCGGACTGCCGGCGATTGTTCTCGAACCAGGTCCGCTGGGATTCGTAGTAGCCCTGGTAGCGCCGCCGCTCGACGGCGTCCGCCTCGGCGGCCCACCGGGCCGCGTACCAGTCGCTGTGCTCCGGCGCGGGCAGCGACTGGTCGTCGAACGCCGCCGCCTGGGCGGGGATCGACGCCCGGCCACGAGCCGGATGATCGGGTACGCGGACCGGTGCGAGCGCCTCCCGGATCCGCACCGCGGATCGACCGACCGCCGAGCCGATCACCGACGTGCCCCAGGTGCCGGTGACCGTGCCACCCGAGGAGGGCGCGACTGTCGACGGCGTGCCACCACCCGACCCGTTGAACGCGACCGGCGGGGCCGTACCGGTGGAGGTGTCCGGCTGGGCCGGGCCGGCGCCGGTGGTCGCGGCCGGGCCTGCGGACGTCGTCGGCACCGGCTGACCAGGGCTGACGCTCGGGGCCGGCGTGCCAGTCGCCGACGACCAGGCGGCCGGCCCGGTCACGGTCGGGGCGACCGGGCCAGCGACGGCCGGGCCGGTAACGACCGGGCCGTTGACCACCGGGCCAGTAGCAGCCGGGCCAGCGACGGCCGGGCCGGTAATGGTCGAGGCGACCGGGCCCGGGGCAGTGCTGTGCGGTCCGCTGGCCAGGTTGCCCGGCCCGGCCCCCGCCGCCGGCCCGCTGGCCGGATCGAGCGTGCCCGTCGCGGGCGCCGCAACCGAGGACAGCGTCGGATCGGCCGCGACCGCCGGGAGCGTCGGGTCCGCCGCGACGTCCACGCCCGGCGCGGCTCCCGATGACGGCAGCTCACCGTGGAGCGGTGCGGCACGGTCCGGAGCGAGCTCCGTCGGCGCTGACGCGAGTGTCGCGTCGACGGCCGTCGCCGCCGACGTCTGCACCGGAATCACCGGAGACGCCACCGGTGCGGCGGTCACGTCGGTGGCTGCGACCGGCGGTGCCAGCGACGGGCCGTTCAGCGAGGCTCCGGCGAGCGCGTTCGTCTGCGCGTCGAGTCGAGTGTGCAGCGCCTTGTCGGCCTGCGTGGTCGCCGAGCCGGTGGCACCGGACGCGGCGGCCCGTACGGCGTCCTCCATCGAGGCGGGGCCCTGCCCGGTGGCGATGCTGGCGGCGCTCTCGGCGAGCATCTCGCCGGTCATCTCCCGGCCCAGGTGCTCCCCGATCCGCGCACCGCGCCCGGTCGCGTGCCGGCCCAGGCCGGCCAGCGGCGCGACCGCCCCGCCGGCCAGCCCGCCGACCGCCGAAGCGCCCAGATCGGTCAGGTCCAGGCCGTGCGCCCGCCCGGTGGAGTTCTGGTACGCCTGGGTGGCCAGGCTGACCCCGGCCTCCTCCCCCGCCTCCTCCAGCCCGCCTAGGCCGTGTTTCGTAGGGCACGAAGCCATTGGTTGATGGCGGCGATGGTGAGGGTGGCTTCGTAGCGCACGGCG
>NZ_JBHSQS010000023.1:0-78350 GCF_042658605.1 Micromonospora vulcania | reverse complement strand
CGGAAGCTAAGCCCTCCAGCGCCGATGGTACTGCACTCGTGAGGGTGTGGGAGAGTAGGACACCGCCGGACAATCTTTCAGAAAAGGCCACCCCATTCGGGGTGGCCTTTTCTGCGTCTCCACCCGCGATCGACACGGGTTCCCTGATACCGGGGTATCCCGATTCGGTGGGGGCGAAGGTCCAGGCAGTTTCGGGGAAAGTGCTGTCTCCGGACACGTCGAGGCAGCAACTTCCCCGAAAGTGCGCGAGCGGCCTCCGCGCCGGGCGCGCCCGGCGCGGAGCGGAGTCACCCAGCGGGGTCAGTCGCGGGTCTGGATGCCGGCGCGTAGGTCGCGGAGCAGACTTCCGGCGTCGTCGACCGAGCGACCCGGGAACATCGCCATCACCACGCTGCCGTGGTCGGCCCAGCCGCAGACCGCGAAGTCGCCGCCCTCGCCGCTGGTGTTGCCGCACTTCAACACGCCGCCCAGGTCGCCCGCGGGCACCTTGCGTAGGCCGGTGACGGCCCCGGTCTCGTCG
The DNA here is from genome assembly GCF_042658605.1 of Micromonospora vulcania. Taxonomy (NCBI): domain Bacteria; kingdom Bacillati; phylum Actinomycetota; class Actinomycetes; order Micromonosporales; family Micromonosporaceae; genus Micromonospora; species Micromonospora vulcania. Next base: position 77,830 of record NZ_JBHSQS010000023.1, on the reverse strand, counting down.
GACATCAGGCCGAAGAGGCTGTCCAGGTCCCGTTCCGGCTGCCAGAGCAGCGTGGTGCCCCCGAAGATCAGCACCGATCGCTTGTCGTCGGACGGGTCGCGGTAGACGGTGCCGAAGCTGCGGTCCAGTTCGATGTCCGCGGCCAGGCCGCTCCGCAGGTAGTCTGCCGTGCTCTTCGCCCGGTCACTGTCGTCCCGGGTCAGCCCTGCCACCTGGTCCGGTGTGCTGAGCTGGGTGTCCTTCTGCTCTGCCACCCGCCACCCGAAGGTGCCCAGCACGCCCGCGCCGGCGAGGCCGACGACCAGCGCCGCCGTCCAGCCGATCCGGCGCCGCCGGGACCAGCCGCCCCGCTTCTCGTCGGGGTCACCGCCGGTGTCCCGGGTGCTCAGCTGGATCGGCTCGTCGGTCAGCTCGACCGGCTGGCGACCGTCGTCGAGCGAGCGTTCGGTGAGATGTGCGTCGGACATAGCCGACACCGTACGCGAATGGCAGGTGGCGCACGTCGGGTCTGCGGAAGCCCTCCGTAGACTTTCTCGGGTGACCGACAGACTCGATGCCCGACGCCCCGACGCCCCCACCCTCGCCGGCCAGTACCAGCCCGGCGAGGTAGAGCAGCGACGGTACGAGCAGTGGGTAGCCGCCGGGCACTTCCGCGCCACCGCCGACAGCGACAAGCCGCCGTTCACCATCGTCATCCCGCCGCCCAACGTCACCGGCTCGCTGCACATGGGCCACGCGTTCGAGCACACACTGATGGACGCGCTGACCCGGCGTAAGCGGATGCAGGGCTTCGAGGCGCTCTGGCTGCCCGGCATGGACCACGCCGGTATCGCCACCCAGAACCTGGTCGAGCGCCAGCTCGCCGCCGAGGGGCTGTCCCGGCACGACCTCGGCCGGGAGAAGTTCGTCGAGCGGGTCTGGCAGTGGAAGGCCGAGTCCGGTGGGGCGATCCTCGGCCAGATGCGACGCCTCGGTGACTCGGTCGACTGGGACCGCGAGCGCTTCACCATGGACGCGGGCCTGACCCGCGCCGTCCAGACGATCTTCAAGAAGCTCTTCGACGAGGGCCTCATCTACCGGGCCAACCGGATCATCAACTGGTGTCCGCGCTGCCTGACCGCGCTCTCCGACATCGAGGTCGAGCACACCGACGACGACGGTGAGCTGATCTCCATCCGCTACAGCGACGAGGTCGTGGTGGCCACCACCCGGGCCGAGACGATGCTGGGCGACACCGCCGTGGCGGTGCACCCGGACGACGAGCGTTACCAGCACCTGATCGGCACCGAGGTCGAGCTGCCGTTGACCGGTCGCCGCATCCCGATCGTGGCCGACGCGCACGTCGACCCGAGCTTCGGCACCGGCATGGTCAAGGTGACCCCGGCGCACGATCCGAACGATTTCGAGATCGGCCAGCGCCACGACCTCCCCGCGCTGACCGTGATGGACGAGCGGGGCGTGATCACCGTGCCCGGCCCGTTCGAGGGGTTGGACCGGTTCGAGGCGCGGCCGGCGATCGTGGCCGCGCTGCGCGAGCAGGGTCGCATCGTCGCCGAGAAGCGGCCGTACGTGCACGCGGTCGGGCACTGTTCGCGGTGCAAGACGACTGTCGAGCCGCGGCTGTCGTTGCAGTGGTTCGTCAACACTGCCCCGTTGGCCCAGGCCGCCGGCGACGCGGTCCGCGACGGTCGGGTCCGCATCGAGCCGGCCGAGCTGGCCAAGCGCTACTTCGCCTGGGTCGACAACATGCACGACTGGTGCATCTCCCGCCAGCTCTGGTGGGGGCACCGGATCCCGGTCTGGTACGGCCCGCAGGGCGAGATCGTCTGCGTCGGCCCGGACGAGCAGCCGCCGACCGGCGACGGCTGGCGGCAGGACGAGGACGTGCTGGACACCTGGTTCTCCAGCGCGCTCTGGCCGTTCTCTACCCTCGGCTGGCCCGAGCAGACCCCGGACCTGGCCAAGTTCTACCCGACCAGCGTCCTGGTCACCGGCTACGACATCCTCTTCTTCTGGGTCGCCCGGATGATGATGTTCGGGCTCTACGCGATGGACGGCCAGCAGCCGTTCGACGTGGTGGCCCTGCACGGCATGGTCCGGGACGAGCACGGCAAGAAGATGTCCAAGTCGTTCGGCAACGTGGTCGACCCGTTGGACTGGATCGACCGGTTCGGCGCCGACGCCACCCGGTTCACCCTGGCCCGTGGTGCGAACCCGGGTCAGGACGTCCCGGTCAGCGAGGAGTGGTGCCAGGGCTCGCGCAACTTCTGCAACAAGCTCTGGAACGTCACCCGGTTCGCGCTGATGAACGGTGCGCACACCACCGGCGACCTGCCCGCCACCGAGGAGCTGTCGACGGTCGACCGGTGGATCCTGTCCCGGCTGGCGCACGTCACCGCCGAGGTGGACGAGCAGTTCGAGGCGTACGAGTTCGCCAAGGTCTGTGACCTGCTCTACCACTTCGCCTGGGACGACGTCTGCGACTGGTACGTCGAGCTGAGCAAGCCGGTGCTCGCCGAGGGTGGCGAGCGTGCCGAGGCCACCCGCCGGGTGCTCGGGCACGTGCTGGACCAGCTGCTGCGGCTGCTGCACCCGGTCATCCCGTTCGTCACCGAGGAGCTGTGGCTCGCGCTGACCGGCGGTGAGACGGTGCAGACCGCCGCCTGGCCGGTGGCCGACCGTTCGCTGGTCGACGACGCCGCCGAGGCGGAGCTGGTCGCCGTCCAGCGGGTGGTCACCGAGATCCGCCGGTTCCGGTCCGACCAGGGTCTGCGCCCGACTCAGCGGGTGGCCGCCCGCCTGGACGGTCTGACCGGGGCCGGCATCGCGGCCCACGAGCCGCTGATCCGCTCGCTGGTCCGTCTGGACCCGGCCGGTGCGGACTTCCAGGCCAGCGCCACGCTGGCCATGCCCGGTGCGGTCGGTGTCGCGTTGGACACCCGGGGGTCGATCGACGTGGCCGCCGAACGGGCCCGGCTGACCAAGGACCGCGCGGCCGCCGAGAAGGAGGTCGCCCAGGCCCGGGCGAAGCTCGACAACCCGGCCTTCATCGGCAAGGCCCCCGAGCCGGTGGTCGCGAAGATCCGCGACCGGCTGGCGACCGCCGAGGCCGACCTGGTCCGGATCGACGCTGCTCTGGAGACACTTTCCTCGTGACAGACCGTACCGAATTCGCCGCCGCCGAGGCCGAGTTGGAGGCTCGCGGCTTCACCCGCATGGTCTTCGAGCTGGACAAGATCGAGTCGCTGCTCGACCTGCTCGGCAGCCCGCAGCGGGCGTACCCGTCGATCCATCTGACCGGCACGAACGGCAAGACCTCCACGGCCCGGATGATCGACTCGCTGCTCCGGGCGTTCGGCCTGCACACCGGCCGTTACACCAGCCCGCACCTGGAGACCATCCGGGAGCGGATCAGCCTGGACGGCGAGCCGGTCAGCGAGGATCGGTTCGCCGCGGTATACCGCGAGATCAAGCCGCTGGCCGAGCTGGTCGACGCGCAGTCGGCCGAGCCGCTGACCTACTTCGACATGACCACCGCCCTGGCGTTCGCCACGTTCGCCGACGCGCCGGTCGACATCGCGGTGGTCGAGGTGGGCCTGGGCGGCGCGGAGGACGCCACCAACGTCATCCAGGCCGGGGTCTGCGTGATCACTCCGATCGGCCTGGACCACACCGAGTTCCTCGGCGACACCCTCCAGGACATCGCGCTGGCCAAGGCCGGCATCATCCATCCCGGCGCCACCGTGATCTCGGCGGCGCAGGAGGAGGAGGCGGCGCGTCCGCTCCTCGAACGCTGTGCCGAGGTCGGTGCCACGATCGCCCGCGAGGGTGCCGAGTTCGGCGTGCTGCGCCGGGCCGTCGCGGTCGGCGGCCAGGTGCTCACCCTGCAGGGCCTCGGCGGTGTCTACGACGAGGTGTTCATTCCGCTGCACGGCGCGCACCAGGCGCAGAACGCGGCGGTGGCGCTCGCCGCGGTGGAGGCGTTCCTGGGCGCGGGCACCCGCAAGCAGTTGGACATCGAGGCGGTCCGGGAGGGCTTCGGCACGGCCAGCTCCCCGGGCCGGCTGGAGCGGGTACGCAGCGCCCCGACCGTGCTGCTGGACGGCGCGCACAACCCGCACGGCATGGCCGCGACCGTCACCGCGCTCCAGGAGGAGTTCGCGTTCAGCAAGCTGGTGGCCGTGGTGGGCGTACTCGCCGACAAGGACGCGTCGAGCCTGCTGGAGCTACTGGAGCCGGTGGTCGACCTGGTGGTGGTCACCCGCAACAGCTCGCCGCGGGCGATGGACACGGCGGACCTCTCCGCACTGGCCGTCGAGATCTTCGGCGAGGACCGGGTCGAGGCGGCCGAGGAGATTCCGGACGCGATCGAGACCGCGGTGGCGTTGGCCGAGGAGGACGTCCCCGGTGAGCTCAGCGGGGTCGGGGTGCTGATCACAGGTTCGGTGGTGACGGTGGCGGACGCTCGTCGGCTGCTGAAGCGATGACGGATCCGGAGCAGGGCCCGCCGACCAGCGAAAACCCGCCCGCCGTCGACCCGCCGACGGCACGGCGCTCCGGGCTGCGCAACCCGGAGCGGGCGGTACGCGGTCTGGGTGCCGGCACGCTCGGCCTGGAGGCGCTGGTGCTGCTGCTGGCCATCCAGCCGATCCGGGTGGTCGGCGGTGACCTGAGCGGCGCGGCGATCGGTGCCGTGGTGGCGCTGGCGGTGGCCGGCTTCCTGCTGGCCGGCATGATGCGTCGGCCCTGGGCCTGGAACGCCGGCACCGTACTCCAGGGCCTGCTGCTGCTGGCCGGCCTGCTGCACTGGTCGCTGTTCGCGCTGGGCGTCATCTTCGCCCTGGTCTGGGCGTACGCGCTGCACGTCCGCCGGGTCATCCTGGGCTGACGCCGGGCCCCGGTCGGGTCAGGCGTCCGCCCGCTCGCGCCACTGGGTGAGCGCGATGCCGTGGCCGTCCGGGTCGCGGAACGCGGCCGCCCACACCTCCAGCTTGGTGCCCCGGTTGACCACCCGCGGCGCGTACGTGAAGCGGACACCCGAGCCGCGGAGCCGCTCGTACGCCGCCTCGATGTCGTCCACCTCGAGGTTGACGTGCACCAGCCGACGGCTGATCGGCGCCGCACCGGTCACCTCCCGCAGCACCAGCCGGGTCGTGCCGGAGGCGAGCACCGCGTTGCCGGTACCCCGGTCGACCTCGGTGAAGCCGAGCACGTCGCGGTAGAAGTCGAGGGATCGGGACAGGTCGGTGACCAGCAGGGTGAGACCCACACCGCTGATCGGGGCGGCCGGGTCGGCGGCGGCTACCGCGTCGTACCCGAAGATGGCCTCGTCCAGTTCCTCGGCACTGACGGTCTCCCGCGCCGAGGAGGCGGTGGGGTCGTCCAACGGGAGGTCGAGTGGGTCCAGCGGGTCCGTCGTGGTCGAGCCGGACCGCTGCGCGGGCGGCGGGTCGAACTGGTCATCGGCGGGCTCGTCGAAGCGTTCCTCGGCGGGCGTACGCGGTGCGGGGGTGGCCCGGCGGGGCAGCCCGCCGCCGGCCTGCTGCTCGATCACGACGCCCTCCAGCACCACCGGGCCGCCCGGGCTCTGGTGCACGACCACCGGCTCGCGCTCCTCGGACGGTGCGCCCAGGTCGTCGCGCAGCGGGTCGTTGCGCAGTGGGTCATTGCGCAGTGGGTCGGACCGCAGGGGGTCGCCGAACGGGTCCGGGCCGAGCGGGTCCCGGAAGTCGTCGTCCGGCCCACGGTCGGCCCACGGCGGAGCGTCCTGCTGGATCAGTACGTCGTCCAGGGCGTCGGCGTCGGCGAACTCCGGCGGGAGGTCGGCGACGGCAGCGGCGGTCTCGGCGTGGGTCGGCACCTCGTCCCAGAGGACCTTGACGTGCCGCTGGTCGTCGAGCGCGACCCGAATCGGCAGGGTCTGGCCCAACGATGGCCACTTGGAGACCGCCACCCGCGGCTCGATGATCTTCTTGGAGCGGGGCGGCAGCCCGGGCGCGTCGATGACCAGTTGCAGCTCGCAGCGGCCGAACGCGTACTGGGTGGGTGGTTCGGAGGCGCTGTGCACGTGCCCGACACCGACCACCCAGGTACGGCCGCCGCCGCGTACGGTGGCCAGCGCGATCGCCAGCACCAGCAGGGCGACCCCGAGCGCCACGATGGCCCAGCTGGTCATGCCCAGCCCGAAGAGGACGACGAAGGTGGCCACGGTGCCCAGCACCGTGCCGATCAGCTTGCGTACCGGCGCGATGGGCCGGTTCCCGCCATTCGCCACAGTGGACCTCCCGGGGGTCAGGGCCAGGCTAGGCCGGATTGGCCACCGGGGGAAAGACCGGCCGCCGCGCCGGCGCCGGGACCGGGTCGCTAGGCTGACCGTACCGATCCCGAGCGTCCAGCGCTTACAGGAGGAACCCAGCGTGTCCAGCAACAGCCCGGATGAGCGCAGCCTCGTGCTGATCAAGCCCGACGCGGTTCGCCGCGGCCTGGTCGGCGAGGTCCTCTCCCGCTTCGAGCGCAAGGGGCTGCGGATCGACGCGATGGTGTGCCGGACGATGGACGCCGCGCTCGCCGACGAGCACTACGCCGAGCACGTCGACAAGGCGTTCTACCCGCCGTTGAAGGACTTCATGACCGGCGGCCCGCTGGTCGCGCTGGTCCTCTCGGGTGACCAGGTGATCGACGTGGTGCGCGGGCTGGTCGGCGCGACCGACGGTCGCAAGGCCGCCGCCGGCACCATCCGGGGCGACCTCTCGCTCTCCAACCGGGAGAACCTGGTGCACGCGTCCGACTCGCCGGACAGCGCCAAGCGCGAGATCGCGCTCTGGTTCCCCGAGCTCGGCTGACGCTCGCGATTCAGCCCTCCGGGGGCAGCTTCGTCGGATTGCCGACTACGTAGATTCCGGTGATCCGCCCGTCCGCCGCGGCGACGGTCATGGTGTACCGGCTGCCGTCCGCGCGGGTGATCAGCACGGCGGGTTCCCCGTTGAGCTCGACCGGATCCATCGTCATCTGGCGGTGCGGGCCGTAGATCCCGGCGTAGAACCGGGCGATCCGGTCCGCGCCGGTGACCGGGTTGAGGGCGGCCCGCACCCGACCACCACCGTCGTTCCAGGCCGTGGCGTCGGTGGCGACCAGACCGGTGAGCGTCGCCAGGTCCCCGTCCCGGGCGGCGGCCAGGAACGCGTTGAGCAGCCGTTCCCGCTCCGGCCGGGTGGCGGTGAACCGGCGCTGCTCCTGGCGTACCCGGGTGGCCGCCCGGTGCTGGAGTTGCCGGCAGTCCGCCGGGGTCCGGTCCAGGATTTCCGCGATCTCGGCGTACGGCAGCTCGAAGGCGGTGTGCAGGACGTACACCGCGCGCTCCGGTGGGGTGAGCCGCTCCAGCACGTGCAGCAGCGCGATGGAGAGCGAGTCGCGCAGTTCCACGCGGTCCAGTGGCCCGAACGGCGAGGGCTCGGTCGGCACCGGCTCGGGCAGCCATGTCCCGACGTACGTCTCGCGGGCCGCCTGCCGGGCTCGCAGCCGATCCAGGGACAAGCGGGTGACCACCCGGGACAGGTAGCGGCGTGGCTCGTCCACCGTCGTGCGGTCCACGCCCAGCCAGCGCAGGTACGCCTCCTAGAGCACGTCCTGGGCATCGTGGTGGCTGCCGAGCAGGCGATAGGCGAGGCCGAGCAGCATCGGCCGGTGCGCTTGGAGCGCACCGGCCGCGTCTGCCGCTTCGGTCGTCACACCTGGGCCGGGGGCTCCGCCCGCATCGTCACCGCGAGTCGGTTCCATACGTTGATTGTGGCGATCGCGACGACCAGGTCGGCCAGTTCCTTCTCCGACCAGACCTTCGCGGCGGCGTCCCACACGTCGTCCGGCACGCCGTGCTCGCCGAGCTTGGTCACCGCGTCGGTGAGCGCCAGCGCGGCGCGCTCCCGCTCGTCGAAGAACGGCGCCTCGCGCCAGGCGGCCACCGCGAACAGCCGCCGGCTCGACTCGCCGGCGCCGAGCGCGTCCCGGCTGTGCATGTCCACGCAGTACGCGCAGCCGTTCAGCATCGACGCGCGCAGCTTGACCAGCTCCAGCACGGTGTGGTCGACGTTTGTCTGGACGTACTTCTCCAGCCCCAGGACGGCCTGGTAAGCCTTCGGCGCGACCTCGGCCGCGTTCATCCGCTGCATGACTACCTCCCTGATCGGTCCGACACCGTCACGACGAACCAGCCGGGCTTCTCCGTGACAACCGCCGGCTGTGACCCTGCTCATGGCTGCCGATCCCCCCGGGGGGTCAGAGGGTCTCCAGGGAGGCTCGGCGGCGGGATTCGGCTTCGAAGAGTTTGAGTAGGGCGGCGGCCAGGAGGGCGTAGGCGACTCCGATGGCCGCCTCGGCCGCCAGTTGTGGGGCGGCGGCCCGGAAACCGTCGCCGGCGACCAGGCGGCGGGCCGCCTCGGCGGCGTGGGTGATCGGCAGAAGTTCGCCGGTCACCCGCATCCAGGCCGGCAGTACGGCGGCCGGCACGTTCACCCCGGTCAGCAGGAGCAGCAGCGCCACCGAGACGTTGGAGACCAGCCAGACGTCGCGGAAGCGCAGCCCGATCGCACCCAGGGTCAGGCCGAAGAAGCCACAGGCCAGCGCCGCGACCGCCAGCGCCAGCGCCAGCCCCGGCAGCGCGTCGACCGGCACCCGCAGGCCGAGCAGCAGCGCCGCGGCGGTCAGTGTGGTCACCGCGATCAGCAGGCCGTTCGCCGCGTACGGCAGGACCCGGCCGAGGAAGACCGCGGTACGGCTGCGCGGTGAGAGCAGCACGTGCCCGAGGGTGCCGAAGCGCCGCTCGTTGGAGACCGCCATGGTGCCGCCGAACACGCAGGCGGTCGAGGCGGCCAGCACCGCGTTGCCGGTGATGTAGAAGCCGTCGTCGGCGACTCCGAGTTGCCGTCCCAGGTAGGCGAAGAAGAGCAACTGAAACAGCGGGCCGACGAGCAGCGTGCCGACGAACATCGCCGGAGTGGTCCAGTTGAACAGAGCCCGGTAGGCGATCACGCCACCGGTGCCGATCAGGCGGAACAGTGCGGTCATCGTCGCCTCCTCAGGCCAGCGCGAGAGTGGCCGCCGCGCGGGCCCGCCGCTCGACGTGGGTCATCATGATCGCGCCGAGCGCCAGGCAGGCCAGGCTGATGGCCAGGCAGATGCCGAGCGACGGCCAGACCGGCCCGCTGCCGGTGGCCGCCTCGCGGACCGCGCGTGCTCCCCAGGTGGTGGGCAGGACGGCGGCGATCGGGCCGGTCCAGCCGGGCAGGGAGGTGATCGGCACGAGCATCCCGGAGACCAGCCAGATCGGGTACTCCAACGTGTTGGCCAGCGCGTTGGCATTGCGCAGCAGCACGAAGGTGGACGCGAGCAGCAGGCCGAACATGCCGAGCCCGACGATGCAGCCGGGCACGGCGACCACGAATGCCAGCGGGTCGGCGAAGGTCAACGGAATGCCGTACAGCAGCCGGCCCCAGGCCAGCGTGGCGAGCATGGCGTACGTGCCGGTGAGCGCGGTGGCCAGCGTGATCGGCAGCACCACCAGGGCCGGCGGCCGGGGCGCCAACATGATCATCTCCAGAGTGCCCTGCCAGCGCTGGTTCTGGATCGCGCCGCCCGAGCCGAACAGCACCGACGACCAGACGCCCATCAGCCCCGCGCCGACCGCGGCCTCCAGCAGGCGGCCGGGCTCACCACCGGCCCGGAACAGGTAGACGGCCAGGGTCGCCTGTACCACCGGCACGATCAGCGCGGTGGTGATCTCGAACGGCGACCGGCTGAGCTGCTTGGCGTGCAGCAGCGCGCCGATCGCGATCATCCGTAGCGTTCTCACCCGGCCACCGCCTCGAGCAGGCGGGACTGCGCGTCGACCCGGTTCACGATCGCCACGTACGCGTCCTCCAGGGTGGGCTGCCGGGCGGTGACCCGGCCCAGCCGGACCCCGTCCAGTGCCCGCAGCACGTCCGCCTGCACGTCCACCCCCGCGTCGGACTGCACGGTCAACACCTGCGCGGCACCCGTGACGACCACGCTCGCCTCGCGTACGCCCGGCAGGGCGTGGATCACGGCGAGCTGGGCGTCACCCACCCCGTACGCCTCCACCTCCAGCACCTGCCGGCCGTCGGCGTGGTGCCGCAGTTCGGCGGGCGTGCCGAGGGCCTGGATGGTGCCGTTCGCGATCACCGCGATCCGGCCGCACAGCTCGTCCGCCTCCGCCATGTAGTGGGTGGTGAGCAGCACGGTGGTGCCGGTGGCGGCCAGGTCGGCCACGGTCTGGCGCAGCTCCCGGGCGGCCACCGGGTCCACTCCGATCGACGGTTCGTCGAGGAAGAGCACCCGTGGCCGGTGCAGCAGGCCACGGGCGATGTGCAGCCGCTGTCGCATACCTCGGGAGTAGCCCTCCACCCGGTCGTTCTCCCGGCCGGTCAGCCGGACCAGTTCGAGGAGCTCGGCGATGCGCGTCCTCTGCTCGCGCCCCGGCACGCCGTACAACTCGGCGAAGTAGCGCAGGTTGTCCCGCGCGGAGAGCCGGTCGTAGAGCCCCCGGTCACCGCCGAAGACGTACCCGATCCGTCGCCGTACCTCCCGGGTCTGCCGGACCACGTCGAAGCCACAGATCCGGGCCTCGCCGGCGGTCGGGATGAGTAGCGTGTTCAGCAGCTTGATGGTCGTCGTCTTGCCAGCGCCGTTCGGGCCGAGCAGGCCGAACAGCTCCCCGTTGCCGACCGTCAGGTCGACGCCGCGGACCGCCTCCACCTCCCGGCGCTGGGGTCGTAACCATCCGGTACGGCTGCGGTAGGTGCGGCGCAGCCCGACCGCCTCGATCGCGTTTTCGCTCATGGCCGCAGGCTAGGAGCCGCCGACAGGGGCGGGAAACGAATTCGGATCCGACCGAATGGTCAGGCCGAGGCGGTCAGCGGCTCGTCGCCGATCAGCTGCACCAGGGCCACGCCGGCCGGCTCCAGGCCGTACAGCACCCGTCTCCCCACCCGGCGGCGGTGCACCACACCGGCGGTGAGCAGCGCGGAGAGCTGCTCCGAGACGGTGCTCGGGGCCAGCCCCAGAGTGGCGGCGAGGCCGGCGGTGGTGGCCGGCCGGGTCAGCGCCCGCAGCACCTGGGCCCGCCCCCGCCCGACCAGTACGGCCAGCCGGTCGGTCGTCGGCACGGCCCGGCCCTGCGGGGCGGGCGTGCCCTCGGCCAGCAGTGCCGCGCCGCGCGCCTGGTAGGAGATGGCGACGATCTCCGGGTGATCGGTCGAGTAGGTGAGCGCGCCGCGCGAGAAGATCAACGGGACGAGCAGGAGTCGCTGGTCGACCGCTTCGAAGTGCTGCTCCAGCGGCTTCACCAGGGTTAGCACCGGCTTCTCCCACCGCACCCGGTCGTGCAGGTCGGCCAGCAGCGCGTCCGGGCCGTGCGCGGCGAGCGCCCGCGCCCGGTGCAGCACCTCCTCGTCCAGTGCTGCCCGCATCGCCGACCACCAGGGCGCGATCGCCGCGTCCCAGTACGCCTCGATGGCGTCGGCGAGTCGGTCCAAAGCGGCCTGCCGGTTCGTGACGAACGGGCTCAGCCAATCGGGCAGGTCGTCGGGCCGGTGGTAGCGAGGGATCTGCTCGGCGATCACCTCCGCCGGCGTCGCGCGCAGTTCGGCGAGCTGCTCGGCCAGGGTCGGCTCGGCCGACGTGGGAATCGGGGAGAGGAAGTCGGGTGCGCGGGAGCCGATCGTGAGCAACCGGGCCGGCGCGGTCGCCGGCACCTCGGCCAGCACCCGCCGGGCGTGCCGGGCCCAACCGGTGTACGGCCAGGGCGCCTCGCTCGGATTGCGCTGCAGTACGTACAGGCTGGTCAGCACCTCCCAGAGCGGGCTGGTCGCGATCCGGGTACGGGTCAACGTCGCCTCGTCCAGCTCGATCCGGATCACGCCGGTGAGCGTAGTCGGGTGGCGGAACACCCCCAGACGTAAGGAAGGGACCCTTGTACAACACGAGACGTTAAGAGGGGGCCCTTCCTTCGGATTACTCGGCGGCGGGTCGGTGGGTGGGTCGAGTATCGTTGGGCACCGTAAGGCGATGACCCGGCCATCACCGGTGAGCCTCCGGAAGAACAGCCGGGCAACCGGCCCAGTAGAACCGGACGGGTGCGGCCCGTCACAGCCGGCAATGAGCGGGCGGTCGATCCTGACCGTCAAGCGGGGTGGTACCGCGGGCCACCCGGGAGCGCCGTCACGGCGTACCCGGAAGGTTCGTCCTCGCAGACCCACTGTTGAGTGAGCTGCGCGAGGAGAGCGACCCCCGATGGCCTATCCGTTGCACGACCCGACCGCCGCCGGTGTCCCGGCGAGCCCGGACCTGCCCGCGGTCGAGCGCCGGGTGCTGGAGCACTGGACGGCCGACAAGACCTTCGAGGCGAGCGTCGAGGCCCGTCCGGCCGGCGACGACGGCAAGAACGAGTACGTCTTCTACGACGGCCCGCCGTTCGCCAACGGTCTGCCGCACTACGGCCACCTGTTCACCGGGTACGTCAAGGACGTGGTGCCGCGCTACCAGACCATGCGCGGGCGGCACGTCGAGCGGCGTTTCGGCTGGGACTGCCACGGCCTGCCCGCCGAGGTGGTGGCCGAGAAGCAGCTCGGCATCACCAGCAAGGCCGAGATCATCGATCTCGGCGTGGCCCGGTTCAACGAGGCCTGCCGCACCTCGGTGCTGGAGTTCACCCAGGACTGGGAGCGGTACATCAACCGGCAGGCCCGCTGGGTCGACTTCGCCAACGACTACAAGACCCTCGACCTGGACTACATGGAAAGCGTCATGTGGGCCTTCAAGACCCTGCACGACAAGGGTCTGATCTACGAGGGCTTCCGGGTCCTGGCGTACTGCTGGCGCTGTGAGACGCCGCTGTCGAACACCGAGACCCGGATGGACGACGTCTACCGGGACCGGCACGACCCGACCCTGTCGGTCTGGTTCGGGCTGACCCCGGACGAGTCCGCCCCGGAGCTGCTGCGCGGGCCGGTCAAGCTGGGCGTCTGGACCACCACGCCGTGGACCCTGCCGTCGAACCTGGCGCTCGCCGTCGGCCCGGACATCGAGTACGCGGTGCTGGAGCACCGGGGGTCCCCCGACAGCGAGGGCAGTGGGGACCGCTACGTCGTCGGCGCGGCGCGGCTGGCCGCGTACGCCAAGGAGCTGGACGGGTACCAGCAGGTCGGCACGGTGTACGGCCGGGACCTGGTCGGACGCCGCTACACCCCGCTCTACGACTTCCTCGTCGAGCAGGCCGGCGAGAACGCGTACCAGGTGCTCGGCGCGGAGTTCGTCACCACCGAGGACGGCACCGGGATCGTGCACCTCGCCCCGGCCTTCGGTGAGGACGACCAGAACGTCTGCAACGCCGCGGGCATCCCCACCATCGTCACGGTGGACGACCACACCCGGTTCACCGCGCTGGTCCCGCCGTACCAGGGTGAGCAGGTCTTCGACGTCAACAAGCCGGTGATCCGGGAACTCAAGGAGCGGGGGGTGGTGCTCAAGCAGGACACCTACACCCACTCGTACCCGCACTGCTGGCGCTGTGACACCCCGCTGGTCTACAAGGCGGTGTCGTCGTGGTTCGTCGCGGTGACGCAGTTCCGGGACCGGATGGTCGAGCTGAACCAGCAGATCAACTGGACGCCGGGGCACATCAAGGACGGCTCGTTCGGTAAGTGGCTGGCGAACGCCCGGGACTGGTCGATCAGCCGGAACCGGTTCTGGGGCTCGCCGATCCCGGCCTGGAAGTCGGACGACCCGAACTACCCCCGGCTGGACGTCTACGGCTCGCTGGCCGACATCGAGCGGGACTTCGGCGTACGCCTGACCGACCTGCACCGGCCGGCGGTGGACGACCTGGTCCGCCCCAACCCGGACGACCCGACCGGCAGGTCGATGATGCGTCGGGTACCGGAGGTGCTGGACTGCTGGTTCGAGTCCGGCTCGATGCCGTTCGCCCAGGTGCACTACCCGTTCGAGAACGCCGACTGGTTCGAGCACCACTACCCGGGCGACTTCATCGTCGAGTACATCGGGCAGACCCGCGGCTGGTTCTACACCATGCACGTGCTGGCCACCGCGCTGTTCGACCGGCCGGCGTTCCGCAACTGCCTGAGCCACGGCATCCTGCTCGGCTCGGACGGCCGCAAGATGTCCAAGAGCCTGCGCAACTACCCGGACGTCTACCACGTCTTCGACGCGTACGGCTCGGACGCGATGCGCTGGATGCTGATGTCCTCACCGGTGCTGCGCGGCGGGGACATGGCGGTCACCGAGGCGGGCATCCGGGACTCCGTACGGCAGGTGCTGCTGCCGCTGTGGAACGTCTGGTACTTCTTCACCCTCTACGCCAACGCGGACGGGTACTCCGCACGGCGGCGTACCGACTCGACGCACCTGCTCGACCGGTACGTGCTGGCGAAGACCAACGAGTTGGTGTCGACGGTCCAGGGGCAGATGGAGGCGTACGACATCTCCGGCGCCTGCGCCACCGTCCGGTCCTACCTGGACGCGCTGACCAACTGGTACGTGCGCCGGTCCCGGGACCGGTTCTGGTCCGGGGACGCGAACGCCTTCGACACCCTCTGGACGGTGCTGGAGACGCTCTGCCGGGTGGTGGCGCCGCTCGCGCCGCTGACCGCGGAGGAGATCTGGCGCGGGCTCACCGGTGAGCGCTCGGTGCACCTCACCGACTGGCCCGAGGCGACCGAGTTCCCGGCCGACCACGACCTGGTCGCCGCCATGGACGCCACCCGGGCGGTCGCCTCGGCGGCGCTGTCGCTGCGCAAGGCCAAGGGGCTGCGGGTGCGGCTGCCGCTGTCGAAGCTGACCGTGGCCTCGCCGGCGGCGGAGCAACTGCGGCCGTTCGCCGACCTGGTCACCGACGAGGTCAACGTGAAGGCGGTGGAGTTCAGCGCGGAGCTGTCCGCGTACTGCGAGCAGGTGTTGACCGTGGTGCCCCGGGCGCTCGGCCCGCGGGTCGGCAAGCAGGTCCAGCAGGTGATCAAGGCGGTCAAGGCGGGCGACTGGGAGCTGGTCGACGGTGCCCCGGTGGCCGCCGGCGTCACCCTGGCCGAGGGCGAGTACGAGCTGCGCCTGGTCGCCGCCGACGCCGAGCACTCCGCGCCGCTGCCCGGCGGTGAGGGTGTGGTGGTGCTGGACACCGAGGTCACCCCGGAGCTGGCCGCCGAGGGGCTGGCCCGGGACGTGGTCCGGGTCGTGCAGCAGGCCCGCCGCGACGCCGACCTGGACGTCTCGGACCGGATCGTGGTGTCGGTGTCGGCCTCCGAGGAGGTACGCGCCGCGGTGTCCGCGTTCACCGACTTCGTCGCCGGGGAGGTGCTGGCCGACTCGGTCGACTTCGCCGAGGGTGTCGACGGCTTCGCCGGCGAGGTCGGCGAGGGCGACCGGGTGACGGTCGCCGTCCGCCGGGTCTGAGTGTAAGGAAGGGACCCTTCCTAACGCCTCGTGTAGAGGAAGGGTCCCTTCCTTAAACTGCGGCGCCGCCATTGCGCGGACGTCTTGCCACCTCCGTCGGGAGGATGTGGAGGCGTCCGCTACCGTGACACCGCCCTGTTCGAACCCGATCTGCCGGAGGACCAGTGCCCCTGCTCTACACCATCGGCAAGCTCACCGTGGCGCCCACGCTGCGGTTGGCGTTCCGCCCGACCGTGGAGGGGCTGGAGCACGTGCCGGCGACGGGTGGCGCGGTCTTCGCCGGCAACCATCTTTCGGTGGCCGATGAGCTGTTCCTCGGCACCGTGGTGCCCCGCCACCTGGCGTTCTGGGCGAAGTCCGAGTACTTCAAGGGCACTGGCGTGAAGGGCGCGATCTCCAAGTTCGTCCTCACCGGCCTGGGCGCCATCCCGGTCGAGCGTGCCGGTGGGCGGGCGGCGCTGTCCGCGTTCGACGCGGCGATTCCGGCGCTCAAGGGCGGCGACCTGGTGGTGGTCTACCCGGAGGGCACCCGCTCGCCGGACGGCAAGCTCTACCGGGGACGGACCGGGGCCGCCCGGCTGGCGCTCTCCGCCGGGGTGCCGGTCATCCCGGTCGGCATGATCGGTACGGACAAGGCTCAGCCGATCGGCACCCGGGTGCCCCGTCCCGGCTCCGCCAAGATCACGGTCCGGTTCGGCAAGCCGCTGGACTTCACCGGCCGGCCGGACGACCGCACCTCGCTGCGTCAGATGACCGACGAGATCATGAGCGAGATCCAGAAGCTCACCGGCCAGGAGTACGTCCCCCGCTACGCCCCGCCCCGCGCCCACCCCGACCCGACCCGGGACGCCTGACGCCGCCTCCGATCGACACCGGTCAGGTGCGGTCGGGAATCACGATCTGGGTGCGCAGGGTGTTCAGCAGGGCCGCGCTGTCCGGGACGGAGAGCCGGGTGAAGACGCCGGTGGCGATGCTGCCGTGGTCGACCGAGGTGCAGACCACCACGTCGCTACCGCTGGCCTGGCCCACCGCGCACTGCTCGTGCCGACCCCGTACGCCGGTGTCCACCGCCTCGGGTGCCTCCAACGCGTAGCGCTCGCTGAGCCGGTCGATCTCCGCCTTGGCGTCCTCCTCCGGCGTCAGCCGGAAGCCCGTGCCGCCGAAGACCGTCACCCGCTTGCCGTCCGAGGTGGCGTAGACGCCGGCGAAGGTGTCCTCGGCCAGCCAGTGCGACTGGCGGACCTCCCGTTCCAACTGTCGGGCGGCCTCCGCGCTGCTGTCGTCCTGCCGCAGCCTGAGGTCGGCCACCTGCTCGGGCAGTGCCGCGCGGGCCGGGTACTGGGTCGAGATCGGCAACCCGTAGTAGGCCGGGCAGCCGCAGCAGCAGGCCAGGGTGAGTAGCAACAGCCACGGCCAGCGGCGTCGTCGACGGACCGGGACCGGCACGTACCCCTTGGGGGCCTGCCAGCCCGGCGGCGGCGTCACCGGTGGGGGTGCGGCGGACCGTCGCGCCCGGCGCTGCTTCGGCGGCCTGGGCGGCGACGCGGGCGGCGCCACCGGGCGGCTCGGCAGGGCGGGCCGGGTCGGTGGCGGCGGTAGCGGGACGGCCGGCGGCGGCGCCGGGGGTGGCCCGACCGGGGCAGCGGGTGGACCGGACCACTGCCGCGTCGCGGGCGGCGTCGGGTACGGCAGCGTCGGGGGTAGCGGCGGCAGTTCGGCGTGCGACAGGTCCCAGCTGCCGGTGTCCACGCCGGCCCACGGGTCGACCGGGGTCCGGTGCTCCGGTGGCTCGGCGGGCGCGGGCGGAGGTGGGGTCGGCTCGTCCGACTCGCCCCAGGCCCGCCGACGTGGCAGTGGAGGCGGCACCGGAGCGGATCCACTCCAACGGGGTGCCGGGACCGGTTCGGTCGCGGCGGGGGAGTCGGCCGCGCTGCCGGCCTGCTCGGTCGGCGGTTCCGGCTGGCCCGGCGACTGCGGCCGGCTCGGTGCCTCCGGTTGGTCCGAGCTTCCGGGCTGCGCGGAGGGTTCCGGCGGCGCGGAGCTGTCGGACTGCGCGGAGGGCTCCGGCTGCGCCGGAGGCCCGGGCTGCGGGAAGGGCTGCGCGGAGGGTTCCGGCGGCGCAGAGCTGTCGGGCTGCGCCGGAGGCTCGGGCTGCGTCGAGCTGTCGGGCTGCGCCGGAGGCTCGGGCTGCGCCGAGCTGTCGGGCTGCGCCGTGGGTTGCGGCTGCGCCATGGGTTGCGGCTGCGCCGAGGGTTGCGGCTGGTCCGGCGGTACGGGTGGGGAGGTCGGCTCGTCGACGACCGCCGGATCCCGGTCCGGCTCCGAGCCCGGGGTGCTCCCGTCGGCCGGCCGGCCCGCTCCCGGCTGGGGCTCCGGCATCGCGGCAATCTCCTCTCGCGCCGGTCCGAGGTTAGTACCGCGTCGCCACCTCCGCGAACGGGCGTCACGTCCGGGAGGCGTACGACCTGCCGGACGTCATGGCGGCGTGCGCGCGGTCACCGACGGGTGACCGCGTACCCTTGGGCATCATGAGTGCCCCGTCCACGACGCCGAGCGCGGCCGCGACCAATTCCGTCTGGCCCCGGCTGGAGTCACTGCTGCCCCAGGTCTCCAAGCCCATCCAGTACGTCGGCGGTGAGCTGGGTGCGGTGGTCAAGGACTGGGACGCGGCGATCGTGCGCTGGGCGCTGATGTATCCCGACGCGTACGAGGTGGGCCTGCCCAACCAGGGCGTGCAGATCCTCTACGAGGTGCTCAACGAGCTGCCCGACACCCTCGCCGAGCGGACGTACGCGGTCTGGCCGGACCTGGAGAACCTGATGCGCACGCACGGCGTGCCGCAGTTCACCGTCGACGCGCACCGCCCGGTGCGGGACTTCGACGTGTTCGGCATCTCGTTCTCCACCGAGCTGGGCTACACCAACCTGCTGACCGCGATCGACCTGGCCGGCATCCCGATGCTGGCCGCCGACCGCACCGACGCCGACCCGGTGATCGTGGCCGGTGGGCACGCCGCGTTCAACCCGGAGCCGATCGCCGACTTCATCGACGCCGCCGTGCTCGGTGACGGCGAGGAGGCGGTCCTGGAGATCACCGCGATCGTCCGGGAGTGGAAGGCCGAGGGCAGCCCGGGTGGCCGCGACGAGCTGCTGCTGCGGCTGGCCCGTACCGAGAGCGTCTACGTGCCGCGCTTCTACGACGTGGACTACCTCGCCGACGGGCGGATCCAGCGCGTGGTGCCCAACCGGGCGGACGTGCCGTTCCGGGTGCACAAGCGCACGACGATGGACCTGGACGCCTGGCCGTACCCGAAGAAGCCCCTCGTGCCGCTGGCCGAGACGGTGCACGAGCGGTACGCGGTGGAGATCTTCCGGGGCTGCACCCGGGGCTGCCGGTTCTGTCAGGCCGGCATGATCACCCGCCCGGTACGCGAGCGGTCGATCACCACGGTGGGGCAGATGGTGCGCGACGGGCTGGAGTTCTCCGGCTTCAACGAGGTGGGCCTGCTGTCGCTCTCGTCGGCCGACCACTCCGAGATCGGCGACATGTGTTCGGGCCTGGCCCAGCAGTACGAGGGCACCAACGTCTCGCTGTCGCTGCCGTCGACCCGGGTGGACGCGTTCAACATCGACCTCGCCCAGGAGCTGTCCCGCAATGGCCGCCGTACCGGGTTGACCTTCGCGCCGGAGGGCGGGTCGGAGCGGATCCGCAAGGTGATCAACAAGATGGTGTCGGAGGAAGACCTCATCCGCACCGTCGTCACCGCGTACACCAACGGGTGGCGGCAGGTGAAGCTCTACTTCATGTGCGGCCTGCCCACCGAGACCGACGACGACGTGCTCCAGATCGCCCAGATGGCCCACGAGGTGATCAAGGCTGGGCGGGCCGCGACCGGCTCCAAGGACATCCGCTGCACGGTGTCCATCGGCGGGTTCGTGCCGAAGCCGCACACCCCGTTCCAGTGGGCGGCGATGGAGCGCCCGGAGGTCATCGACCACCGGCTCAAGCTGCTCAAGCAGGCGATCAACTCGGACCGCTCGCTGGGCCGCGCGATCGGCTACCGCTACCACGACGGCGAGCCGTCGCTGATCGAGGGGCTGCTCTCCCGGGGCGACCGCCGGGTCGGTTCGGTGATCCGCAAGGTCTGGGAGAACGGCGGCCGGTTCGACGGCTGGAGCGAGCACTTCTCGTACCAGCGCTGGGTGGACGCGGCGGCCGAGACGCTGCCCGCGTTCGGGGTGGACCTCGACTGGTACACCACCCGCGAGCGCGACCAACTGGAGGTCCTGCCCTGGGACCACCTGGACTCGGGCCTGGACAAGGACTGGCTCTGGCAGGACTGGCAGGACTCGATGACCGAGTTCGAGCAGGACGACTGCCGGTGGACCCCGTGTTTCGACTGCGGCGTCTGCCCCTCGATGGACACCGAGATCCAGATCGGCCCCACCGGCAAGAAGCTGCTTCCGTTGACCCCCATCACGGGCATGAAGGCCCCCACCGCCTGACGCCCAAGCCCCGCCCCACCGCCTTCCGCCGCGTTGATCATGAAGCTGTTGCCCGTGGCACGGCGTGTCACCGACGACAACTTCATGATCAACGGGTGCTGAGTTCCGAGGAGCGAGACGATCAGTAAGAAACCACAGCCGGAGGGTGGCCAGGCACCGGTCGTCCAGCGCGTCCGCATCCGGTACGCCAAGCGCGGGCCGCTGCGGTTCACCTCGCACCGGGACTTCGCCCGAGCCTTCGAGCGGGCGCTGCGCCGGGCCGGCGTACCGATCGCCTTCTCCCAGGGCTTCCACCCGCACCCGAAGATCTCCTACGCCAGCGCGGCGCCGACCGGGGTGGCCAGCGAGGCGGAGTACCTGGAGATCGCCCTCCAGTCGGAGGTGGACCCGGCCGAGCTGCGGGCCGCGCTGGACGCCTCGCTCTCGCCCGGTCTGGACGTACTGGACGCCGTGATCGTCGCCGGGGGCAGCCTGCCGGACCGGATCGAGGCGTCGCGGTGGCACATCGAGCTGCCCGAGGTCGACACGGCCGTGCTCCGCGCCGCGGTGGACGCCTTCACCGCCGCCGACGAGGTGCTTGTCGAGCGGATGACCAAGCAGGGCCGACGCACCTTCGACGCCCGAGCTGCCGTGATGTCGATCGATGTCCCGGTGGCGACGCCGACGCCTTCCGGAGCGGCGGCCGTACCGTGTGCGATACTCGAACTGGTCGTGCGGCAGGTCACCCCGTCCGTACGGCCCGATGACGTCCTTTCCGGCCTCCGCGTGGTGGCCGACCTGGAGCCGCCGGTCTCGCCGAGGGTGACCCGGCTGGCTCAGGGCACGCTGACCGCGCAGGGTGCGATCGTGGATCCGTTGGATGCGGACCGCGACGGGGCAGCCATCGTTGGGCTCTGACCGACGGTCAGTGCCCTGGCAGGCAGACTTCGGCGGTCGCGCACCACGCGCGCCCGGCGGAAACACTTTTGCGGCGACCCTGCGTGGCAGCGCTCACCCGCGCCCGGGGCAGCCAGAACTGGAGAACGTCCATGCTCGAGAACGAGCCCGAGGGCGGCGAACGGACCGGTTCACAGCCGGCCGGCGACACCGCTGACCAGAGCACCACCGCCGACGGCGCCGCCGTCGCGAACCCCGCCGGCGCCGACGGCACAGAGCCGGCCGGCGCGCAGAGCGCCGAGCCCGCCGCGCCGGTGCGCCGCACCCGGACGACCCGGCGCCGGGCCACCCCGGTCAACCAGCCGGAGCAGACCGACGCGCCGATCGAGGCGTCCGCCGGTGTGACCGGCAGCGACGAGACGCCGCAGGCGGAGGTCTTCGCCCCGATCTCCGGCGACCTGGACGTCGCGCCGAAGACCCCCCGGCGTCGCCGCAAGGCCACCCCGGTCGAGACGACCGCCGAGGAGCCGCTGGTCGCGGCCGCCGCCGAGGGAGCCGCCGCCGATGTGGTCCCGCCGGTCAAGGTGACCCGCACCCGGCGGAAGAAGGCCACGCCGCCCGTCGTCGAGGAGCCGCCCGTCGTCGAGGAGCCGGCCGCTGCCGAGGAGCCGACCGCCGAGGAGCTGTCGGCCGGCACGGCGGAGACCGAGTTGACCGAGACCGAGCTGGCTGAGGCCGAGTTGGGCGTCACCGTCGAGCCGGCCTTGACCAGTGGTGCCCAGGACCGTTCCGGCGAGGTGCCGCCGGGGGTGGCCGTCTCCGGTGTGACGGACGAGCCGGTCGAGGCGGCTGAGGTCATTGAGCCGGAGCAGCCGCGGACCCGCCGCCGGCGTGCGGCGCTCTCCGCGCCCACCGTGCTGTTCATGGCGCCGCAGCCGGACGCCGTGCCGCTGAGCCGGCCGACCGAGCCCAGCCCGGTCGCCGAGGAGCCGGCCGTCGAGGAGGCCGCCGAGCCGAGCCGTCGGCGCCGCCGAGGTCGCCGCGACGCCGAGCCGGTGGAGCCGGTCGAGGCGATCGAGGCCGAGGAAGAGCCGACCGAGGAGGCCGAGGAGGCCACCGAGGCGGATGAGGACGACGAGGACAGCGCCGCCGCGCGCCGTCGTCGCCGTCGTGGCCGTCGTGGCCGTGGGCGTGGCAAGGGTGGTGCCGACGACGCCGAGGACGAGGAGTCCGAGGAGGCGGCGCAGGCCGAGGAGGAGGAGACCGCCGAGGCCGAGAGCGACGAGGACGAGGAGTCCGAGGGCGGGGACGGGCTGACCCGTCGCCGCCGTCGTCGTCGCCGCCGGGGCGCCGGTGACGCGGAGGGTGCCGCCGACGACGGCGTACCGACCGTTGTCAAGATCCGCGAGCCGCGTCGGACCGTCGACGAGGTGCAGGGCGTGTCCGGCTCGACCCGGCTGGAGGCCAAGCGCCAGCGTCGCCGGGACGGCCGGGAGCAGCGGCGTACCCGCCCGCCGATCCTCAGCGAGTCGGAGTTCCTGGCCCGCCGCGAGGCGGTCGACCGGGTGATGGCGGTCCGCCAGCGTGGTGACCGGACCCAGATCGCCGTCCTGGAGGACGGCGTGCTGGTCGAGCACTACGTCACCCGCAACTCCTCCGGCACCATGGCCGGCAACGTGTACCTGGGCAAGGTGCAGAACGTGCTGCCGAGCATGGAGGCCGCGTTCGTCGACGTCGGCCGGGGCCGCAACGCGGTGCTGTACGCCGGCGAGGTCAACTGGGACACCTCCGGCCTGGAGGGGCGGGCGCGCTCGATCGAGCACGCGCTGCGCTCCGGTGACTCGGTGCTGGTCCAGGTCACGAAGGACCCGATCGGGCACAAGGGCGCCCGGCTGACCAGCCACATCGCGCTCTCCGGCCGGCACCTGGTCTACGTGCCCAACGGCAACGCCTCCGGGATCAGCCGGAAGCTGCCGGACACCGAGCGCAAGCGACTGCGCGACGTGCTCAAGAAGCTGGTCCCGGACGGCGCGGGCGTGATCGTCCGGACGGCCGCCGAGGGCGCCAGCGAGGACGAGCTGGCCCGGGACGTCAAGCGGCTCCAGTCGCAGTGGGAGGACATCCAGGCCAAGGCCGCCGAGGGCGGCGCGCCGGTGCTGCTCTACGGGGAGCCCGACCTGGTCATCCGGGTGGTCCGGGACCTCTTCAACGAGGACTTCCGCGAGCTGGTGATCGAGGGTGAGCAGTCGTACGACATGGTCGAGTCGTACCTGTCGCACGTCTCCCCGGACCTGGTCGACCGGGTGCGTCGGCACGTCGGCACGAGCGACGTCTTCGCCGAGTACCGGATCGACGAGCAGATCATCAAGGGTCTGGACCGCAAGGTCTTCCTGCCCTCCGGTGGCTCGCTGGTGATCGACCGTACCGAGGCCATGACGGTCATCGACGTCAACACGGGTAAGTACACCGGCTCCGGGGGCAACCTGGAGGAGACGGTCACCCGCAACAACCTGGAGGCGGCGGAGGAGATCGTCCGTCAGCTCCGGCTGCGCGACATCGGCGGCATCGTGGTGATCGACTTCATCGACATGGTGCTCGAGTCGAACCGCGAGCTGGTGCTGCGCCGACTCACCGAGTGCCTCGGTCGGGACCGTACGAAGCACCAGGTCACCGAGATCACCTCGCTGGGCCTGGTGCAGATGACCCGCAAGCGGATCGGCGCGGGCCTGCTGGAGGCGTTCAGCGAGACCTGCGAGTGCTGCAAGGGTCGGGGCGTCATCATCCACACCGAGCCGGTGCCGGAGAAGCCGCGGCCCGCCGGTGCGGGGGAGAAGGTCAAGGCCGTCGCGTCGTCGGTCGCCGCGGCCCCGGCCGCCGAGCAGGGCAGCGCGTCCTCCCGTCGGCGGGCGCGCAAGGGCGCCTCGGCCGAGCGGACGGTGGTCGAGGTCGTCGAGACCGACACCAACACCAACGCCGACAGCAACGCGGACGCCGACTACCAGGACACCATGGGCTACGACCTGTCCCGCTACGAGGCGGACACCGCTGCCGCGCCGGCCGTCTCGGATGCCCAGCAGGGCGAGTCGGCCCGGCTCGCGGCGGCGGACGACCCGGACGCGCTCGCCGACGGCGACGCCGACGAGGAGGGCCCCGAGGGCGGCACCGGCCGTCGGCGCTCCCGCCGGGGCGGCGCGCGTCGGCGGACCCGCCCCTGAACGTCTGACCGGCCCGGTGTTTGACGAGGTCCCTTTCCCGGCAAAGTGACGGGGGAGGGACCTCGCCGTCGGGCCACCCCCGGTCCAGGTTCGGCCACCCCGGTCAGGAGAAGAAGATGCGTCGTCTGCTCGCCGTCACCGTGCTGGTAACCACGCTCTGGGCCGCGGCGGGCTGTTCCGCCGACCGGCCCGGTGGCGGGGGGTCGACCCCGGGCGGCGTGAGCAGCACCGGGGGCTCCGGCGCGGCCGCCGGCACCGGGGGCGCTCGGGCCGGGTCGACCGGTACGCCGGTGGGGCCGACCGGCACGCCCGTGGGTGGTGGCGCGGCCGGCGGCAACGCCGAGCAGGTCTGCCTCGCCGCGCAGCAGGCCGGCACCAGCGCCGTCCAGACGTACGTGGCCGAGCTGGGCCGGATGATCGCCGCAGCGGGTGCCGGGGACAGCGGCACGGCGCAGGAGGCCCGCCAGCGGGCGGAGACGGCGCTGGCCACCTGGCGGACCGCGTTGCGGGAGCAGTCGGCCCGAGCCACCGACGCGCAGCTCAAGACGCTGCTCACCGACATCGGCACCGAGGTCGCCGCGCTGGGGGCGGACGTGGAGTCGATCGACGAGACCGAACTCGACCGGCTCCAGCAGCGTCTCGACCAGCTCTGCGCGCGCTGACCAGGGCGGCCCGGTTTGGGGTCCGGGCCAGCAATGGCGTACTCTTGCCTGCGGCGCACTTTTGGTGTGCCGAGTTCCCGTGTGCCCGCGCCGCCGTGCCACTGCTACCCGGCGAGCCGCCGCGGGGACGACCGCCAGCAGCCTCAACGACAGGGAGTCCGCCTCCGATGTACGCGATCGTCAAGACCGGCGGCAAGCAGTACAAGGTCGCCGAGGGCGACGTGATCGAGGTCGAGAAGCTCACCGGTGCCCCCGGTGACGCGGTGAAGCTCACCGCGGTGCTCCTCGTCGACGGTGACGACCTGGTGACCGACGCGGCGAAGCTTGCCGAGGTCGCGGTGTCCGGCGAGATCGCCGCGCACACCAAGGGCCCGAAGATCAAGATCCACAAGTTCAAGAACAAGACTGGCTACCACAAGCGCCAGGGTCACCGGCAGCCGCTGACCCAGGTCAAGGTGACCGGCATCTCCAGCGGGAAGTAGGTCGTCCTCCAATGGCTCACAAAAAGGGTGCGTCCAGCTCGCGTAACGGCCGTGACTCTGCGGCCCAGCGACTCGGCGTGAAGCGCTTCGGTGGTCAGGTCGTCAGCGCGGGTGAGATCATCATCCGGCAGCGTGGCACCAAGTTCCACCCCGGTGACCTGGTCGGCCGTGGCGGCGACGACACGCTGTTCGCGCTGTCCGCCGGCTCGGTTCTGTTCGGCACCAAGCGCGGTCGCAAGACCGTCAGCATCGTTCCGCAGCAGTAGTTTTCCGGCTAAGCGGGCCGCGGACCTCCGGGTCCCGGCCCGCTTAGCTTTTTTTCGTAGTGCGGGGTTCTGCCTCGCTGGAAGGATTGACGCCGTGGCGACGTTCGTTGACCGGGTCGTTCTGCATCTGCAGGCCGGCGATGGTGGGCACGGCTGTGTCTCGATCCACCGCGAGAAGTTCAAGCCCTTCGGTGGGCCGGACGGCGGCAACGGCGGGCACGGCGGCAGCGTGTCCCTGGTGGTCGACCCGCAGGTCACCACGCTGCTCGACTTCCACTTCCGTCCGCACGTCAAGGCCGACAACGGCAAGGGTGGCGCGGGGTCGAACCGGGACGGGGCCAACGGTCACGACCTGGTGCT
The DNA here is from genome assembly GCF_042658605.1 of Micromonospora vulcania. Lineage (NCBI taxonomy): Bacteria > Bacillati > Actinomycetota > Actinomycetes > Micromonosporales > Micromonosporaceae > Micromonospora > Micromonospora vulcania. The sequence goes on along the minus strand of NZ_JBHSQS010000023.1, from coordinate 51,990 downwards.
CAAGGTGCCCAACGGCACCGTGGTGCAGACCTCCGACGGCACCGTACTGGCCGACATGGTCGGCGCCGGCACCACCTTCGAGGTGGCCCGCGGTGGCCGCGGTGGGCGGGGCAACGCCTCGCTGGCCAACGCCAAGCGCAAGGCTCCCGGCTTCGCCGAGCTGGGCGAGCCCGGTGACCAGCTCGACGTGGTGCTGGAGCTCAAGAGCGTCGCCGACGTGGGCCTGGTGGGCTTCCCGTCGGCCGGCAAGTCGTCGCTGATCTCGGTGATCTCCGCCGCCAAGCCGAAGATCGCCGACTACCCGTTCACCACCCTGGTGCCGAACCTCGGCGTGGTCCGGATGGACAACCACACCTTCACCGTCGCCGACGTGCCGGGCCTGATCCCGGGCGCGGCCACCGGCAAGGGGCTGGGCCTGGAGTTCCTGCGGCACATCGAGCGGTGTGCCGTACTGGTGCACGTCATCGACTCGGCGACCCTGGAGCCCGGCCGCGACCCGGTCGCCGACATCGACACCATCGAGGCCGAGCTGTCCGAGTACGGCGGCCTGGCCGACCGGCCGCGGCTGGTGGCCGTCAACAAGATCGACGTGCCGGACGGCCGCGACCTCGCCGAGATCGTGCGCCCCGACCTGGAGGAGCGCGGCTACCAGGTGTTCGAGGTCTCCGCCGCGACGAGGGAGGGGCTCAAGGAGCTCACCTTCGCGATGGCCGAGCAGGTCGAGGCGGCCCGTAAGGCCGCGCCGCCGGCCGAGCCGACCCGGATCGTGATCCGGCCGATGGCCGTGGACGACGCCGGCTTCACCATCGAGGCCGACGCGGACGGTTCGTTCACCGTCCGTGGCGTCCGGCCCGAGCGGTGGGTCAAGCAGACCAACTTCGACAACGACGAGGCGGTCGGTTACCTCGCCGACCGGCTGGCCCGGCTCGGCGTGGAGGACAAGCTGGCCAAGGCCGGCGCGCAGCCCGGTGACCTGGTCCGGATCGGTGAGCGCGAGTTCGACTGGCAGCCGACGCTGTTCGCCGGTGTGGAGTTCGTACCCGGTAACCGGGGCACCGACGTCCGGCTGGAGGAGAAGTCGAACCGGGCCTCGGCGGCGGACCGTCTCGCCGCGCGCAAGGCTCGCCGGGTGCGCTCGGCGGACGAGGTGGATGCGGACGCGTCCGACGACGTCGAGGACATCGACGACGAGGACGACGCCGAATAGCCCGTTGCGCTCCGTGATCGGGTTGATTTCCGGAAACCTGCCAGAAATCCATCCGGCCTAGCGTGGGGTGATGCTGATCGAGTCCCGGCCCGCCATCGATCCGGAGATCGCCTCCCTGGTCATCGCGCAGCAGCGTGAGCTGCGCGAAGCCGATGGCGGGTTGGACGGGCAGGTCACCGTCACCCAGGACGACATCCGCTACCTCGCCGTGGTGGTGAACGGCCGGGCGGTCGCCTGCGGTGGACTCCAGTCGATCGACGCCGACACCGGCGAGGTCAAGCGGATGTACGTGCGGCCGGCGTACCGGGGGCGGGGGATCGCCCGCCAACTGCTCGCCGCGCTGGAGGAGCTGGCGTTCCAGCAGGGCCACTCGGTGGTCTGCCTGGAGACCGGCACCTACCTGCCGGCCGCGATCGGGCTGTACACCTCCAGCGGCTACGACCAGATCCCGGTCTACGGGGAGTACGTGCACAACCCGTACAGCGTCTGTTTCGCCAAGCGGCTACCCGTCGCGGCCTGAACGGCCGGGCCGACGAGCCCGGCGCTCAGCGCGTTGTCAGCGGTGGTCGGCGGGGTTGTCCAGCCGCCCGCCGGTGCCCGCCTGGTTGGAGAGCAGCAGCCCGAGCGCGAGCATGCCGAAGCCGAGCGCGAGGTGCAGCCAGTTGTCGGCCTCGTTGATCGGCAGGAAGTTGGCCCCGCCGTCATCGTCGATCGCTTCGATCGCCAGGCCGTACAGCCAGAGGGCGAGATAGATCGCGCCACCGCCGGCCAGGAACACCCGGGCACCGGCGACGGTACGGGCCAGCACGAGACCGACCAGCCCGAACAGCAGGTGCACCACGTTGTGCAGGATCGACACCTGGAACAGCCCGAGCAGCCGGGCGTCCGAGTGGTGCCCGGCGAACCTGAGGTGGCCGTAGTCGGTGGTGAAGCCGGGGATGAAGCCAAGGACGCCGATGAGCAGGAACACGCCGGCCACGACCAGCGCGGCCAGCTGCACCCGGGGTCGGGAGCCGGTCGATCGACCACCTTGCGCGTCTCGTGCCATCGCTGCCCTCCGTGCATCTCGGCCCTGCGAATCTCACTGTCCGCAGCGGCGACGTGACGCAGCCCGACGATCCTTCATTTTGGAGTCAGACCTCCCAGTGGCGCAGAGAAATGCACGAAGAGGTATGGAAGGGCAAACGCAGGGTAGGTGAATTGGTGGCGGCCGCGGCGACGCGGACGCATTCCCCCAGCACAACCGCGAAGACTTTCCGAGCGGAAGGGACACCATGACTTACGATCTGTCACCCACTTCTTCCACGTACGGGCAGCAGTCGACCAACGGCGGCGGCGTTCGCGAGCAGGCCCGCCAGGTCGGGTCGGAAGCCGCACACGCTGGCGGCGCGGTCGCGCAGACAGCCAAGGAGCAGGGCGCCGAGGTGGGCCGCGAGGCGGCCCGGCAGGCCCGCAACCTCTACGGCGAGGCCCGCGCCCAGCTCGCCAGCCAGACCGGTGAGCAGCAGCGCCGCGCGGTCGGCGGGCTACGCTCGCTGGCCGACGAGATGCGTTCGATGGCCGAGCAGGGCGGCCAGGCCGGCACGGTGAGCGAGTTGACCCGTCAGGCCGCCGACCGGGTGCACGGCGTGGCCGGTTGGCTCGAGGAGCGCCAGCCCGGCGACCTGATCACCGAGGTACGCGACTACGCGCGGCGCAACCCGGGCACCTTCCTGATCGGCGCGGCGGTGCTCGGCGTACTGGCCGGCCGGCTGACCCGCAGCATCTCCGACGCCGGCGACGACTCCGGCAGCCCGCCCTCCCCGAGCTACCGGGGTGCGGGGGCGTACGACCCGGAGCGGACCGAGGTGATCCCCACCCAACCGACCACGGGCGGCTACGTCGAGCCCACTGCGGGGGGCTACGTCGAGCCGACCGGCACCGGGCAGCCTCTGCCGCCGGTGACCCAGACCGACCCGCTGCCGGGCGTGCCGTCCAGTGGCAGCACCCGCCCGTGAGCCGGCCACTCATCCGAAGGGAGGCGACGGCATGAGCATGCCGACGCAGGGGTCCGGCCTGGACTCCGGAAACCACTTCGACGCGGGTGCGCCGCACACCGCGGCGGAGGTGAAGGGCAGCTCGATCGGTGAGCTGATGGGTCAGGTCACCAGTGACCTGTCGACGCTGATGCGCCAGGAGCTCGAGCTGGCCAAGGCGGAGATCCGCCAGGAGGGCAAGAAGGCCGGTAAGGCCGCCGGGCTCTTCGGCGGCGCCGGCTTCGGCGGCTACATGGTGGTGCTGTTCCTCTCGCTGGCCCTCTGGGCCGGGTTGTCGAACGTCATGGACGCCGGCTGGGCCGGGCTGATCATGGCCGTCATCTGGGCCGCCATCGCGGCGGTCCTCTACTCCATGGGCAAGAGGAACGCCCAGCAGGTTCGTGGCCTCAAGCAGACCAACGACAGCGTGCAGCGGATCCCCGACGCGCTCAAGCCGCACCCGGAGGGAGTCACCCGATGAGCACCGATCCCGATCAGATCCGCCGGGAGATCGAAGCCACCCGCAACAGCCTGAGTTCCGATGTGGACGCGTTGGCGTACAAGGTCAGCCCCAGCCGCATCGTCGACGACCGCAAGCAGCGGGCTCGCTCCGCGCTGCAGAATGTGAGGAACAAGGTCATGGGAACCGCGTCCGACCTCGGTCACGGCACCGGTAACGCCGCCCACTCGGTGGGCGACCGTGCCTCGTCGGCGGCGTCCAGTGTCAGCGACGCCGCGCATTCGGCGGCCTCCAGCGTGAGCGACGCCGCCCATCGGGCACCCGGCGTGATCCGGCGCAAGTCCGAGGGCAACCCGCTGGCGGCCGGCCTGATCGCGTTCGGGGTCGGCTGGCTGGCCTCGTCGCTGATCCCGGCCTCCCGTCGGGAGCAGCAGGCCGCGACCCAGGTCAAGGAGAAGGTCAGCGAGCACAGCGGTGCGGTGAAGGAGAAGCTGGGCGAGGTGGCCAGCGAGCTCAAGGAGGAGCTGCGCGAGCCGGCCCAGCACGCCGCCGAGTCGGTGAAGTCCACCGCCCAGGACGCCGCGCACACGGTGCGGGACGACACGAAGTCGGCCGCGCAGGACGTCAAGGACCAGGCCCACCAGCAGGTCAACCACTAACGCCACCCCACCCGACAGCTCGCGGCCACACGGTGCCGCGAGCTGTCGCGCGGTCAGCGGGGGCGCAGGGTCCGGATGGGGTGGGCGGCCTGGCGGATGCGGGTGTCGCCGTAGCGGACGCCGCCGAGCAGAAGACGCTGGCCGACCGCCAGCCAGCCGCACACGCCACGCTCCAGCAACCAGAGTGGGGCCGCCAGCGCGGTGGTGGACGGGAAGACCGCCCGGCCGCCCGCGCGTCGACGGCCCAGCTCGGCCAGGGCGACGACACCGGCCGCCGCCGCGAGCAGCAGCCCGGGCCGGCGGGCCGCGACCGCCGCCGTCAGCGCCGGCAGGACCGCGAGCGCGGTCAGCAGGCGGGCCGGCTGGGCCAGGTCGTCGTACGCCTGGCGGACCCGTTGGCCGCGGAAGTGCGCGGCGTCCGGCGGTAGCCGGCGTACGTACAGCCAGGCGGGCGCGGCCTCGGTGCCGCCGTACGCCCGCACGGTACGGATCAGCTCCAGGTTCTCGAAGAGCACGTCCGGGTCGTACCCGCCCATGCCGAGGAAGGTGCTGCGGCGCACCGCCAGCGTGCCCGGGTAGTCCGCCCCGAGCGCCCGGTTGAGCAGCGTCCGGCCGGTGTCCCACCAGGCGTGCCAGGGCACCGGGGCGAAGTAGTTCTGCGGACGGACCAGGTCCACCCGGCCCAGTAGCCGGTGCACCGCGCGCAGCGCGGCCTCGTCGTACCGGACGTCGTCGTCGGCGATCACCACGTGCTCCTGGCGCGCGGCCCGGACACCGGTGACCACCCCGGTCACCTTGCCGTTCAGCCCGCGCCCGGCCGGATCGGGCCGGAGGTGCCGGACCAGCCCCCGCCACAGCGTGACGTGCCGGGCGAAGAGGTCCGGTGCGGAGCCGTCGACCACGATCACCTCGACCCGGGCACCCAACCAGCGCAGGTAGCCGGTCAGCTCGGCCAACATGGCGTCGGTCGTCCAGCGCAGTGGCAGCACGTACGCCATCGGCAGCCGCCCTGGCCCGCCCCGATCCGGTCGATCCCGCATGGCCGGACGCCGCTCAGGCGGTGCGGCGGACGTTGGTGAGGGTGAGGGCGGCGGGTGGTGCGGCGGGCATCCGACGCAGGTCCAGGACCACGTTCTGGGCGGGGACGTCGTAGCGCATGACCGAGGTCAGGTTGGTGACCGCCCGCTTCATCAGGTCGATGGTGATCCACTCGCCGGCGCAGCGGTGCCCGGTCGAGTGGTCGCCACCGCCCTGCGGGATCAGCTCGAACGGGTCCAGATGGCGGCCGGCGAACCGCTCCGGGCGGAACAGTTCGGGCTGTGGCCAGAGCGCCGGGTGATGGTTGGTGCCGTAGAGGTCGAGCAGCACCCGACGGCCCTGCGGGAAGTGGTGGCCCTGCCAGTCGAAGGAGCGCCGTACCCGGGCCGCCGCGATCGGGAAGAAGGGGTAGTAGCGGCGTACCTCCTGGACGAAGTTCTCGGTGGCCTCGCGGTCGTCGCGGACCCGCTGCCGCCAGGCCGGGTGATCGTGCAGGGCGAGCGCGGCGAAGGCGATGTACTGGTCCACGGCGACCACCGGCCGCAGGATGTTGAGCAGCTCCACCGCGGCGATCCGGCGGGGGAGGAGTGTGCCCCGCGGGTCCCGGTGTTCGGCGATCACCTTCAGGGCACTGCCGGCGGGCGCGGCGATGGTGCCGAGCCGGGCACGGTCGATGATGTCGGCGATCCAGTGTTCGGCGCGGCGGCGGGCGAGGAGGCCCCGCCAGTGCCAGGGGCCGACCACCGCCGGGGCTTGGATCATGGCGTGCAGTTCGACGGCACGACGGTCGACCTGCGACGCGGCCAGCGGCACCCCGGCCCAGGCGCACACCACCCGGGTCAGCAGCCGGCCCAACTCGTCGTAGAGCGCCACCGGGCCGGCGCTCTCCCAGGCGAGGATCCGGGCCCGCCACTCGTCGTCGAAGAGCTGGCCGAGCTGTCCGATCGCGGTCGGCGTCATGATCGACATGAACATGCCCTTGCGGTCGCGGTGCTCCGGGCCGTCCAGCCCCTGCACACCGCCCCGGCCGGTCAGCGTCCGCTGCACCCGCAGCGGCATCGCCCGCTGGCGCTGGAAGCGCTCGTTGTCGTAGAACAGCACCGCCGCCGGCCGCCCGCGCAGGCAGATCGTCGGTGCCAGCAGGATCCGGGTCTGGAAGACGTCGCCGCCGTACCGGTCGCAGCGCTCGCCGATGAACCGGTAGCCGGCGCGCAGGAGCGCGAGGGTGCTGTCCGGGCTGCGGTCGACCGGCATGGTCGCCATCGGTGTCTCCTCACGTGCGGGTGCTGCCGGTGCCGCCGGCCGGCTGCGTCTACCCAGGTCACCGCCTCTGAATCCCCCGTCGCCGGCTGGCCCCTCCCAGGGGTGGCGGAACCTGGTTGGCTAGCTGGTGGGGCCGCCACCGGCGGCGTTCCCGGGCGGCCGTGCGGGCGGCCGGCGCGGGCGGCGGGGCCGACGGCCACGACCACGGGGAGGGCGAATGCGGGACAACAGGTCGCCGTACTGGCGGCAGCGGCGGGCCGTCGAGGCGCTGAGCGGCAACCGGGACACCGGGGCACTGATCGGGCCGCCCCGGCGGCCCTCTCGGCCACGCCGGTTCTTCACCGTGCACCTGGGCTTCACCGCGCCCGGCAAGGCCGACGCCCGCGAGCTGGCAGTGGGATACGCGGAGGCGCTGAGCCTGCTCCGTCCGGAGGTGGCGCTCGGTGCGGCGGCCCTGTCACCGGCCGACGCCTGGCAACGGGCCGAACGGCTGTTCTGCGGGGCGGTCGGCCCGGACGGCGAGCGCTGCGTCGACGTCGCCGACCATCCCGGCTTCCACCACGCCCCGGGCCCCGGAGGCCTCGGCTGGGGCGACGGCGATGGCTGAGGCCGGTCCAGGTGCTGCCGTCGCGGTGTCCCGGGCGGGCACCGCGACGGCCACCCGGCTCAGTCCAGGTCGAACTCGCCGTCCTGCGCCCCGGCGACGAACGCGTCCCACTCGGCCTGGGTGAAGACCAGCACCGGCCCCTCCGGCTCGGCGGAGTTGCGCATCCCGATCAGGTCATCGACGAAGGCCACCTCGACGGCGCTCTCGGAGGTGTCCCCCTCGGCCCGTTGCCAGACCGCCCGCGAGAGGTCGAAATCGCCCTTGGGGTGGTGCGCCATGGTTCTTTCCTCCAGTGCCGAGGGTTGGGTAGGGACCTCGTACGGATCCCCATCGGGCAGGATAAGCGGATGCCGAGCCTGACCCGTGTAGAGGCGACCGCGCGTGGCGCGGCGATTACTGTCGAGTCCTATCACGTGGACCTCGACCTGACCGGCGGCGGCGACCTGTTCCGCTCCCGTGTCGAGATTCGGTTCCGGGCGGCCCCCGGCACCACCACCACCTTCGCCGAGATCAAGCCCGCCAAACTGCTGGCGGTACGCCTCAACGACCGCGACATCGACCCCGACGCGTTGACCGACAACCGGTTGGCGTTGGGCGACCTGGCCGACGCGAACACGCTGGTCGTCGAGGCGGAGATGGCATATTCCAACACCGGCGAGGGGATGCACCGCTTCGTCGACCCGGCCGACGGTGAGACCTACCTCTACGCGGTGACGTTCCTCGACAACGTGCAGCGCATCTTCGCCGCCTTCGACCAGCCCGACCTCAAGGCGTCGTTCGTCCTCGCGGTCACCGCCCCGGCGCATTGGACGGTCTCCAGCAACGCCGAGCTGGCCGCCAACCCGGCGCCCGGGCGCTGGGAATTCGCCCCGACCGCGCCGCTGGCCACCTACTTCTTCTCCCTGATCGCCGGGCCATACCACGTGCGGCGGGCCGAGCACGACGGCGTGCCGCTGGGCATCTACTGCCGACGCTCGCTCGCCGAGCACCTGGACGCCGACGCCGAGGAGATCTTCACCATCACCGGGCAGTGCCTGGACCGGTTCCATCAGCTCTTTACCGAGCGCTACCCGTTCGGCAAGTACGACCAGGCGTTCGTGCCCGAGTTCAACGGCGGTGCGATGGAGAACCCGGGCATCGTCACCTTCCGCGACGACTACGTGTTCCGGTCGGCGGTCACCGACACCCAGCGCGAGCTGCGGGCCACCACCATCGCCCACGAGATGGCGCACATGTGGTTCGGTGACCTGGTCACCATGCGCTGGTGGGACGACCTGTGGCTGAACGAGTCGTTCGCGGAATACCTGGGCACCCGGGTCACCGCCGAGGCGACCCGGTACGACCAGGCGTGGACCACCTTCGCCATGCGGCGCAAGGCTTGGGGGTACGCCGCCGACCAGCGCCCCTCCACCCACCCCGTCGCGCCGCAGGAGGTGGCCGACGCCGACGAGGGCCTGCTCAACTTCGACGGCATCTCGTACGCCAAGGGGGCCAGCGTGCTCCGGCAGCTGGTCGCGTGGCTCGGCGACGAGGCGTTCCTGGCCGGCCTGAACGCGCACTTCGCCGCGCACCGCTTCGGCAACGCGACCCTCGCCGACCTGCTGGCCAGCCTTTCCGCCGCCAGCGGCCGGGACCTCACCGGCTGGGCCGAGCGCTGGCTGCGTCAGCCGCAGGTCAACACGCTGCGCGCGGAGGTCGCCGTCGACGCCGACGGCCGCTACACCGAGGTGGCCGTGGTGCAGACCGCGCCCGAGTCGCACCCGGTGCTGCGTCCACATCGGATCGGCGTGGCCCGCTATTCGGCGGACGGCAGCGTGCAGCGCGCCGAGGTCGACCTCGATCCGGACACCGACGGCGGTCGTACCGTCCTGGGCGAGCTGACCGGCGCCCCGGCGGCCCGGCTGTTGCTGCCCAACGACGGCGACCTCACCTTCGCCAAGGTGCGCCTCGACGAGGCGTCCGCGGACGCCGTGCCACTGGTGTTGCCCGGCCTGGCCGACCCGCTGGCGCGGGCGTTGCTCTGGAGCGCGGCGCTGGACGCGGCGACCGACGGGGAGCGGCCGGTCACCGGCCTGGTCGACCTGATGGTCGCCGCGCTGCCGGCCGAGACCGAGGTGATCATCGCGGAGGACGTGCTCGCCCTCAGCCGGTCGCTGGTCGACCGTTACCTCGATCCGCTGACCCGGTCGGCGGCGCTGGCCCGGGTGGCCAAGGCGTGCCGACAGCTGCTCGACGGTGCGCCGGCGGGGGAGTCGTTGCAGCTTGCCGCCGCGCGGGGCTGGATCGCCGCGACCACCGACGTGGACCTGCTCACCGGTTGGCTCGCCGGCCGGGACGTGCCGACCGGGTTGGCGCTCGACGCGGAGCTGCGCTGGTCGGTGCTGCGCCGACTGGTGGTGCTGGGTGCCGCCGGGGAGGCGGAGATCGCCGCCGAGGAAGCCGCCGACCGCAGCGCCACCGGCGCCGAACGGGCCGCCCGCTGCCGGGCCAGCCGGCCCGATCCGGCCGCCAAGCAGGCAGCCTGGGAGCTGATCGTCCGGAGCAGCGAGCTGTCCAACCGGCTACTGGAGGCGACCGCCGAGGGGTTCTGGCACCCCGAGCAGGCCGAGCTGACCGAGGCATACGTCGGGCGGTACTTCGCCGAGATGCCGGCCGCCGCGAGTTCGCGTACCGCCTGGACCGCCGACCGGGTGGCCAAGCTGGCGTTCCCCCACTACGCCGTGGCGCAGCCGACCCGGGAGGCGGCCGCGGCGCTGCTGGCCCGCGACGACCTGACCCCCGGCCTGCGCCGGGTGGTCACCGACGCCGACGACGACCTGCGCCGCGCGCTGATCGCCCGGACGGCGGTGGCCGCCACGGCGGCCTGAGCCCGGTCGGGCACGGGGTGGCACACCGCGACGGTGCGCCACCCCGCGCTCGGGCTCAGCGCAGTGCGGGCTCCGCCGTGACCGGGGCGTCCCAGTCGATGACGTAACGCTGCTCGTGAGCGACCGTCTTCTCCGGGTCCATGGCGGTGCGGACCAGCAGCGGCATCAGCAACGGCAGCAGCGTCCGGGCGATCGGCCCCGGTGCCTTGGCGTGGTTGATCCGGGCCGCGCGGGCGGCGACCTTCTCCACCCGGGCGCGGCGCAGCCGCTCGAACGCGGTGAACGCCGACTCCACGTCCGGCAGGTCGCGAAGGCAGCGGGCGAGCTGTACGGCGCTCTCGATGGCCAGCGACGCGCCCTGCCCGGAGCTGTTGGACGGGGCGTGCGCCGCGTCGCCGACCAGCACCAACCGCCCCCGGTGCCAGTGCGGCACGGGCGGCATGATGTGCAACGACCCGACCACCGAGAGCTCGTCGGCGTCGCTGGTCCGCATCAACTCCCGGCCCGGGTCGTCGTCGCCGTAGGCGGTGCGGAGCTTGCTCAGCCACTCGGCCGCCGGCACCGCGCGGGCCTCGACGAGGCTCATCGGCCGCTGCTGCGGCAGGTTGACCCCCCACCGGGTGCCGCCGCCGGGCTCCGGCCAGTAGAGGTAGTAGCCGCGCCGCCCGAACGCGAAGCTCATCGTGGCGGGCTCGACGTCCACCTCGTGCCGGGCCACCGCCTCGAAGCCGAGCAGGCCGGTGAAGTGCGGGCCGGGCGCGGCCGGGTCGATGAGACCGCGCACCGTCGACCGGACGCCGTCGGCGCCGATCAGGATGTCCGCGGTGGCGGTGCTGCCGTCCTCGAATCGGGCGGTCACGCCACGGTCGGTCTGCTGGGCGTCGACGAGCCGCTTGCCGTACGCGAACGGAACGCCCTCGGCGACCGCCCGGTCGTGCAGCACCCGGTGCAGCTCGGCCCGGTGCACCACGCGCAGCGGAGGCACCCCGGCCAGCGTGGGCAGGTCGATCCGGCGGCGGCCGACGGCCATGGCGGTGCGGTGGATCGGGGTGGCGATCGCCGTCACGGCCTCGTCGGCACCGACCGCGCGCAGGGCGGCCACCCCGTTGGGGGCGAGCGCGAGGGTGCCGCCGATGCCGCTTGCGGTGGCCGGGTACGCCTCGTGGACGGTGGCGGTGATGCCGGCGCGGTGCAGCGCGAGCGCCGTCACCGGGCCGGCGATGCCGCCGCCGATGACGATCGCGGTTCGTACCGTGGTCATGTTCTCTCCCTGGGCTGTCGTCGGTGCGTACGCGTGCGAACCGACCTGGGAGGGAACCCCGGTTATCCTCTGGTTGCCGCTTCGGGCCGGGTCGCCTTCCCAGGCGTCGGTTCGGGGTAAGGGCTCCGGCGGGGTGTTGGCGCACCCCGCCGGAGCCGTCCGGTCAGTCGGGGGTGCTGGTCCTCTCGGCCAGCTCGGTCAGCTCGGCCGGCACCTCGCCGGTCTCGTGGTAGGCCCGCCAGGTGTCCAGACCCGGGTAGCTGCCCGAGGTCAGCTCGGCGAGCAGGGCCCGCAGCCAGGCCGCCTCGGCGGTCCGCATGGCCAGGTCGTACTCGCTCTCCACCAGGAACAGCCGCGGGATGTCCCGCAGGTACGCGTCGAGCGTGGCGCGGTCCTGGCTGATCGCGTCGTCGACCAGGGCGAGCCGCTGTCGCAGCAGGTCGATGGCCTCGTCGGGGTGCAGCGCGGCGAGCACGGACAGGCCGGCGCGGAAGCGGGGGTGCTCCGGCATCGGCGTGGAGACCAGCTCGCGGGCCCAGTCGACCAGCTCCGCCCGCCCCGCGTCGGTGATCCGGTAGACGGTGCGTTCCGGGCGTCGGCCCTCGCGGACGCTCTCCACGGCCTCGATCAGGTGGTGCTTGTCCATGTTGCGGATCACCGTGTAGAAGGACCCCCACTTGAAGTCCATGTCCTGGTCCTTGCCCCAGGAACGCAGTGCGGTGGCCATCTCGTACGGGTGCATCGGCCGCTGGACCAGGGCGGACAGCACGGCCAGCGCCAGCAGGTTGCCGACCTTGCGCCGCTTCGGCACGACGCGCCTCCTCTGTCTCGTGGCCGATTACTCGTCAACGAGTATATGCCCACGAGTGCCTGTCCTGCGACCCCTTCCCGGGCCGAAACGGCCGGCGACGACGCCCGGCCTACGATCACGGGGTGGAGGAAGACATCCGGCGGATCGGGATCATGGGCGGCACCTTCGACCCGATTCACCACGGGCACCTCGTCGCGGCCAGCGAGGTGGCGGACCGGTTCGGCCTGGACGAGGTCGTCTTCGTCCCCACCGGGCAGCCGTGGCAGAAGTCCGACGAGCCGGTCAGCCCCGCCGAGGACCGCTACCTGATGACGGTCATCGCGACCGCCTCCAACCCCCGGTTCCAGGTCAGCCGGGTGGACATCGACCGCAGCGGGCCGACCTACACGGTGGACACCCTGCGCGACCTGCAGGCCGAGTACGGCCCCAAGGTGCAGTTGTTCTTCATCACCGGCGCGGACGCGTTGCAGCGCATCCTGTCCTGGAAAGACCTGGACGAGATCTTCGAACTGGCCCACTTCATCGGGGTGACCCGGCCCGGCTTTCCGCTGACCGACGAGCACCTACCGGCGGACACGGTCAGCCTCATCCAGGTCCCGGCCATGGCCATCTCGTCGACCGCCTGCCGCGCCCGGGTGGCCCGGGGTGAGCCGGTCTGGTACCTGGTGCCCGACGGTGTGGTGCAGTACATCGCCAAGCGGAGCTTGTATCAGCGCTGACCGCGCCCGGTATCGCCGCTTTTGTGGCAGTAATCGGCCAGAACTGGCAAGTCGGGGTGTCGCCGGGTATGAGACGCTTGGAGGATCGCAGGGTTGATCGAAGGAGAACGGTGACAGTTTCCGAACGCGCTCACGAGCTGGCGATTGCCGCCGCCCAGGCCGCCGCCGACAAGAAGGCGGAGGACATCACGATCATCGACGTCGGCGACCAGCTCGCCATCACCGACGCGTTCGTGCTCGCCGCCGCCCCCAACGAGCGTCAGGTGCTGGCCATCGTCGACGCCATCGAGGAGCGCCTCCTGGAGCTTCCGGAGAAGGCCAAGCCGTTGCGGCGCGAGGGCGAGCGTGGTGGCCGCTGGGTCCTGCTCGACTACGTCGACATCGTGGTGCACGTCCAGCACACCGAGGAGCGCGAGTTCTACGCGCTCGACCGGCTCTGGAAGGACTGCCCCACCATCCCGTTCGTCGACCGCGACCTGGTCGAGGCCGACGCTGGGTCCGCCGCAGCCGAATGACCCGGCTGATCGTCTGGCGGCACGGCAACACCGACTGGAACGCCGCCAACCGCGTCCAGGGGCAGACCGACGTACCCCTCAACGAGCTGGGCCGCGACCAGGCCCGCGCCGCCGCGCCGCTGCTCGCGGCGCTGCGGCCGGACGCCATCGTGGCCAGTGACCTGAGCCGCGCCGCGGACACCGCCGCCGCGCTGGCCGCGCTCACCGGGCTGTCGGTCCGCACCGACGCCCGGCTGCGCGAACGCCACTTCGGCCAGTGGCAGGGCCTGCACCTCACCGAGGTCGCCGAACGCTTCCCCGAGGAGTACGCCCGCTGGCGGGCCGGCGACCCGGACCCGGGCGTGGACCTGGAGCCGCTGCACCTCCTCGGTGAGCGGGTCGGAGCCGCGCTGCAGGAGGCGGCCGACGCGGTAGCGGGCGGCACCGTGGTGATCGCCACCCATGGTGGCGGCTCCCGGCAGGGCATCGGTCACCTGCTCGGCTGGGACCCCAGCGTGCTGCGCACCATCGGTTCCCTGGCCAACTGCCACTGGACCGAGCTGCGCCACGACGACGTCCGGGGTTGGCAGTTGCGGGCGCACAACGTCGGCCTGGCCACCGTTCCGGCCGTCGTCGACGCGATCTGAGGGCTCTCGCCTCGGCGTTCGGTGCCTCGATCGGCTAGCGTGCCGGGCATGCCCGTCGCGGTTGTCATCGACTCCACCGCCTACCTCTCGCCCGAGCTGGTGCGTGCGCACCGGCTGACCGTCGTCCCGCTGACCGTCGTACTCAACGGCGCGGAGGGGCTGGAGGGGGTGGAGACCCACCCGGCGGACGCCACCCTGGCCCTGAGCGGCCGGCGGGTCACGGCCACCACCTCCCGACCGGCACCCGAGCAGTTCGCCCAGACGTACCGCCGGTTGCTCGACGCCGGCGCCGACGGGATCGTGTCGGTGCACCTCTCGGCCGGCCTGTCCGGCACGGTCGAGGCGGCCCGGCTGGCCGCCGCCGACCTGGGCGGTCGGGTCGAGGTGGTGGACAGTCGCTCCGCCGGCATGGGGATCGGCTTCCCGGCCATCGCGGCCGCCACCGCCGCCGCGGCCGGCGCCGACCTGATCGGGGTACGCGACGCAGCCCTCGCCGCCGTCGACCGCACCACCGTCTGGTTCTACGTCGACACGCTGGAGTTCCTCCGTCGGGGCGGTCGGATCAACGCGGCCGAGGCACTGCTCGGCACCGCCCTCTCGGTCAAGCCGATCATGCACATGCCGGACGGGGCGATCGTGCTGCGGGAGAAGGTGCGTACCGCCAGCCGGGGCGTGGCCCGGCTCGTCGAGCTGGCAATCGAGGCGGCCGGGGAGAACGAAGTGGACCTCGGCGTGCACCACCTGGCCGCGCCGCAACGGGCCGAGGCGCTGCTCGCGGCGCTGACCGAGCGGCTGGGTGACCGCCTGCACGACACGTACGTCTCCGAGGCGGGCGCGGTGGTCGCCGCGCACGCCGGTCCGGGGCTGGCCTGCGTGGTCGTCCACCGCCGCCCGCCAGTCGACCGGGACTGACGTCAGTCGGTCAGGGCATCCCGGTCCCGAGCGGACGTCCTGTTCCGGTGCCAGAGGAGCAGTGACAGCACGGCCAGGAACACGAGGCAGGCGGTTGCTGTGACGGCGCCGAGCACGCCGGCCGCGCGGCCTATCCCGAATCCGCATTCCAGCCCACCCTCGGCACCGGTCTGGCACCCGGGCGGGGTGTTCTGATCCTCGGCGTCACCGAGGATGTCGCCGACCGCCAGAGACAACAGCGCCAGCCCGGCTCCCGAGGCGAAGAACAGCCAGCCGGGCACCCCGCGCAGGCGCAGCAGCACCGCCCAGGCGACCACCAACCCGACTGGAAGTACGACGGGCAGCAGTAACAGCATCATGGACAGCTCCCCAACCGGGCCGCGGTGAACGGCCCGACGCCGCCCATTGGTCGATGACCCTAGTCGCCGCTCGCACCTCCGCGAGTACCCGCGATCCGTGATCGCTCGGCAGCAACGCGGGCGCGTCGTGTTAGCCTGCGTTCGCGCCCCAGATGGGCCTACCCCCCGGAGGTTCTGGCTACTTCAGCCACCACGCCGAGATCGACGCGTACGCGACGTGTCTCTCGTGCGGGATTCCGGGGCGACGGCGCCCTTGGGGCTTCGTCATCGTGTGGCTGGGTGAACGCCGCGAGCTTTCGGTCGGGTCAATGGATCGACCGGGAAGACGGTACGCATGACTGTCACGTTCAACCACACCATCATCGCCAGCAAGGACAAGCAGGCGTCGGCCGCGTTCTATCGGGAGCTGTTCGAGCTGCCCGAGGCGCCTTCGTGGGGGCCGTTCGTCAACGTCCTGCTGGACGGGGGAGTGCTGCTCCAGTTCGCCGAGCCGCCGGTGGACATCCAGATGCAGCATTACGCGTTCCTTGTCGACGACGAGCTCTTCGTGCGGTGCCTGGCGTTCATCGCTGGGCGAGGCATCACGTACTGGGCCGATCCGCAGATGAAGCGGCCGGGGGAGACCAACACCGAGCACGGTGGGCGCGGCTTCTATTTCATGGACCCGGCGGGACACGGGATCGAGATCATCACCCGGCCGTACCTGTAGCGGTTCCGGCGCCGGCGGCGCGCGGGTCGGGGCTCGGCACCGGTGTCGCCGGGCCCCTTCGCGCATAACAGGTCAGAGCTTGATCAGGGCGTTATCCACAGTGGCCGTGGTTGTCCACAGGGCCGCGCCGCCCCACCCCACCGTCCTGGCCGTCGCCATAGCGTCGCGCTGTGTCGCACGACGAGGAGACAGAGGTACGTCAGCGCCTGCGCCGCCTGACGGACCCGCTGGTTGGCATGCCGCCGCTGCGGGCCGAGGCGCCGCTCGGGGCCGTACCCCTGTTTGGTGCGCTACCTGCCGAGGTTGGGGTGCCGCCCGCCGCGCCGAACGCGGGTGCACCCGATGCGCGCCCAGCGGCCGCCCGGCTGCCCGGGCCTGGTGCGTTCGACCCTGGGCGGCGCGGCGTGCGGGCGCTGGCGGTCGTCGCGGTGGTGGTGGTGCTGGTCGCCGCCGCTTGGGCCTGGCGGTCCCGGCCGCACCCGGAGCCGGTCACCCCGCTGGCCAGCGCGGAAGTGCCGGACACCTCGGCCGTCCTGCCCAACGCGTCCGGCGGAGGCGAGTTGGTGGTGGCGGTCGCCGGCAAGGTCCGCCGTCCCGGGCTGGTGCGGCTGCCCGCCGGTTCCCGGCTCGCCGATGCGTTGCAGGCGGCCGGCGGTGCGCTGCCCGGGGTCGACGTGGCGCTGCTCAACCCGGCCCGCAAGGTCACCGACGGCGAGCTGATCGTGGTCGGGGTGACCCCGCCGCCACCGGCACCGGGCGGTGTGGGCGGGCCGGCAGCGGGCGGTGCGGCACCCGCCGGCGGGCCGCTGAATCTCAACACCGCGACGCTGGCCCAGCTCGACGCGCTGCCCGGGGTGGGGCCGGTGTTGGCCCAGCGGATCCTCACCCATCGCGACCAGCACGGCGGTTTCAAGTCCGTCGGCGACCTGCGGCAGGTCGACGGGATTGACGACGCCCGGTACGAGCAGCTCAAGGACCTGGTGACGGTGTGAGCGAACATCCCGTCGTCGGCGAAACGCAGCCGCCCGACCTGCGGCTGGCCGGGCTGGCCGTGGCCGCCTGGCTCACCGCGCTGGTCGGCCTGCACCTCGGTGCCCGGGTGGTCCTGCTGGTGGCCGGCGCGGCGACCGGTCTGACGGCGATCGGCGCGCTGCACCTGCTCGGCCATCTCGGCCGCCCCCGAGTCGTCGTGCGTCGCTACGGGTGGATCGGCGTCGCGGTCGGCCTCGGCGTGGTCTGCGGGGCGGCGGCCACCGGTGCCCGGCTCGTCGTCCGGGATGCGCCGCCGATCCGTGCCCTGGCCGAGCAGCACGCCCCGGTCACCGCGGACCTGATCGTCCGGGACGACCCGCGGCCGATCCGGTCCGCCGGGCGACCAGGCATGCTGCTGGTCTCGACCGAGTTGGTCCAGCTCACCGGCCCAGCCGGCGGGCGGGTCCACGCGCCGGTACGGGTGTTGACCCTGGCCACGGATCCGGCCTGGCGCGGGCTGCTGCCGGGGCAGCGCGTCACCGCCGAGGGGCGGCTCGGTGTCCCGCGCGGCGGTGACCTCACCGCAGCGGTGCTCAGCACCACCGGCCCACCCGTACGCCATGGTGTGCCCTCCTGGGCGCAGCGCGCCGCCGGGACGCTGCGTGCCGGCCTGCAACGGGCCTGCGCCCCACTCCCCGACGAGCCGGGTGGCCTGCTACCAGGGCTGGTGGTGGGCGACACCAGCCGGTTGCCACCCGCCGTCGAGGAAGACTTCCAGGCCACCGGAATGACACACCTCAATGCTGTTTCGGGATCCAATGTCGCGATTGTCGTAGGCGCCGTGTTGCTGCTCGCTCGGTGGGCGCGGGCCGGCCCGTGGCTGGCCGCCGGGCTATGCGGGTTGGCGTTGGTGGGGTTCGTCATCCTGGTCCGCCCTTCGCCGAGCGTCGTTCGAGCCGCCACGATGGGCGCGATCGGCCTCGCGGCGCTGACCGCCGGCCGCCCCCGGGCCGCGCTGCCCGCGTTGGCCGCCGCCATCACCGTGCTGGTGCTGGTCGACCCGGAGCTTGCGGGCGATGCCGGGTTCGCGCTGTCCGTGCTGGCCACCGGTGGCCTGCTGCTGCTCGCGCCGCGCTGGCGGGACGGGTTGCGTCGGCGGGGTGTCCCGGCGGGGCTGGCCGAGGCGCTGGCCGTGCCGGCGGCGGCACAACTGGCCTGCGGACCGGTCGTCGCCGGCATCTCGGGGACGGTCAGCCTGGTGGCGGTGCCGGCCAACCTGCTGGCGGTGCCGGCCATCGCACCGGCGACCGTCCTGGGCGTGGTGGCGGCCACGGTGTCGCCCCTTTGGCCGGCCGGCGCCGAGTTCGCCGCGTGGTTGGCGAGTTGGCCGGCCTGGTGGCTGGTGGTCATCGCCCGGCAGGGCGCCCGGCTGCCGGCCGGCACGCTGCCGTGGCCCGGCGGGGTGGCAGGCGCCCTGCTGCTGGCCGGGTTGACCGTGGCGCTGCTGGTCGCGGTGCGGCGGCCACTGGTACGGCGGCTGGTGGCGGTGGTCGGCGTCGCGGTGCTGCTCGGTGCCTTCCCGGTTCGGCTGGTGGCCTCCGGCTGGCCGCCGCCCGGCTGGGTGGTGGTGGCCTGCGCGGTGGGCCAGGGCGACGCCCTGGTCCTGCCGGTCGACGCCGGGCGGGCGGTGGTGGTGGACGCCGGGCCGGAGCCGGCGGCGGTGGACGGCTGCCTGCGGCGGCTCGGCGTACGGGAGGTGCCGTTGCTGGTGGTCAGCCACTTCCACGCCGACCACGTGGGTGGGGTGGCCGGGGTGTTCCGGGGGCGACGGGTGGCCGCCGTGCTGACTCCACCGTCGACCGATCCGCAGAGCGGTCGCGACCTGGTTTACGCGGCGGCGACCATCGGCCGGGCGGCGCTGTTGTCCACCGTCGCTGGCGCTCGCCATCCGGTCGGCGGGGTGGACCTGTTGGTGCTCGGCCCGCCCTATCCACTGGCCGGCACCAGGTCCGACCCGAACAACAATTCGCTCGTGCTGCGCGCCACGGTGGGTGGAGTGCGGATCCTGCTGTCCGGTGACGCGGAGACCGAGGAGCAGCACGCGATCCTGGCGCGCGCGGGGCCGGAGCAGCTCCGGGCGGAGGTGCTGAAGATCGCCCACCACGGTTCGGCGTACCAGGACATGGGCTTCCTCGACGCGGTACGGCCGGCGGTCGCGCTGGTGCCGGTGGGCACCGGCAACACCTACGGGCACCCGAACCTGGGGTTGCTCGCCCGGCTGGGCAGGGGCGGCGTACGGGTGCTGCGGACCGACACCGACGGCGACGTGGCGGCGGTCCGGTCCGGAGCTGGTCTGGCGGTGGTCCACCGGGGGGTGCCACCGGGCCGACGATCCTGAATTGACGGAGCCCGCGTCCGTTCCGTCTTCGCGGGTGACTTATGGATTAGGTGGTGAACTGTGATGAATGTCTGGATTTGCGCTGAGTGCGGGCTGCGCCGCCCCAGTGGCGAATGACCAGGCACGATCCGACCGTGGACCGTGCGAATATGGGCGGCGTGACCCCGGCCAGCCTCGCCCCCATTCTGCTCGTCCTCGGTGATGAGGAACTGCTCGCCACGCGCGCCGTGACCGAAGCTGTCGCGCGGGCTCGCAGCGTCGACCCCGACGTGGACGTCCGCGAATACCAGGCCGCTGCGCTCACCGTTGGCGAGATCGCCGAGATGATCAGCCCTTCGCTGTTCGGCGGGCGGCGGCTGCTCATCCTGCGCTCCGGCCAGGACGCCCGCAAAGACCTGGTCACCGCGCTTCTGGCGTACGCGAAGAGCCCCGACCCGGAGGTCCAGCTACTGGTGCTGCACCTGGGCGCCGCCAAGGGCAAGGCGTTCGCCGACGGGCTGCGGGCGGCCGGTGCCACCGTGGTCCCGGCAGTCAAGCTCAAGGGGCACCGCGAGCGGGTGGCCTTCGTCCGCGACGAGATCCGCCGGGCCGGTGGCAAGTGCACCGACGACGCCGCCGAGGCGCTGATCGCGGCGGTCGGCAACGATCTTCGCGAGCTGTCCGCCGCCTGCTCCCAGTTGATCGCCGACACGGACGGTCGGATCGGCGCCGACACGGTCGCCCGCTACTACCGGGGGCGGGTCGAGGTGACCGGCTTCACGGTGGCGGACGCCACCATGGTCGGCGACGTCCCGGGCGCGCTGGAGGCGCTGCGCTGGGCTCTGCACGTCGGGGTCGACCCGGTGCCCATCGCGGACGCGCTGGCCGACGGGGTACGGACGGTGGCCCGGGTGGCGTCGGCCGGGCGGGGCAACCCGTACCAGTTGGCCAGCAGCCTCGGGATGCCGGCCTGGAAGATCGAGCGGGCGCAGCGGCAGGGGCGCGGCTGGACGCCGGAGGGGCTGGTCCGGGCCATGCAGGCCGCCGCCGAGTGCAACGCGGCCGTCAAGGGTGGCTCGGACGACCGGGCGTACGCCCTGGAACGGGCCGTCTTCTCGGTCGCGGCGGCC
Organism: Micromonospora vulcania; assembly: GCF_042658605.1. Lineage (NCBI taxonomy): Bacteria > Bacillati > Actinomycetota > Actinomycetes > Micromonosporales > Micromonosporaceae > Micromonospora > Micromonospora vulcania. Next base: position 31,483 of record NZ_JBHSQS010000023.1, on the reverse strand, counting down.
CGGCAGGGCAGCACCCGGTGACGGGGCCGAACCGCACGGCGTGGGCCACCATCCCCACCGACGAGGAGCACTACCGGCCGCTCTACGCCCGGCTCCTCGGCCTGCGGTTCGTCAACCCCGGCGGGGTGCTCTGCTTCCTCTTCTTCGAGGGCACCATCGCGTTGGCCGTGCTGCTCGCCCTCGCCGAGTTGGTCACCTGGTGGGCGGTGCTGGTGCTGCCCGCCGTGGTGGCGGCGATGGTCAAGCTGAACGACATGGTGGCCGCGGTCGTCGTCCGGTCCGCCGCGCTCGTGCCCGAGCAGGAACGGGACCGCTTCCGCCGGCAGATGGAGCCGGTGGTCGGCCGGGCCCGGGTGGAGTGGGTCACGCAAAGCGTCACCGGCGCGGTGATCACCGTCGAGCCGGTGCCACCCGCGAACCACGTCGACCGGTAAGCCTGGTTTCGGCGGCCGGACACACGGCGGCCGGACACACGGAAGCCCCGGACCGAGGTCCGGGGCTTTCCGAGTTCAGTCTGACGGTATGTCGTCAGGCGGAGAGCTCCACCACGCGCTTCGCGATCGCGGACTTGCGGTTCGCGGCCTGGTTGGAGTGGATCACGCCCTTGCTGACGGCCTTGTCCAGCTTGCGCGAGGCGTCCTGCATGAGAGCGGTGGCCTTCTCGACGTCACCGGCCTCAGCGGCCTCGTGGAACTTCCGGACGGCGGTCTTCAGCGACGACTTGACCGACTTGTTGCGCAGCCGGGCCTTCTCGTTCTGCCGGTTGCGCTTGATCTGGGACTTGATGTTCGCCACGCGACAGCCTCGTCTTGATAGCTCGGGTTGGTCAGCTTGTGCGCGAGATGACGAACATGCGTCATCGCTGCGCGAAGAGCCAGGTTACCAGGTCGCCCGGGACGAGCCAAAACGGCTCGGTCCCCGCGCGCCCGAACGCGCCGATCACCCGGCCCGTCGGGACCCAGGTTACGCCCAGCCCTGGCGGCGGGCGAGCCAGTCGAGCGCCTGCTCGCCGCTCCACCGCTGGTGCGCGGGCAGGTGCGGCGAGGCCGTCGGCGGTGCCGCCGCGGCCCCCGTCAGGTAGTAGCCGGCCAGCGCGGCCAGGGTGGCGTCCAACGCGTCCGGGGGCGCACCGGCGGTCACCGGGTGTGCGGCGAAGAGCCGGTCCGCGTCCAGCCCGCCGGCGTACGCGGTGAGCAGCAGGCCGGCCAGGTCGAACCAGGCCGGCCCGGAACAGATCCAGGTCCAGTCGCAGAACCAGGCCTGCCCCTGCGCGTCGATCAGCACGTTGTCCACCCGCAGGTCGCCGTGGATCAGGCCGGTCGCAGCGGTGGCGTACCGGGGGAGGCGGGACTCCAGCGCCACCAACTCGGGCAGCCGGCCCCGTGCCGGTGTGGGCAGCACCGGTGCGGGCTCCCGGCCGGCGGCGACCTCCTCCCACCACAGGATGTCCGAGCGGGCCAGGTCGGCCAGGTGCGGCAGGCCGAGCGTGGTCAACTCGGCGGGCGGGTCGGCGAGCGCGGCGGCGACGGTGGCGTACCCGGCGAGGGTGGCCTCCAACTCGGCCGGCGCCCAGGGCAGGCGTGGGGTGTGGCCGTCGACGGCGTCGGTGCAGAGCACGAACCAGCCCGCCTCGGACAGGGTCCACCGGGGGCGGGGCGCCGGCAGGTCGACCGGCAGCCGATCGAGGATCGCGGCCTCCCGTGCGTACCAATCGACCAGGTGCGGTTGCTCGGCGGAGGGTGCGGCCTTGACGAAGGCCCGGCCGCCGTCGGCCGTGCCGAGCACGGCGGCGAAGCCCCGGGTGAAGCCGGCGCCCGCGACCCGCGCGGTGACCACCGGCGCGCCGAGCCGGTCGGCGACGGCCTCGCGCAGCGCCGCGGGCAGCGACGGCCACGACGGGCGCAGCGCGCTCGCGTGGTACGGCACCGGAGGCAGCGACGGCGGGGACACCCCACCATGCTGCCCCGGGGTACGTGCGCGACGCACGGCGACACTGCCAGACTGCCAACCCATGAGGACCGAGGACTTCTGGCAGCTGATCGACGAGGCGCGCGCCGGCGGTGGGGGAGAACCGGGACCGGTCGCCGCGCGGGCCGTCGCGCTGCTCGCCGAGCGCGATCCGGAGGACATCGTCGGGTACGCCCGGCACCAGACGCGGGTGCTGGCCGCCTCGCACAAGGCCGATCTGTGGGGTGCGGCGTACCTGATCAACGGCGGTGCCTCGGCCGACGGCTTCGAGCATTTCCGGGGCTGGCTGATGACCCAGGGCCGCGCGGTCTTCGCCCGCGCGGTCGGCGAGCCGGACTCGCTGGCCGAACTGCCCCAGGTGCGGGCCGCCTCGCTCAGCGGCGAGGAGTTCTCCGCCGAGCAGATGCTGGCGGTGCCGTGGGACGCGTACCGCAAGGCCACCGCCGCCGAGCTGCCGGCGGACCGGGATCCGGTACGCGTACCGGACCTCAACGACTTCTGGGACTTCGACGACGAGGAGGAGGCCCGCCGCCGGCTGCCCCGGCTGGCCGCGCTCTTCGTGGAGCCGCCGATGGAGTGAACGGGGCCGCGCGCGTCCCGGCAGCGTTCCGGTCTCGTCCCGGCGGCGTTCCGTCGCATCCGATGGCGTTCCCGTCGCCGGCCTGGCGGCGGGGAGGATCGCCCGCGCAGTGGGCGCGCCCCGGCGGCGTGGGATCATAGACAGGGTCGGCGTCGCGCCGGCCCGCTCACGTCAGCCGATCAGAACGGACCGCTGTGCCACCGACGCCCGATTCCGCCCGGAACGCTCCCGGTGCAACCGACCCGGCGCGCATCCGGAACTTCGGCATCATCGCCCACATCGACCACGGGAAGTCGACCCTGGCCGACCGGATGTTGCAGCTCACCGGCGTGGTCGACCCCCGGCAGATGCGTGCGCAGTACCTCGACCGGATGGACATCGAGCGCGAGCGCGGCATCACCATCAAGAGCCAGGCCGTCCGGATGCCGTGGACCATCCGCGACGGCGACCGGGTCGGCGAGCACGCGGTGCTCAACATGATCGACACCCCGGGTCACGTGGACTTCACCTACGAGGTGTCCCGGTCGCTGGCCGCCTGCGAGGGTGCCGTGCTGCTGGTCGACGCTGCGCAGGGCATCGAGGCGCAGACGCTGGCCAACCTCTACCTGGCGCTCGAGAACGACCTGCGCATCATCCCGGTGCTCAACAAGATCGACCTGCCGGCCGCGCAGCCGGAGAAGTACGCCGAGGAGTTGGCCCACCTGATCGGCGGCGACCCCGCCGACTGCATCCGGGTCTCCGGCAAGACCGGCGAGGGCGTGCCGCACCTGCTCGACGAGATCGTCCGGCAGTTCACCACGCCGGTCGGCGACGCCGCGGCGCCCGCCCGGGCGATGATCTTCGATTCGGTGTACGACGTCTACCGCGGCGTGGTCACCTACGTCCGGGTCATCGACGGCCGGATCAGCGCCCGGGACCGGATCAAGATGATGTCCACCGGGGCGGTGCACGAGCTGCTGGAGATCGGCGTCATCTCGCCCGAGATGGTCAAGGCCGACGGGCTCGGTGTCGGCGAGGTGGGCTACCTGATCACCGGTGTGAAGGACGTCCGGCAGTCCCGGGTCGGTGACACGGTCACCATCAACAGCCGGCCGGCGACCGAGCCGCTCGGTGGTTACAAGGACCCGAAGCCGATGGTCTACTCCGGCCTCTACCCGATCGACGGGTCTGACTACCCCAATCTTCGTGAGGCTCTGGACAAGCTCAAGCTCAACGACGCCGCACTGGACTACGAGCCGGAGACCTCCGGCGCGCTCGGCTTCGGCTTCCGCTGCGGCTTCCTCGGCCTGCTCCACCTGGAGATCATCCGGGAGCGGCTGGAGCGCGAGTACAACCTCGACCTGATCTCCACCGCGCCGAACGTGGTCTATCGCGCGATCACCGACGACGGCGAGGAGATCGTCGTCACCAACCCCAGCGAGTACCCCACCGGCAAGATCGCCGAGGTGTACGAGCCAGTGGTCCGAGCCACCGTACTGACGCCCAACGACTACGTGGGCGCGGTGATGGAGCTCTGCCAGGGCCGACGCGGCAGCCTGCTGGGCATGGACTACCTCTCCGCCGACCGGGTGGAGCTGCGCTACACGCTGCCCCTCGCCGAAATCATCTACGACTTCTTCGACCAGTTGAAGAGCCGTACCAAGGGCTACGCCTCGCTCGACTACGAGCCCTCCGACGAGCAGGCGTCCGACCTGGTGAAGGTGGACATCCTGCTGCACGGCGAGGCGGTGGACGCGTTCAGCGCCATCGTGCACAAGGACAAGGCGTACAACTACGGCGTCACCATCGCCGCCAAGCTCCGTACCCTGATTCCGCGCCAGCAGTTCGAGGTGCCGATCCAGGCGGCCATCGGCAGCCGGGTCATCGCCCGCGAGACCATCCGGGCGATCCGCAAGGACGTGCTCGCCAAGTGCTACGGCGGTGACATCAGCCGTAAGCGCAAGCTGCTGGAGAAGCAGAAGGAAGGCAAGAAGCGGATGAAGATGGTCGGCCGGGTCGAGGTGCCGCAGGAGGCCTTCATCGCCGCGCTCTCCTCCGACTCCGGTGACGGCAAGCCCGCCAACAAGAAGTGACCCCGGCGCCGGTGCCCCGGCGCTGATCGACCAACACGGCCGGTGCCCCGGCGCTGGTCGACGAACACGGCCGGTGCCCCGGCCGGGCCGGTCGGCAGACCCGACCGCCCAACGGGGTGCCGGCCGTTGCCGTATCCGGCTCCTCCTGTACGTCGTCCGCGGCGGCTTCTGTACGTCGTCCGCAGCCGCGGACGCAGCCCGGCGCCCCGTGCCCAGCGCTTGGCGGCAACGTCCGCTGGCGGCGTTCGGCGGAAATTTCTTGGACCTCGTGGGGCGGCCGGCGGTCCGTCGAGATGGCCTGCCACCTGTATGGACGCGCTCCCGAGCTATTCGACGCACCCGCCAGGCATCGACGCTTCACGCTGCGCCTTGAGTTGAGTCGGTTTGGACTTTTGGCGGCTCGGGCACTTAGCGGTCACAACAGGAAGCACACATCGTGTGTCGGACATTCTTTGAAGGAGGGCGACCGTGGAGCTCACCGTGTGGGGCATCATCACTGCACTCGTTGTTGGTCTCATCGTCGGCGCGTTGGGCCGTCTGGTCGTTCCGGGCCGGCAGAACATGCCGATGTGGCTGCACATGCTGATCGGTGTCGGTGCGGCCCTGCTGGGTACCGTGCTGGCGCGGGCGATCGGTATCGCGACGGAGACGAACGGTATCGACTGGGGCGAGCTGCTGGTGCAGGTCGTCGTGGCGGCCATCGCGGTCGCGCTGGTGGCTGGTGTGGGCGGACGTCGACGCGTCACCCGATAACAACCCGGCATCATTCGGCACCATCCAATGCGGAAAAAGAGCGCCCGGCCGATGGCCGGGCGCTCTTTCGTGCTGGAGTGCCCGACTTCGGCCCTATGCCACAGAGCCATTCGCCGATCCCCTGCGGTACGGTCGCCTCGCTCCCCCTGATCCGCCCACTGTCGTAAAGGAAATCTTCGTACTAAGGTGCGGCGTGGAAGGTTAGTTCCAGGCGGCGCGAGGGGAGAAGTGGCGTGAACAGGTGGAAGCGGCTGGCCCCGGTCACCGCCGTGGTGGCCTCGGCCGCGATGGTGCTGACCGGCTGCGGAGGCTCCGATGACAAAGCGGCCGACGACAGCAAGCTCACGGTCTGGATGATGGGCGAGGGTGGCGACGCGCAGAACGCCTTCCTCGAAGGTGTCGAGACGGAGTTCCGGCAGAAGCACCCCGACACCGATGTGGTGGTGCAGTACATCCCCTGGCTCGAGGCGCCCAAGAAGTTCCAGGCCGCACTCGCTGGTGGCGAGGGGCCGGACATCACCGAACTGGGCAACACCGAGACCCAGGGCTGGGCTGCTCAGGAAGCGCTCGCCGACGTGAGTGGACGGATGGGCGGCTGGGCCGACGGCAAGGACCTGCTGCCCGACCTGGTGCGCAACGCGCAGCTCGACGGCAAGCAGTACGGCGTTCCGTGGTACGCGGGCGTCCGGGCGATCTACTACCGCACCGACTGGTTCGCCGAGGCGGGCGTGCAGCCGCCGAAGACCTGGGACGAGCTGGTCACCGTTGCCAAGACCGTTCAGGCGAAGAAGAAGGGCACCTACGGCATCGCCCTGCCGGGCAACTCCGAGCTGCCTTTCTACTCCTTCCTCTGGGGCGCCGGCGGCGAGATCGCCAGCAACCAGGGCGGCACCTGGAAGTCCGGCTACACCACCCCGGAGGCGCAGCGGGCGGTCAAGTACTGGACCGACCTGGTGACCGTGCACAAGGTGGCCCCGCCGGCCGCGGCCGGCTGGAACGAGGTCGACGCCCGTACCCAGTTCGCCACCGGTAAGGCCGCGATGGCCTTCGCCGGCAGCTGGCAGCAGGGTGCCATGAAGAAGGACAACCCCGAGATCGAGAAGGTCTGGGGTACGTTCCCGATCCCCGGCCCGGACGGCAAGGCGGCACCCGCCTTCGCCGGTGGCTCGGACGTGGCGATCTGGAAGGACAGCGAGCGTCAGGACCTGGCCTGGGACTACCTGACCGTGCTGCTCAACAAGAAGAACGCGCAGAGCTTCGCGAGCAGCCTCGGCTTCTTCCCGGTCTACCAGGACCTGGTCGCCGGTGGCACGTACGCCAACGACAAGGTGATGGCCTCGTTCGCCACCACCATGCAGAACACCAAGCTCACGCCGATCACCCCGAAGTGGGTGGAGGTCAGCCGGACCAAGACGGTGACCCAGGCGATGAACAGCTCGGTCATGAAGGGTCAGAAGACGGTCGAGAAGGCTACCGCCGACGCGGCCGGTGAGATGGAAGGCATCTTGAACAGCAAGTGAGCTTACTGACCAAGAGCGCCGAGACGGCCGCCGCGCGGGAGAACCCCGCGCGGCGGCGTCGCCGGGTCGACCGCCTGCCCTACCTGCTGCTCCTGCCCGCCCTGCTGATCATCGGGGTGCTGCTGCTCTGGCCGCTCGGCCAGGTGGTGGGCATGTCCTTCTACCGGCTGAACAACGTCCGGCAACTGCGCGGCGACCGGGAGTGGCCGTGGGTGGGGCTGGGCAACTACACCGAGATCCTGTCCGACCCGTTCTTCCTGACGGTGCTGCGCAACACGGTCCTGTTCGCCGCGGCCAACGTGCTGCTCACGATGGTCCTCGGCACCCTGGTCGGGCTGCTGCTCAACCGGCTCGGCCGCAAGATGGCCACCTTCGTGGCCAGCTGCGTGATGCTCGCCTGGGCCACCCCGGCGCTGACCGGTACGATCGTCTGGAAGTGGATCTTCGACGACACCAGCGGCCTGGTCACCTGGCTGTTCAACGCGCTGCCGGACGGCCTCTCGAACGGCCTGTTCGGCCGCAGTGACTGGACCGGCTACGGCTGGTTCAACTCGCCACTGCTGTTCTTCGCCATCCTCACCCTGGTGGTGGTCTGGCACTCGTTCCCGTTCATCGCGGTGAGTGTGCTCGCCGGCCTCAAGAGCGTGCCGAGCGAGCTGCACGAGGCGGCCAGAGTGGACGGCGCCAGCCCGTGGCGGGTGTTCTGGAAGATCACCTTCCCGCTGCTCCGCCCGGTCTTCGGAATTCTGATCGTGCTCTCCACCATCTGGGACTTCAAGGTCTTCACCCAGCAGTTCGTGTTGGCCGGCGGCACCCAGGACCGGCCGACGTTCATGCTCTCCATCTACTCCTACGCGGAGGCGTTCTCGCCCCCGCCGAAGTACGGCCTCGGTGCGGCCATCGCGGTGATCCTCACGCTGATCCTGCTCGTGGTCACCGGCTTCTACGTACGGATGGTGCTCAGACAGGAGGACGAGTCGTGAAGAAGATCGCCCTCAACGGCGCCGGGCTGCTGGTCGCGCTCTTCGCGGCGTTCCCGGTCTACTGGATGATCTCCACCTCGCTGAAGCCCAGCAGGGAGATCTTCTCGTCCACCCCGCAGCCGGTGCCGACCCACCCGACGCTGGCGCACTACCGGGAGATCCTGACCGGCAACCTGATCCCCGGCGTGAGCTTCGCCGACTTCTTCCTCAACAGCGCCCTGGTCGCGGTCTCGACCGTGGTGCTCAGCGGCCTGGTGGCGCTGCTCGCTGCGACCGCGGTGGCCCGCTTCCGGTTCCGGCTGCGGACCAGCTTCCTGATCATGCTGCTGGTGGTGCAGATGATCCCGCTGGAGGCGTTGGTCATCCCGCTGTTCCTGATGATCCAGCGGCTCGGTCTCTACAACACCCTGCCCAGCCTGATCCTCACGTACCTCGGCTTCTCGCTGCCGTTCGCGGTCTGGATGCTGCGCGGTTTCGTCGCCGCGGTGCCCAAGGAACTGGAGGAGGCCGCGGCCATCGACGGCGCCAGCCGGATCCAGACCTTCCGCCGGGTCCTGTTCCCACTGGTCGCGCCGGGCTTGGTGGCCACCAGCATCTTCTCGTTCATCACCGCGTGGAACGAGCTGATCTTCGCGTTGACGTTCATCAACGACCAGGGCCGCTACACCCTGCCGGTGGCGATGACCTTCTTCTTCGGCCGGGACGACACCAACTGGGGGCCGGTGATGGCCGCCTCCACCCTGTTCACCCTGCCGGTCATCATCTTCTTCCTGCTGGTGCAACGGCGGATGGTCTCCGGCCTGGTCGCCGGCGCCGTCAAGGGCTGACTGCCGCTGACCGGTCGGCGACCGCGCTGACCGTCGTCCGCGCTGCCGTCGGCGACCGTGCGCCGTCAAGGGCCTGACCGCCGTCGGGCGGCGAGCGCCGTCAGGGCGCCGACCGGCCGGGCCGTCGAGCGCTGATCAACAGCGCCGCCGCTAGGCTGGCCGTCATGACGGGCAGGGTGGCGACGGTGAATCTCGGCGTGGTGACCGAGGCGGAGTGGGCTGGCGACGCGAGCGGTCGCAGCGGCATCGACAAGCGGCCGGTCGACGGGCCGGTTCCGCTGCTCGCCGGTGGCCTGGCCGGTGACTTCATCGGCGAGCGGGCGCACCACGGTGGGCCGGACAAGGCCGTCTACGCGTACGCCGAGGAGGACGCCGCCTGGTGGTCCGCCGAGATCGGCCGGGCCATCCGTCCGGGCGGCTTCGGCGAGAACCTGACCACCTACGCGGTCGACGTGACCGGCGCGGTGATCGGCGAGCTGTGGGTGATCGGTACGGCGGTGCTCCAGGTGAGCATGCCGCGTACGCCGTGCACCACGTTCGCCGGCTTCTGGGGGATGCCCGACCTGATCCGGCGCTTCACGGTGCGCGCCACCCCGGGGGCGTACCTGCGGGTGCTGACCGAGGGGGAGGTGGGCGCCGGCGACCCGATCGAGGTGGTGGATCGGCCCGCGCACGGGGTGACCATCGGTGAGGTGTTCCGAGCGACCAGCTTGGAGCCGGAACTGCTGCCCCGGCTGCTCGACGCCGAGGATCTGCCCGAGCGGATCCGGGAGAAGGCCCGCCGCCGTCTCGCCAGCCGCACCTGACGCATCTCCCGACTGCCGGCAGACCGCCATCGCCGGCGGTGGCTGCATCCGGCAGCAGGTGTAAGGAAGGGCCCCTTGTTATGCAAAATGCGATAACAAGGGGCCCTTCCTTACGTCAATCCTTACGTCGATCCTTGGCTCAGCGGAGCCAGGGGACGCTGCGGTCCAGCAGGCCGCGCTCCTTGAGCTCCTTGCGCAGCGGGATCTCGTCGTCGACGTACCCGTCCCAGTTGATGCCCCAGTAGTTGGCGGTGTGGGTGCCCTCGCCGAGCAGCTGGCGCTGCACGGGGGTGCGGTTGCGGTACCACTCGCCGTTGACGTCCGGGTGCAGCTCGTCGAGCGGGCGGATCCACCGGTAGGTGTAGCCGACGAAGAGCATCTTGCGGGTGATGTTCGACAGGTTCGTCGACCGGGAGTGCCACTGGCGGCGGTCGAAGATGAACGCGTCGCCCGGGTTGGCGGTGATCTCCACCGTGCCCTCCGGGTCCGGGTTGTGCACGCTCAGGTCCTTGGGCCGGGGCAGCGAGTTCCACAGGTGGCTGCCCGGGATGACCTTGGTGGCGCCACGGCCGGTCTCGGAGAGGTCGGAGAGCACGTACGCGACCTTGAGCGAGAACATCGGGCGGGGCAGGTTCGGGTCCATCGTCTCCGGGTCGGAGTTCTGCCGGTACCCGTCCTGGTGCCAACCCCAGTACGGCTTCTCCGGCTCGAGAGCCGGCGGAGTGACGTCCAGGTGGTTGTGGTGGGTGTAGATGTTCCAGCCGGCCAGCCCCCACATGTACGGGAAGGCGATCGGGTGGGTCAGTAGCTCGCCGAAGAGCTCGTCCCGCTCCGGGAAGCCCAGCAGGTGCAGGGTCCCGTCCTTGGTGGTGTTGCCCTTGGCCTTCTCCTCCGCGTAGACGCGGTCGACCGCCGCCTCCAGCGCCGCCCGGTGGTCCTCCGTCAGGACGTTGCGTAGCAGGAGGAAACCCTGCTCGTGGAACTCCTTACGGTCAGTCTCGCTGATCGGTTCGTAACCGGTCCGGTCGCCGTAATCGAACACCGCGTCGTACCCCTCCCCATGACGTGAAACCATTTCTGGCACAGGCCGCCGATCGTAACGCGCTTACCTCAATGCCGGGGAGGGCATGCGTGGCGGGCGGCCGTCGGGCGGACCATGAGCAGCGGAATCGATCCGCAGGGTCACACCAGCGCGGCAAATAGTGGCTTTCGTAGGCGAGTGCCCGATTGTGCGGTGACTGCCGGTAAGGAAATCCGGGTCGCTCAGCCCTCGGAGAACACCTCGGCGACCACCTTGCCGGTGGCGGCCTGCTCGCCGGTCACGTGCTCCCAGGTGCCGTCCCGGGCGGTCCACTCCAGGTCGCCGAAGCGGACCCTCTTCACGCCGTGGTCCTGGGCGTGCGAGACCAGCCAGTGCGCGTACCGCCAGCCGTCGCGCTGGTCGCCGGCCGTCACCGAGAGCCCGGTCTGGTCGCCCGGCTCGGTGCCGGACAGGCCCCAGTCCAGCACCAGGTTGCGGGTCAGCTCGGCCGCCGCCGCCGCGCCGCGCATCACCGGGGTACGCCCCACCGTGCAGGCGACCGCGCCGGAGGCGTCACCGAGCAGGGCACGGCTGAGCACCTCGGAGTCGTCGGCCCACTTCTGGTACGCCTCCGGATAGGCCGACCGCTGCACCCGCTGGGCGGCGTCGGTGATCCGCATCTTCTCCCAGCCGCGCACCTTCTTGAGCGCCGCGTAGAACCGCTTGGCCGCGTAGCGCGGGTCGCGGATCTGCGTCGAGGTGCCCCAGCCCTGGCTCGGCCGCTGCTGGAACAGGCCGACCGAGTCCCGGTCGCCGTCGGCGAGGTTGCGCAGCCCCGATTCCTGGTACGCGGTGGCCAGCGCGACCACGACGGCTCGCTCGGGCATCCCGCGCTGGGCGCCGATCGCCGCGATCGTCGCCGCGTTGGCCATCTGGTCGGCGTCGAGGGCGACCCGGCCGTCGGCCTGGACCGTGCAGGTCCGTCCCGCCAGCGGCAGCCGCAGATGGTCACCGACCTGCCGTACGACGAGCCAGACTGCGATCACGGCGACGATGACGAGAACCACGCCACCCGCCACAGCTGCCCGAGTTCGCACCCACACCCCCACATCGACGGTCCGCCAAGCGTACGTCCCGGAGCGACCAATCCGGGCGCGTCGACCGTTTGGGCGTGGCCGGCGCAGTCGGCGCGGTCCGGGCTTTCCCGCTACGAGGGTGCTCTCACCTGCCGTTTCGCAGTACGTCCCGCCCAACGCGGCGATAATTGGGACCTGCCCCAGACCTGCCCCAGACCTGCCCCAGGCCTGCCCCAGACCTGCCCCTCACCTGTCGTGCGCATCACCGTGACGACGACGGCGGAAAGTGGTTGACCGGTCAAGCACGTGGTTGAGTTGACATGTCAATTGCGGAGCCGCCCCAGGTCAAGGAGGAGTTCCATGGGAACGCTGGACGGCAAGGTAGTGCTCATCACCGGCACCGGTGGAGGTCTCGGACGTACCGCGGCGCTGACCTTCGCGCGCGAGGGCGCACGGGTCGTCGGGGCCGACATCCAGGTCGACGGCAACAACGAGACGGTCGAACTCGTCCGTAGCGCCGGCGGGGAGATGACGGGCATCGCGCCGGTCGATCTCACCAACCCGGAGCAGGTGCGCAAGCTCGTCGAGGACGCCGCCGCGGCCTATGGCGGGCTCGACATCGTCTACAACAACGCGGCCGCGCTCCGCTTCGGCCCGATGCCCGACTTCTCCGTCGAGGACTGGCGGTACACGATCACCGGCGAACTCGACATTCCGTACTTCGTGTCGAAGTTCGCCTGGCCGCACCTGGTCAAGCGGGGCGGCGGCGTCATCATCAACGCCGCTTCGATGGCCGGGATGATCGCCGGCAACGTCCCGCCGATGGTCGGGCACACCGCCGCGAACGCCGGCGTCATCGGCATGACGCGACAACTCGCGCTGGAAGGCGCACCGCACGGGATCCGCGCGGTGGCGGTGAGCCCCGGACCGATCCTCACCCCGGCGAGCGAGCGCGACCTCGGGGACAACCAGGCGGCGCGCGACGCGATCACCAGCAAGACGCTCCTCAAGCGCTTCGCGCGCCCCGAGGAGGTCGCCGAACTGGTGGTCTTCCTCGCCTCGGACCGGGCGTCGTACATCACCGGGGCGAACTATCCGGTCGACGGCGGCGCGACCGCCTGGTGACCGGACCGGAAGCCGGGACGCCACCCCCGGGGGGGTGGCGTCCCGTCCGGTCGTCAGTCGACCGCGGGCACCCATCGGGCCGGGCGCTTGTCGCGGAACGCGGTGACCCCCTCGATGCCCTCCTCGGAGAGGAAGTAGCCGGTCGACAGCGCGGACAACCGCGCCAGCTCGCCGCGCAGCTCAGCGGTGCCCGGCCGGCGCAACAGGTCCTTCGCGCCGGCCAGCGCGCCGGGTGCACCGCGGACCAGTGAGTCGCAGTACCGCGCCACCGCCTCGTCCAGCCCGTCCGCCGGGACTGCGGCGGTGACCAGGCCGATCTCGGCGGCCCGCCGGCCGTCGAACGTGTCCCCGGTGAGGTAGAGCTCGGCGGCGGCGCGCGGGTGCAGCCGGGGCAGCACGGTCGCCGAGATCACCGCCGGGATGACCCCGATCCGTACCTCGGTGAAGGCGAACGTCGCCGCATCGGCGCAGACCGCCAGATCGGCGGCCGCGATCAGACCCAGCCCGCCGGCACGCGCCGGCCCGGCGATCCGGGCCAGCACCGGCTTCGGGCAGTCCCAGAGCGCGGCGAGCACGTCACCCAGCATCCCGGCCGGCACCGTCCCGCTGGCGTACGCGGCGGCGGTCTCCTTCAGATCCGCCCCGGAGCAGAAGACCGGGCCGGTGTGGTCGAGCACGATCACCCGGACCGTGTCGTCGGCCACCGCGTCGGCCAGGCCGGCCAGCAGTTGGGTCATCAGGCCGGTGGACAGCGCGTTGCGGTTGTGCGGGCTGTCCAGGGTGAGGGTGGTCACCCCACGGGCCGTGGAGACCCGCACGAGGACGTCGGGAGAGGTCATGCCGGGCACACTAGTGGCCATGCCCGGCGTCCTTCCAGATGGTGAGACCGTCCCCGTCGACGGATCGCTGCCCGTCACCGCCACCGCCGCGGTCGGCGCGCGCGGCTTCGGGGTGTACGTACACGTGCCGTTCTGCGCCAGCCGCTGCGGCTACTGCGACTTCAACACCTACACGGCGGCCGAGCTGGGCGGTGGTGCCAGCCGCGAGGGGTACGCCGACACGGTGCTCGCCGAACTGGCGCTCGCCGCCCGGGTGCTCGGCGACAGCCCGCCGCCCCGGGTCGACACGGTCTTCGTCGGCGGTGGCACGCCCACCCTGCTCCCCGCCGACGATCTGGCCCGCATCCTGGACGGCATCGACCGCACCTGGGGGCTGGCCGCCGACGCCGAGGTGAGCACCGAGGCCAACCCGGAGTCGGTCACCCCGGAATCGTTGAAGCTGCTGCGCGCAGCCGGCTACACCCGGATCTCGCTGGGCATGCAGTCCGCCGCGCCCGGAGTGCTGGCGATCCTCGACCGCAAGCACAGCGCGGGTCGGGCCACCGCCGCCGCCCTGGAGGCGCGCGAGGCGGGGTTCGAGCACGTCAACCTGGATCTGATCTACGGCACGCCGGGGGAGCGGGCCGAGGACTTCGCCGCCTCGCTGGAGCAGGTGGTGGCCGCCGGGGTGGACCACGTCAGCGCGTACGCCCTCATCGTGGAGGACGGCACCCGGCTGGCCGCCCGGATGCGCCGCGGCGAGCTGCCGTACCCCAGTGACGACGTGGCGGCGGACCGCTACCTGGCCGCGGAGGCTGCCCTCGACGCGGCCGGCTTCTCCTGGTACGAGGTCTCCAACTGGGCGCGCAGCGAGGCGGCCCGGTGCCGGCACAACCTGCTCTACTGGACCGGCGCGGACTGGTGGGGCCTCGGCCCGGGGGCGCACAGCCACGTCGGCGGCGTGCGCTGGTGGAACGTCAAACACCCCACGACGTACGCCCAACGCCTGGCCGCCGGGGCGTCACCGGGCCTGGCCCGGGAGGTGCTCACCGCGGACGAGGCGCACATGGAGGACGTGATGCTCCGGGTGCGGCTCGCTTCGGGGCTGCCGCTGACGGTGCTGGACGAGGCCGGTCGGGCCGCCGCCGAGCGGGCGCTGGCCGACGGTCTGCTGGCCGCACCCGACCACGCGGCCGGCCGGGCCGTGCTCACCCTGCGCGGCCGGCTGCTCGCCGACGCCGTGGTCCGCGACCTGCTGCCCTGAACCGACGCACCGCCGCCGGCCGGACCGACGGCGGTGCGCCGGACCGGCCGGGGGAGCGGCCGGCCCGGGTCACTTGATGAAGCTGGCCGAGAGCGGGTAGCGGTAGAGCTGGCCCTCGTTGGCCTTGATTCCGGCGAGGATGCCGAACACGGCGCCGAGAATGATCGCCGCCGCGACCGGGATGAAGCCGATCACGATGCAGGCGAGCACCCAGCCGACCAGGCCGACGACCGACCAGATGAGCTGGAAGTTGAGTGCCGCCACGGCGTGTGCCCGGACCGTCGGGGACTGGTTGCCCCGGGCCAGCAGTGCCACCAGCGGAGCGATCCAGCCGAGCACGCCGGCGCTGATGATCATTCCGGCCGCGCCACCGAAGTGCGCGACCAGCGCCCAGGTCTTGTCCTCGTTGTTGGCGTAGCCGCCGCCCGGCCCGCCGTACGCGCCGCCAGTCGGATAGCCGCCAGTGGGGTAGCCGCCCGACGGCGGAGCGCCGCCCGGCGGAGGGTAGCCGCCCGACGGCGGAAGGTCACCGGTGGGCGGCGGATAGCCACCGGCCGGGGGATAGCCGCCCGGGCCGGGTGCCCCGGACAGTGGTGCGGTGGGTGGCTCGGCCGAGGGCGACGAGCTCGGGGGTGCCGGCGGGGAGGTCGGCTCCGGCGGGTAGCTGCCGGGGTCTCCCGCTCCGGGAGGGCGAGGAGGTTCAGTCATGCATGTCACGTTAGGTGCAGGCGGCAACGCCGCACCAGAGCGACACCGCCGCGCCGTTCCGGCTGAACGGACAGCGACGTCCTTGATCATCGCGTTGGCGGGTCTGCCGACGTAGACTGGCACTCGTTACAGTCGAGTGCCAGGAAGGCCCGGCCGGCCCACGGAGCCGGCGGCCGACGTGCGACAGGAGGTGCGGGGAATGGGTCTCGACGACCGCAAACTCGCCGTGCTCCGCGCGATCGTCGAGGACTACGTCTCCACCCAGGAGCCGGTCGGCAGCAAGGCGCTGGTCGAGCGGCACCAGCTCGGGGTCTCCCCGGCCACGGTCCGCAACGACATGGCCGTGCTGGAGGAGGAGGGCTACATCCGGCAGCCGCACACCAGTGCCGGCCGGGTGCCCACCGACCGCGGCTACCGGCTCTTCGTCGACCGGCTGTCCCGGGTCAAGCCGCTCAGCCCGGCCGAGCGCCGGGCCATCGAGCGCTTCCTGGTCGGCGCGGTCGACCTCGACGACGTGGTGCACCGCACCGTGCGGCTGCTCGCCCAGTTGACCCGGCAGGTGGCCGTCGTGCAGTACCCGAGCCTGGCCCGCTCCTCGGTCCGGCACCTGGAGCTGGTGCCGATCTCCACCACCCGGCTGATGCTCGTGATGATCGCCGACACCGGGCGGGTGGAGCAGCGGCTGGTGGAACTGCCCGGGCCGGTGCCCGCCGACGACGTCACCGATCTACGCCGGCTGATCAACGAGAAGCTCGCCGGCGCCCGACTGTCCGAGACGCCGCCGCTGGTGCAGGTGCTGGTCGACGAGGCCCCGGCCGAACTGCGTCCGATGATGACCACCCTCGCCTCGGTGCTGCTGGAGACGCTGGTCGAGCGGCACGAGGAGCGGATCGCGCTCGCCGGCACCGCCAACCTCACCCGGGGTGGTCTGCTCGACTTCCAGGGCTCGCTCCGGCCGATCCTCGAGGCGCTGGAGGAGGAGGTCGTGCTGCTCAAGCTCATCGGTGAGACCGAGCCGAGCACGACCCGGGTGCTGATCGGCGACGAGAACGAGTTCGACAACCTGCGCGCCGCCTCGGTGGTCAGCACCGGGTACGGCCCGGGCGCCACCATCGTGGGCGGCCTGGGGGTGCTGGGACCAACCCGGATGGACTACCCCGGCACCATCGCCACGGTGCGCGCCGTGGCACGCTACGTGGGCGAGTTGCTGGCCCAGAACTGATCAGTCAGGGCCGACGGCCGGCTCCGGCCGCCGACCGGCGCAACGCGAGACGAACATGAGGACACGGAACGCAGTGGCCAGGGACTACTACGGCATTCTCGGTGTGAGCCGGGAAGCCTCCGATGACGAGATCAAGCGCGCCTACCGCAAGTTGGCGCGCCAGTTCCACCCGGATGTCAATCCGGACCCGGAGGCCCAGGAGAAGTTCAAGGACATCAACGCCGCGTACGAGGTCCTCTCGGACGACCGGAAGCGGCAGATCGTCGACCTGGGTGGCGACCCGCTCGCCCCGGGTGGCGGCGGCGCGGGCGGCCCGGGTGGTCCGGGCGGCGCCGGCCCGTTCGTCGGGTTCCAGGACATCATGGACGCGTTCTTCGGCGGCGCGGGCGGTGGCGCGCGTGGCCCGCGTCCGCGTACCAGGCCGGGCGCCGACGCGATCCTGCGGCTCGAACTGGACCTGCACGAGACGGCGTTCGGCGTCGAGGCGCCGATCACCGTCGACACCGCGGTGCTCTGCACCACCTGCTCCGGCGCCGGCACGGCGGCCGGCACCCACCTGGCCACCTGCGAGGCCTGCGGCGGCCGGGGCGAGGTGCAGTCGGTGCAGCGCACCTTCCTCGGTCAGGTGGTCTCGGCCCGCCCGTGCACCGTCTGCCAGGGCTACGGCACCACCATCCCGCACCCCTGCCCCACCTGCGCCGGCGACGGTCGGGTGCGCACCCGCCGCTCGCTCACCGTCAAGATCCCGGCCGGCGTCGAGGACGGCATGCGGATCCGGCTGGCGCAGCAGGGTGAGGTGGGCCCGGGCGGCGGCACTGCTGGCGACCTCTACGTCGAGATCCACGAGCGGCCGCACGACGTGTACTCCCGCAAGGGCGACGACCTGCACTGCCGGGTCACCGTGCCGATGACGGCGGCGGCCCTGGGCACCCGGCTGACCATCAAGACGCTGGACAGCGAGGAGACGGTCGACGTCAAGGCCGGCACCCAGCCGGCCAGCACCCTGCGGCTGCGCGCCCGGGGTGTGCCGCACCTGCGCGGCACCGGCCGAGGTGACCTCTACGTGCACCTGGACGTCCGTACGCCCACCAAGCTCGACCCCGACCAGGAGCGGATGCTGCGCGACTTCGCCAAGACCCGGGGCGAGGAGGTCGCGGAGCTGTCCAAGCAGGGCGGCTTCTTCTCCCGGATGCGCGACGCGTTCAACGGCCACGCCTGACCCCGACGGCTAGCCTGATCATCGTGTCCGCGCCGCTGTTCCTGGTCGAGTCATTGCCCACCGCCGATGCGCTGACCCTCGGCGGTCCCGAGGGGCACCACGCCGCCACCGTGCAGCGGCTGCGGGTCGGCGAGGAGTTGCTGCTCGCCGACGGCCGGGGCGGCACGGCCGCCGCCGAGGTCACCGCCGTCGGCCGGGGCAGCCTGGAACTCACCATCACCTCCCGGGGGTACGCGGACGCGCCCGTACCCCGGTTGGTGGTCGTGCAGGGCATCGCCAAGGGCGACCGGGGTGAGCTGGCCGTGCAGGCGATGACCGAGGTCGGGGTGGACGAGATCGTGCCCTGGGCGGCGGCCCGCTCGGTGGCCCAGTGGCGCGGCGACCGGGGCGTACGGGCCCGGGAGAAGTGGGTGGCCACCGCACGGGAGGCGGCCAAGCAGGCCCGCCGGCCCTGGCTGCCGGTGGTGGCCGGGGCGCCGGACGAGTCCACCGCGACAGTGGCCCGTCGGATCGCCGGGGCCGCCGCCGGGTTCGTGCTGCACGAGGAGGCCGACGAGCGGCTGACCACCGCCGAACTGCCGACCGCCGGGGAGATCGTCCTGGTGGTGGGCCCAGAGGGTGGCATCGACCCGGCCGAGCTGACCGCGTTCCGCGAGGCCGGCGGCCGGCCGGTACGACTAGGACCAGCGGTGCTGCGCACCTCCACAGCCGGGGTAGCAGCCCTAGCAGTGCTAGCCACCCGCCTAACCCGCTGGTAACCCACCCCCGGCCCGGCCCCCGCGCTCCCCTCGCGCCCGCGCGCCCCCGCTCTCCCCGCTCCCGCGCTCTCCCCGCTCTCCGCGCTCCCGCGCTCTCCCCGCTCTCCGCGCTCCCGCGCTCTCCCCGCTCTCCGCGCTCCCGCGCTCCCGCGCTCTCCCCGTCGATCTAGGGCATATCGCTGTCAGTGGATCTCTAGCAGCGACGATATGCCCTAGATCGACGAGGCGCCGGGGCGGGGCGTGCGGGGCGGCGGGTTAGGTGCGGAGGTAGGAGGCGCCGTTCAGGTCGACTATCGTGCCTGACGCCCACTCGGCTTGGGGCGAGGCCAGCCAGTGCACCGCGGCGGCGATCTCCTCGGGCTGGGCCACGCGGTCGAAGGGGCTCTGCGCCCGGATCGCCGCACCCCGCTCGCCACGCAGGTGCTCGGTGGTCATGTCGGTCGCCACGAAGCCCGGGGCGACGGTGGCGACCGCGATGCCGTACGGCGCGAGCGCCACGGCCAGCGACTGACCGAGCGCGTTCAACCCCGCCTTGCTGGCGCCGTACGCCGGCTGGTCTGGCTCGCCGCGGAAAGCGCCCCGGGACGAGACGTTGACGATCCGGCCGCCGCGTTCGCGCATGTGCTGGGCGGCGCACCAGATGACGTTGCCGGCACCGGTCAGGTTGGTCTCCAGCACCTGCCGCCAGCGCCGCTGCCACTGCTCGTAGGACGCGCCGAAGATCGGGTGCGGGTCGTCCCGGTCGCCGTACACTCCGGCGTTGTTGACCAGCACGTCCAGCCCGCCCAGCAGCTCGGCGGCCCGGTCCACCATGACCCGGACCGCGTCCGGGTCGGTGAGGTCGGCGCGGACCACCACGTGCCCCGAGCCCGGCAGTTGGGCGCGGAGCTCGTCGGCCGCGTCGGCGGAGTCGCGGTGATGGATCGCCACCCGGTCGCCACCGGCCGCGAAGGCCGTCGCCACCGCCCGCCCGATACCGCGCGAGGCCCCGGTCACCAGTACGGCTCGATTCGTCATGTCGGCCATCGTGCCGCAGACGGATCGAATGTTAGGAAGGGACCCTTCCTCTACCGGAGGCGTTAGCAAGGGGCCCTTCCTTACACTGCTCCGATGGGATCCGACTGCCTGTTCTGCCGCATTGTCGCCGGGGAGATCCCGGCCACCGTGGTTCGGGAGACCGCCACCACCCTCGCCTTCCGGGACATCGGCCCGAAGGCGCCGGTGCACGTGCTGGTCATCCCGAAGGAGCATTACGCCGACGTCGCGACTCTCGCGCAGGGTGACCCGGCGTTGGCCGGTGAGGTGCTGGCCACGGCCGCCGCGGTGGCCGAGGACGAGGGGCTGCTCGGCGACGGTTTCCGGCTGATGTTCAACACCGGGGCGTACGGCGGCCAGGAGGTGTTCCACGTGCACGCGCACCTGCTCGGTGGTGCCCCGCTGGGCCCGATGCTCGCCCGGGACCTGGCGTGAGCGCTGGCCCGGAGCTGAACGCCGGGGTGGCACAGCGGCTGGGCCGGCTGGTCCGGCGGGTGCAGGCCGACGCCCGGGTACCGGCGGTGTCGGCGGCGCTGCACCGGGCCGACCGGCCGCTCTGGACCTGCACCGTCGGCGGCACCGGCAACACGGTGGGGCCGCAGACGCAGTTCCGGATCGGCTCGGTCACCAAGACCTTCACCGCCGTGCTCGCCCTTCAGTGCCGGGACGACGGGCTGCTGGACCTGGACGACCCGGTGGGCCGGCACCTGGACCTGCCGGCGCACGGCGAGCTGACCGTACGCCGACTGCTGTCGCACACCGCCGGCCTGCAACGCGAGCCCTTCGGCGACGTGTGGGACACCCTGCACGCCCCGGACGCCGAGAAGCTGGTGGCCGAGCTGGACCGGGCCGAGCGGGTGCTTCCGCCGGCCCGCCGCTTCCACTACTCCAACCTGGGCCTGGCCGTGCTCGGGCAACTGGTCGCCCGGCTGCGCGGCGGCTCCTGGGCCGAGGTGCTCGCCGAGCGGGTGCTGAACCCGCTGAAGCTCACCGACACCACGGCCATCCCCGGGCCGGCGGCGACCACCGGGTTCCTGGTCGACGCGTACTCGGACGAGGCGCATCCGGAGCCGCCGACCGACTTCGGCGCGGTCGGCCCGGCCGCCCAACTCTGGAGCACCGCGACCGACATGGCCCGCTGGGCGGCGTTCCTCGCCGATCCGGCGGCGCTCGACCCGGCCGGCCTGGTGCTCGCCCCCGGGACCCTGGACGAGATGCGGTGGCCCCTGACCACCACCGACGAGACGCTCTGGGGTGCCGGCTTCGGGCTCGGGCTGATCCTCATCCCGCAGGGCGAGCGGGTCGTACACGTCGGGCACGACGGCGCGATGCCCGGCTTCCTGGCCGCCGTCTACGGCCGGCGCGGTGGGGACGGCACGGCCGGCGCGATGGGTGCCGCGGTGCTCGGCTCGTCCGGTACGGCAACCGAACTGTTCGATCTGCCGCACCGGCTCTTGGCGGCGGCGGTCGAGCACGACCCGGCCGAGGTCGAACCATGGCGGCCCGGCCCGCCCGCCCCGGCGGACCTGCGCGGGCTGCTCGGCCGCTGGTGGGGCGAGGGTTTCGAGTACGCCTTCTCGTGGCACGACGGCAGCCTGCGGGCCCGCGGGGTCGGTGATCCGCCGGGGCGCCCGCCGGCGGTCTTCACGCCGCTGCCGGACCGTCCGGACGTGTTCCGCACGGTCTCCGGCCGGGAGGCCGGCGAGCTGCTGCGACTGACCCGGGACGAGGCCGGCGCGGTGGTCCGGATGCACTGGGCGACCTACCGGTTCACCCGCCACCAGGAGACCTTCGAGGGGTACGACTTCCGGGCCGGGAGTTGATCGCAGCCAGCGGAAATGGGCGCGATGCGGGCTGGGTTGAACGGATACGATGGGTGTAACGTCCGCACGCCGCGCCAGCAGGGCCGGCGCCGAGATCGAGAGCAGGTGCGCAGGGCCTTTCGGCCCAACCTATGACCGGCACCCCACCTCCCGGCCCGCCCCGGGTGCAGACCAGGATCACCGTGCCCGACTCGAAGATCATGGTCAATCTGCTCGGCGCAGGCGACGAGATCCTGCGGCTCGTCGAACGTTCGGTCACCAGTGACGTGCACGTCCGTGGCAACGAGATCACCATCACCGGTGTGGCCTCGGACAACGCCCTTGCCGAGCGGGTCTTCAGTGAGCTGCTCGAACTCATCGAGAAAGGCGAGACCCTGACCACTGACGCCGTCCGGCGTACCGTCGGCATGCTCGAGCAGGGCAGTGCCGAGCGGCCCGCCGAAGTCCTGACTCTCAACATCCTCTCCCGGCGCGGGCGCACCATCCGCCCCAAGACGCTCGGGCAGAAGCGGTACGTCGACGCGATCGACTCGAACACCATCGTCTTCGGCATCGGCCCGGCCGGCACCGGCAAGACCTACCTGGCGATGGCGAAGGCCGTTCAGGCGCTGCAGGCCAAGCAGGTCAACCGGATCATCCTGACCCGGCCGGCGGTGGAGGCGGGGGAGCGGCTCGGCTTCCTGCCCGGCACGCTGAACGAGAAGATCGACCCGTACCTGCGGCCGCTCTACGATGCGCTGCACGACATGCTCGACCCCGAGACGATCCCCAAGCTGATGGCCGCGGGCACCATCGAGGTCGCTCCGCTGGCATACATGCGCGGTAGGACGCTGAACGACGCGTTCATCATCCTGGACGAGGCGCAGAACACCACGCCCGAGCAGATGAAGATGTTCCTCACCCGCCTCGGCTTCAACTCCAAGATCGTCGTCACCGGTGATGTCACCCAGGTGGACCTTCCCGGCGGGACGACCAGCGGTCTTCGGGTCGTCCGGGAGATCCTGGAGAACGTCGAGGACGTGCACTTCTCCCAGTTGTCCAGCTCCGACGTGGTCCGCCACCAGCTGGTCGGGCAGATCGTCGACGCGTACGCCCGCTGGGACGCCGAGCGGGAGAACCAGCAGGCGCCGGGTGTCCACGCCGTGCCCGGGCGACCTGCCCAGGGCGGCCGCGCCGGCCGTCGCCGCTAGAAGCAGAAGGAAAGCAGTTGTCCATCGAGATCGCCAACGAGTCCGGTGTCGAGGTCGACACCGACGCCGTGCTCGCCGTCGCCCGCCACGCCCTCGACGAGATGGGGGTCAACCCCCTCGCCGAGCTGTCCGTGCTGCTGGTCGACATCGACTACATGACCGAGCTGAACCATCGTTGGATGGGTGGCGACGGGCCGACCGACGTGCTCGCCTTCCCCATGGACGAGGGCAGCGTCGACCACGGCCCGGGCGAGAGCGCCCCGGCCGGCGGCGAGCCGGCCCTGCTCGGCGACATCGTGCTCTGCCCCGAGGTGGCCGCGAAGCAGGCGGCGACCGCCGGGCACGCCCCGGCCGACGAGCTGCACCTGCTCACCGTGCACGGAGTGTTGCACCTGCTCGGCTATGACCACGCTGAGCCGGAGGAGGAGCGGGAGATGTTCGGGCTCCAGGCTCGGCTGCTCTCGAGCTGGCGGTCGACCCGCAACCAGTGATGTCCACACCGTTACTGGCGGCCGGCGCCACCGCTGGCCTGCCCGACCTGCAACTGATCGTCTTCGCGGCCGGTCTGGTGGTGCTGGCCGGCCTGATCGCGATGACCGAGGCGGCGCTCGCCGCGGTCTCCCCGGCCCGGGCCGCCGAGTTGGCCCGGGACGGCGTACGCGGTGCCCGTACCCTCCAGGCCGTGGCCGGCGACGTGGTCCGGCACCTCAACCTGCTGCTGTTGCTGCGGCTGCTCGCCGAGCTGACCGCCACCACGCTGGTGGCGCTGGTGGCGGTGGACTCCTTCGGCGCCGGCTGGCGAGCCGCGCTGGTCACCGCCGGCGCGATGACCGTGGTCAGCTTCGTGGTGGTCGGGGTGGCGCCCCGCACCATCGGCCGGCAGCACGCGTACGCCGTGGGTCGGGCGGTGGCCCCCCTGGTCCGTTGGCTGGGTCGGGCGCTCAACCCGCTCGCGTCGCTGCTCATCCTGATCGGCAACGCGGTGACCCCGGGGCGCGGCTTCCGGGAGGGGCCGTTCGCCTCCCAGGTGGAGCTGCGTGAGCTGGTCGACCTGGCCGAGCAGCGCGGTGTGGTCGAGCACGGCGAGCGGCAGATGATCCACTCGGTCTTCGCGCTCGGCGACACCATCGCCCGTGAGGTGATGGTGCCGCGTACCGAGATGGTGTGGATCGAGGAGGGCAAGACGCTGGCCCAGGCGCTGGCGTTGTTCCTGCGCTCCGGGTTCTCCCGCATCCCGGTGATCGGCGAGAGCGTCGACGACGTGCTCGGTGTGCTCTACCTCAAGGACCTGATCCGGCGCTCCCGGGGCGGTGATCCGGCCGCCGAGCAGTTGCCGGTGGCCGAGCTGATGCGCCCGGCCACCTTCGTGCCGGAGTCCAAGCCGGTCGACGACCTGCTGTCCGAGATGCAGGCGGCCCGCAACCACCTGGTCATCGTGGTCGACGAATACGGCGGCACCGGCGGCCTGGTCACCATCGAGGACATCCTGGAGGAGATCGTCGGGGAAATCACCGACGAGTACGATGTCGAACGCCCGCCGGTCGAACGCCTGGCGGACTCCTCGGTGCGGGTGACCGCCCGCCTGCCGGTGGAGAATCTGGGCGAGCTGTTCGACACCGACCTGCCCACCGACGAGGTGGAGACGGTCGGTGGCCTGCTCGCCCAGTCGCTCGGGCGGGTGCCGATCCCCGGAGCGCAGGTCGAGGTGGCCGGCCTCCGGCTGATCGCCGAGGGCACCACCGGCCGGCGGAACCGGATCGACACCGTGCTGGTCAGCCGGGTCGCGCCGGGTGACGAGCAGGACAACGCGCGGCGGGGCGAGCATGTCGGTCCCGGCGACGACCAGGACCACAATCGAGACGAGGAGAGGCAACGCGCCGATGCCTGACACACCCGCCGTGCCCGCCGCCCGGCCCACGCCCACCGCGCCGGCACCGCTGAGCGCCGAGGACGGCAAGCTGGTCGTTCTGGCCCGGGGAGCCCGCGGGCGGGTCGCCGCCGTGGAAGGCGCCGCGGTACGGGACCAGGACGGTCGGACGTACGCGGCGGCCAGTGTCGCGCTGCCCTCGCTGACCCTCACCGCGTTGCAGTTGGCGGTCGCCTCGGCCGTGGCGGCGGGAGCGAGCCGGCTGGAGGCGGCGGCGGTGGTGACCGAGGCGTCGACGCTGGACGGCGCCGGGCACGCTGCGGTGCGTGACCTCGCCGCGGACGCGCCGATCCACGTGGCCGCACCGGACGGCACCGTGCTCGGCACGGTGACCCAGTGACCGGCGTGCAGGACCCGCAGCCGCGTCCGTACCGGGCCGGCTTCGGCTGCTTCGTCGGCCGGCCCAACGCCGGCAAGTCGACCCTGACCAACGCCATCGTCGGCACCAAGATCGCGATCACCTCGAACAAGCCGCAGACCACCCGGCACGTCATCCGGGCCGTGCTGCACCGCCCCGAGTCGCAGCTGGTCCTGGTCGACACGCCGGGCCTGCACCGCCCCCGTACGCTGCTCGGCGAGCGCCTCAACGACCTGGTCCGGTCCACCTGGACCGAGGTCGACGTGATCGGCCTGTGCATCCCGGCGGACGAGCCGGTCGGGCGCGGCGACCGCTTCATCTCCGGTGAGCTGGCCGAGCTGAAGGCGACCGTGCTGGCGGTGGTCACCAAGACCGACCTGGTGGACAAGCGCCGCCTGGCCGAGCAGCTGCTCGCGGTCAGCGAGATGGGCGAGTTCGCCGAGATCGTGCCGGTGAGCGCGGTCTCCGGGCACCAGGTGGACACCCTGGTCGACGTGATGACCAGCTACCTGCCGCCGTCTCCGCAGCTCTACCCCGACGACATGCTGACCGACGACCCCGAGCAGGTGCTGGTCGCCGAACTGATCCGGGAGGCGGCCCTGGAAGGGGTACGCGACGAACTGCCGCACTCCATCGCCGTGGTGGTGGAGGAGATGATCCCCGAGGGTCAGGTCATGAAGATCTACGCCGACCTGTACGTGGAACGGCCCAGCCAGAAGGCCATCGTTCTCGGCCACAAGGCGAGTCGCCTCAAGGAGGTCGGCACCACCGCCCGCAAGCAGATCGAGGAGTTGCTCGGCACCCGGGTCTATCTGGACCTGCACGTACGGGTGGCGAAGGACTGGCAGCGCGACCCGAGGCAGCTGCGCAAGCTGGGTTTCTGACGCCGCACCAGCCGGCGTGGCCGCAAAGAGTTCACGTTTGTCGCCGCAGCCGCACCGGGTAGGGGAAGGACGCCCCGCGTCCCCGACCCAGATGCAGGCTGATGCGCAACAGATACCTCGATCTGCTCCGTTCCCTGGCAATTGTTCGAGTGGTCGTCTACCACGTCACGGGGTGGGCGACGCTCACCCTGGTCTTTCCAGCCATGTCGGTGATGTTCGCGCTGGCCGGCTCGTTGATGGCCGCCTCACTGACCCGCTCCGGGCCACGGGCGGTCGGCCGTCGGCTGCGCCGGTTGCTCCCGTCGCTGTGGGTGCTGGCGGCGGTCTTCGTGCCGGCCATGGTGCTCACCGGGCTGCCGGTGACGCCCCGGCTGCTGCTGTGGCTGTTTCCGGTCGCCGACCCTCCGGCCAACCACTGGGGTGCGCTGGCGCTGAGCGTCATCTGGTACCTGCGCGACTACCTGTGGTTCGTACTCGCGTCGCCGGTCGCGTTCTGGCTGTTCCGGCGCGCGCCGCTGCCCACCCTGCTCGCTCCGTACCTCTTGCTGGTCTCCATCGAGGTGGGGATCTACCCGGCGCCGTCGGTGGTCCGCGAGTTCGGGCTCTATTTCGGCGCGTGGATGCTGGGCTTCGCCCACCACACCGGGATGCTGCGCCGGCTCGCCGGCCGGGTGCTGTACCCGCTGGCGTTGGCGCTCGCGGCGGGCGGCGGGGCGTGGATCCTGGCGCATCCCGGCCCGCGCGGGTACGACATCAACGACAACCCGCTCGGTAACGCCCTCTGGTCCGCCGCGTTCATCCTGCTCGCACTGGGCCGGGCACCGGCGGGGATGGCCTGGCTGGGTCGCAGCCGGCTGGCCGACCGGGCGGTGACGGTGGTCAACCGGCGGGCGCTCACCGTCTACCTGTGGCACATGCCGTTCGTGGTGGCGCTCACGCCGCTGGTCGACGTGGTCGGCTGGTCGCACCGGGACCCGGTGGGGTTGGCCATCCGGGTGCTGCTGGTCTTCGCGCTGGTCGGGCTGGTCGCTCTGGCCGTCGGTTGGGTCGAGGACGTCGCCGCCCGTCGCCGCCCGGAGCTGGTCCCCGGCGGGCCACCCTGCCCGACCGACCCCCTGCCCGTGCAACGGGTGGTGGTGCCGGCCCAGCCCAGGGCCACCGAGGCCGTCGAGGTCAGCGCTGGCTGATCGTGACGTCGCCGCTGCCGGCCGAGCCGTCGAGCACCAGCGACGAGGCCGGGTTGTCGGCGACGGTGACCCGCTCGTCACCGGAGCCGGCGTTGGAGCGGACCCGGTAGCTGCCCGCCGGCACCAGCAGCGTGACGTCCCCGCTGGAGGCGTGCACCCGGGCCGAGGCGGGTGCGTCCAGCTCCACGTTGACGTCGCCGGAGTTCGCCTCGGCGTCGCCCCCGGCGGCGAGCCGCCGGGCGGTGATGTCCCCGGACGAGGCACGCAGACGTACGGCCGCACTGGCCTCGCTCACGTCGATGTTGCCGGAGCCGGTCTCCACCGCGACCGCGCCGGAGGCCCCCGAGACCCGGGCGTCGCCGGAGCCCATCCGCAGCTCCACCGCGCCGACCCGGCTCAGCTCGACGTCGCCGGAGCCGGTCTCGCCCCGCACGGCCACACCCTCCGGCACGGTCACCTCGTAGGAGATGCTGCACCGGTCGCCGCAGTCGGCGTCCAGCACCAGCTCGCTGCCCTTGATCTCGTACCTGGTGTCGGGCTCGCCACCCTGGTAGCGCACCACCCGCTTGATCTGCACCTCGGCCGCCGTGCCGGTGCCGCGGACCACCAGGTCGCCGGAGCCCGGCAGCACCCGGATCGCGGAGATCTTCACGGCCTCGGTGTCGCTGTAGTCGAGCCGCCGGAAGGACAGGTTGTCGCACCCGGCGAGCAGGATGAGGGCGGTGGCCGCGCCCAGCGCGACGGGGGCGGCGGCGCGGCGACGGGGGCGGCCGGTGGTCGAGTGCTGTGCCATGGCCAGCACGCTACGACCGGTGGCGTGCCGGGCGCATCGGGGTTCTCCTGCGCGTCCACCCCGAAGCGACCCTGATTTCACACCCCGAGGGAGAATGGTCCGATGGCCGGGTACCGCCGACAGCTCTACCGCGACGACGCGGTGGTGCTGCGCGTGCAGAAGCTCGGCGAGTCCGACCGGATCATCACCCTGCTCACCCGCCGGCACGGCCGGCTGCGCGCGGTGGCCCGGGGCATCCGCCGCACCACCAGCAAGTTCGGTGCCCGGTTGGAGCCGTTCGGCCACGTCGATCTGCAGCTCGCCGGCGACCCGAAGGGCAACCAGGGCAGTTCGCTGCACAGCGTCAGCCAGGTCGAGGGCATCGAGCTCTACGGCAAGCGCTTCCTCGGGGACTATCCCCGCTACACGGCGGCCAGCGCGATCGCCGAGACCGCCGAGCGGTTGACCCCGGTGGAGCGGGAGCCGTCACTGCGGCTGTTCCAGCTCACCGTGGGCGCGCTGAAGGCGCTGTCCCGGGGCGAGCACGCCACCACCCTGGTGCTCGACGCGTACCTGCTGCGCGGGATGACCCTCGCGGGCTGGGCGCCGGCGCTGATCGCCTGCGCGGTCTGTGGCACCCCCGGGCGGCACCGGGCGTTCTCCGTACCGGCCGGCGGCACGGTCTGCCCGGACTGCCGGCCGCCCGGCGCGGCACACCCCGCGCCGGCGACCATCGACCTGATGTCCGCGCTGACCACCGGCGACTGGGTGGTCGCCGACGCCACCGAGACCGGTGTACGCCGGGAGTGCAGTGGACTGGTCGCGGCTCACCTGCAGTGGCACCTGGAACGCGCGCTACGCTCGCTGCCGCTGGTCGACCGGGGTGCCCCGGTGACCGGCACGGTCCCGCTGCCGGGGGGTGCCGGGGCCGCGATGGTTCGGCCGCGCGGCGATGTCGATGCCGGGGCGGCCGGTGCGAGCAAGGAGACAATCGAGTGATCCGTTCGATGAGGGCCAGCCGCCGTGAGCCGACGCCGCCGATACCGCACCCGTCGGGTGCCCGTCCACCGGCGCTGCCCACCGAGGCGGTGCCCAAGCACGTCGCCGTGGTGATGGACGGCAACGGCCGGTGGGCCAAGGACCGCGGGCTGCCCCGCACCAAGGGTCACGAGGCGGGGGAGCACAGCCTCTTCGACACCATCGAGGGTGCCATCGAGATGGGCATCCCCTACCTGTCGGCGTACGCGTTCTCCACCGAGAACTGGCGGCGCTCGCCGGACGAGGTCCGGTTCCTGATGGGGTTCAACCGGGACGTCATCCGCCGCCGCCGCGACCAGTTGGTCGACCTGGGCGTCCGGGTGGTGTGGTCGGGCCGGCCCGGGCGGTTGTGGAAGAGCGTCATCTCCGAGTTGCAGACCGCCGAGGAGATGTCCCGTGGCAACTCGACGCTGACCCTGCAGTTCTGCGTCAACTACGGGGGGCAGGCCGAGATCGGTGACGCCGCCGCCGCGATCGCGCGTGACGTGGCGGCCGGCCGGCTGGATCCGGCCAAGGTCACCGAGAAGACCGTGGCGAAGTACCTCTACCACCCGGAGATCCCGGAGGTGGACCTGTTCCTGCGCCCCTCCGGGGAGGAGCGGATCTCCAATTTCCTGCTCTGGCAGACCGCGTACGCCGAACTGGTCTTTCTGGACACGCTCTGGCCGGATTTCGACCGCCGCCACCTCTGGTACGCGTGCGAGCTGTACGCCCAGCGGGACCGCCGGTTCGGCGGTGCCCTGCCCAACCCGGTCGCCCCGGTGGGCTGAGCCCGAGGCTTACCGGCGCGTCACGCTGGGTATCAATCCGTCAGGAGCTACTGACGGAGGTGAACCCACATGATCCAGAAGCGTATTGCCCAGTGGGCGGTGATGGCGGTCGCGGTACCGCTGGCCGCGGCCGGCGCGCGCAAGCTCAGCCACAACCTGGAGGCCCGGCGTGGTCCCTCCCGGGCGTCCCGAATGCTGACCAAGGGCGCTGACCTGATCCGCCCGCAGAAGGCCAAGCGTCGTCGCCTCTGGTAGACCCGTCCCCCGCAAACCTCGGCGCCGCCCCCACGACCCCCGGGGGCGGCGCCGACAACATCCCCGCTCCCGCCCCGCTCCGTCCCGTTACCTGCCCCGTCCCTCGCTCGCCCTGCTCTGCCCCGTCCCTCGCTCGCCCTGCTCTGCCCCGTCCCTCGCTCGCCCTGCTCCGCCCGTCCCCCGTTCGCCCTGCTCCGCCCGTCACCCCCCCGCCCCGCCCGCCCCACCCTCACCCCGGTCGATCATGGGGTTGTGGTGGTGGACAGAGGCCCGTAAAGCGGGGCGGATCGGCCACCATGAGTCCATGATCGACGTCGAGTGTCGGGGTGCGGTCGTTTTGGGGCGGGCTGTTGTTGGCGCGGGTAGGGTCCGGGACAGGGGGCTGGATTTGTCGATCGGGGGTGGGTGTGCGGGATCTCCGGTACAAGATGATCATGGCATTGAATGCCGCCGATCTGGGTGACCCGATGTGTGAACAGGTGGCCGAGATCTGCGCGGAGATCGCCGAGCAGCACTGCGCCGAGTTCGGCCACGTCCCGCAGGTGAGCACCGGTGAGATCGCCGAACTGGCCACCGGTGAGCCGGCCCTGACCTGGGTCCCGTCGTCCCCCGGCACCGGGCAGGGTGCCTGGTGACCTCGCCCGCCCCGTCGGTCGACGTACGCCGCGCCGAGGACCGTTTCGCCACCCGGATCTCCTGGCTGGATTCCAAGCACTCCTTCTCGTTCTCCCGGCACTACGACCCGGCCAACACGCACCACGGTCTGCTGCTGGTCAACAACGACGACGTGGTCCGCCCGGGCGCCGGCTTCGAGACCCACCCGCACCAGGACATGGAGATCGTCACCTGGGTGCTACGTGGCTCCCTGGTGCACCAGGACTCCACCGGTCACTCCGGGGTCATCTACCCCGGGCTGGCCCAGCGGATGAGCGCCGGAACCGGCATCCTGCACTCGGAGAAGAACGACGCCTGGCGGCTCAACAACCAGGAGCCGCACACCGACCCGGTCCACTTCGTGCAGATGTGGGTGCTCCCCGACGAGCAGGGCGTCGACCCCGGCTACGAGCAGTTGGAGATCGACGACGAGTTGCTACGCGGTGGCCTGGTGCCGATCGCCTCCGGAATGGACCGGTACGACGGCGCGTCCGCGATCCGGATCCGCAACCAGTACGCCACCCTGCACGCCGCCCGGCTCAACCCCGGCGACGAGATCAACGTCCCGGACGCGCCCTTCGTGCACCTGTACGTGCCCAACGGCACCGTCACCCTGGAGGACAGCGGCCCCCTCGACACCGGCGACGCGGTCCGCCTCACCATGACCGGCGGCCGCCGCGTCACCGCCGACGAGCCAGCCGAGATCCTGGTCTGGGAGATGCACGCCACCGTAGCCTGACCGGCCCGCCCGCCCGCCTGCCCGCCCGCCCGTCCGCCCGCGCCGTCCCGCCCGTCCGCCCGCGCCGTCCCGCGCGCCCGTCCGCGCCGTCCCGCGCGCCCGTCCGCGCCGTCCCGCGCGCGCCCCGCCCG